>CALIMB010000009.1 GCA_938028665.1 uncultured Thermomicrobium sp. | reverse complement strand
TCAGGCTGCCGCCGAGCGACTCTTCGCCGAGCGCGGGTACAAGGCAGTCACCCTACGAGATATTGCTCAAGAACTCGGCATTCGCCAGGCATCGCTCTACTATCACTTCCCAGGTGGAAAGGAGGAGCTCTATGTCAGTGTTACGGAGCGCGGCCTGCAAGCTCACCGCGAAGGCCTGGAACAGACAATTGCCGCCGCCGGTAACTCTTTAGAGGCAGGACTCCGGGCCGTGCTCCAGTGGCTTGCGACTCATCCACCAATTGACATGGCACGGATGCTCTTGGCCGACTTCCCTGCGATCTCGGAAGACCATCGGAAGAGGCTGACCGAACTTGCCCTCGATTGCCTGGTCCGGCCGATCGAGAACCTTTTGACAGCTGCTCGTGAGCGCGGTGAAGGGCGCGAGGTAGACCAGCGATTGGCATCTTTGGTCATTTTGTCCATAGCCGAAGCTCTCCACGCTAACGCACGGCTGAGTGGCAAGGACGCCCAGGAGTTCGTAGACCAAGCGCTACCGCTCCTCCTCTCAGGGCTACGCAAGTAGCATCGCACGGAACAGCAAATGAGCGAGTGTCTCGGCGTGGGGACGGTCGCCGTCCCCCGCTATTGTCGCCTATGTCACCGATCATGACCCACGGAGCAGCTCCCAGCGACGGTCACTACCGATCAGGTCGTGGACCTTGCTTCGGAGCCCGGTACCGCGACAGTGCACCGTATTCCCAGCCGTGCAGCGGCAGAATCAGCAAAGCGACCTCTGTTGACAGATATCCTCGTTCTGTGCGACTCGCAGAAACCCCATACCAGCCCTACACCGAACCACGAGCATATACCCTTGTATTATTGATTACAGATGTAGGATCAGCGTTACGATATTCAACATCTACATTCTTTCATACACCTTTTGCACACCTTTCTGGTAAGACTTTAAAGTGGCTGAAGCTTTATTGTGAGCCACGCTCAGCAATCCACGCCAATCAGCTGTTCACAGGCGCCCTCCCATTGCCGCCCCTCACCAGCCAAACCAATCTCCGCCAGAATGAGCCCAGACTAACCCAAGTAATTGCTACAATCCCTTGTAATTTCACGTGGTTTATTTATCTAGCTTATGAATAACATCAGAGAACCTACGTTAATACAGCTTTATAATGTCACTGTTACATATTCACGGAATCTCATGATACAGACGGACCTTTCTTGTTTTCTCATTTTTCACGCCCCTCACTTTCCTCTTCAAGTCAGTACCACCACCAGAGCTGGCTGCCTGCACAACTGCCCCGATTTTCCCATTCGACTCATCTCCACCAAGTCAGTCATTCCTCTCCGCAGACATGGCGCAGCATGAGTCCGTGAGACTTCGGCGATCCCAGCAGTGGTCTTCACTTGAGGAGGCTGCGTCGGCTTTCCCCTGAACATCGTTTCTCCAGGAGTACACAAGCCGAACCTTTAGCCTTCCAAGCCCGCCCCTGGTCAACACGACCGAGCACTAGTACAATGTCGACGAGGTGTGAATGTGTTGCTCTATGTCGCCAGCGGTGAACAAATATTAGTTTGGCTTTCCAGCGGACCCACAGGAGGTAGGGCGGACAAGCATGCAGGAGACAGTCAGGAAAATCTTGGCGCGCCACGGACGGAGTTTCTGGTTAGCAAGTTTCTTTCTTCCAGTCTCGATCCGTTCCGACATCACTACGCTGTACGCTTTCTTTCGCACCCTCGATAACTTCGCCGACGATCCGCAATACCCTGAGCCCATCGCCCGCTCTCTTCTGCTCAGTTGGCGGACCTGGGTCCTCCTCGACTTTCGCCCACCCCCTCCAGACCCAGCCCTTGCTACCCTCGTTGCCAGCGTCTTCCAGCGATACCACCTCAACCCCAACTACACTGTCGAACTGATCGACTGTCTTCTCGACGATTTACGACCGCGACGGCTCACCACGTTTGCCGAATTATTACACTACTGTTACGGCGTCGGCGGCACCGTCGGACTGACCCTAGCCCCGTTACTCGGGGTCCGGTGTCGACGCGGGTTAGAGGCAGCAAAGACGCTGGGCCTTGCTATGCAGCTGACGAACATTGCACGCGATGTTGGTGAAGATCTGCGTCGCCATCGCCTCTATCTGCCACAAGAGGATCTGTCGCGATTTCGTGTCAGCGAGTCTTCGCTCCGAGCCCTGGCAACGGAGTTCGCTCCTCCCCCTCAGGAGGTGCGATTACTTATCCGGCTGCAAACCGAACGCGCTCGACTCCTCTACGATCGGGCGCAGCACGGCTACACTTGCCTACCACGTCCGGTTCGCTTCGGAATTCTCAGTGCAGCCGAACTGTACCGCAGCATTTTGACCGCCCTGGAGCGGAATCGCTTCGATAGCCTCCGCCTCAGAGCGGTCACTGGTGCCGACGACAAGATTCTCGCCATCCTCCGTGCCTGGCGACTACACCAGTCGTTAGAACGGGACCGAAGAAAGCTATGTCCGACTTGCTTGTAGCACTCTCCAAGGCATTTGCGACGCCCGAACATGCGCCCCTCACCTGGCGAGGAGGCCAACCAACCTATCTTCTCATCCACGGCTTTCTGGGTACGCCAGCTGAATGGCGTCCCCTTGCGGAACAGCTCCATGGCAGAGGAGCTGCAGTCATCGCCCCGCTCCTCCCCGGCTTCGGTGAGCGACTGGCAGAGCTCCCAGCAATGACACTCGATTCCTGGTTACAGCATCTTGAGGAGATAGCCCTCACGATTCCCGATCCTCGCGCCCTGGTCATCGTCGGCTTCTCTTTCGGTGGCACCCTGGCCATTCACCTGGCTGCACGACTGCAACCGGCCACCCTTGTGCTGTTGGCACCCTTCTCTCGCTTACCGCTCCCACGGATCTACCAGGTACTCCTCCCTCTTTTGAAGCGTGTGAGTTCCGGCCCCCAACCTTTTGCACGCATCAATTTCGAAGATCCGATCCTTCAAGAAACCCTGGTCCGCTGGAATCCGCTTCTCGACCTGCAGAATCCGGTGATTCGCGCACAGCTCCGTTCGCTTCGTGTCCCTTGGAGACTCGTTCACCAACTCGGACAGGCAGCTGCACTAGCCCGAAAACGGGCGCGAGCGATCTCTACCAGGGTCATCATCGTGCACGGCCAAAACGATTCCACTGTGCCCGTTCGTGATTCTTACCACCTGGCAAAATATTTTCCGACACCACCGTTGATCTACACGCTTAAAGGCGATCACCAACTGATTCGCCCAGAGCACCCAGCTTTCCCGTTCGTATGCCAAGTATTGCTAGAACTTCAAGGAGAATATCAGCTATGAGTATCTGGAGAAAGACACACCAGCTGATTGCATATTGGTGTGCTGTCAGCACGTTGCTTGTCCTCTGGCGCCTGATCGCCACTGGTATCCGGCGTCTCACGCTATCGATCGAACCGCGGGGGATTACGCTGCCTCCTGATGCCGCGATGATTACAGTTCTGGTTCCAGTGTTCAACGAGCAGTCGCGTCTGGCCCCTTGTCTTGAGGGCTTACTGCAGCAGAGTATGCCACTTCAGGAGATTCTGGTGATCGATACCGGTTCGACCGATCGAACACGGGAGCTGATTGCGGCCTATGCAGCTCGCGATCACCGTGTGCGCCTCCTTGCAGCAGGCGCACCGCCAGAGGGCGTCAATGGTAAAAGTTGGGCACTCATCAAAGGAATAGCCGCTGCCCAGCCCAATACGACGTGGTTCATTTCCATTGACGCCGATGTCCGTCCCGCACCCGAGTTCGTCGCACGCCTCATCAAGACGGTCACAACCTTGAGGGTTGAAGCTGCCTCGGTAGCGCTCACTCAGGTACCCGGATGGGACGCCCTCAGCTGGCTGCTGCACCCAGCCATGTTGGCGTCAATTATTTACCGCATCGGTATTCCGGGACGTGTTGATAACGCGGTCAATCGCGCCTTTATCAACGGCCAAGCCTTCGTGTTGCACCGCAGCGCCATACAGAAACTCGATGGCTTGCGACCTGTTCAGAACGCAAATGCCGAGGATGTCGCCATCGCGCGTCTGCTCACCCGGGCTGATACTGCTGTCGCGTTTCTTGCCTCCATCGATGAAACCTTTGTCGTTTCGTACCCTGATGCACGAGCCGTCTGGTCAGCATGGCCCAGATCGCTCCCGCTTACTGATCACCAGGGGCGGATTCGGACGGTGATAGACCTCGCTGTTCTGGTTGGAAGTCAGGGGCTGTGGCTACCCCTCTTGCTCCTTAGCTGGTCACAGCGCCGACAGCTCTGGCCTGCACTCTTCGCCACCATGATCCGTCTCGGCGTTCTCATTGGAATGCGCGAGGCATACCGGCGACCAGCACCACTCTTTTGGTTCTCGCCGCTGCTCGATCCCATCGTCGTGCTGCGGATTGTGCAGGCAGCACTGGCAGGTGATCGGCGCTGGCGTGGCCGCATGATTCAGCGAAGGGGGAACTAATGCGCAATTACCGCATTGCCTGGTTCGTGTTCTTCTGTTACGTTATGGCGCTCGGCTTTGGCCTTGGCGGCATTGCCATTGCACTACGCCGACCGGAACTTTGGGCACATTTGGAACTGGGGCGGAAGATCTACGCCTTCGGCATGCACTGGGGCGGCGTCGGGTATATCGTGCTCGGCGCGCTAGCCATGCTCTTGTACGGATGGCAGGCCCTTGGCCGGCGTGTACTGTGGTTTTTCTTGATCAGTACCACTCTTTCGCTTGCTGCAGAGCTGATCGGGACAAGTACCGGATGGCCGTTCGGCAATTACAGCTATACGGCAGGGCTGGGGCCGAAAATCCTCGACCGCGTCCCGTTTACGATCCCCCTCTCTTGGTTTACCGTTGGTTTAGCTTCCTGGATTCTGGCGACACAACTCTCCAAGCGCTGGCTACGGACGACTGCTGCTTGGATCACAATTCCCATCGGAGTCTGGCTTCTCGTCGTCTGGGACCTGGTGCTTGACCCCGCCATGGCTCACGAGACCATGCAGGCGCGCTTTTGGGTCTGGCACCAGACCGGATCGTACTTTGGTATGCCACTCATCAATTTTGTTGGCTGGGCACTCACCGGAGCAGCCTTCCTGACCGTCACGCGACTTATCTGGCGAAGTGATATGCCGTCAACTCTTCCAGCAGGTCTACCTTTCGCAGTTTATGCTGCCAACATGCTATTTGCTTCCGTGCTGTGTATTGTCGTGGGTCTCTGGCCTCCGGTGATCATCGCTGCCGTACTCGGACTCATTCCAGCCACATTGGCTCTACTAGCAAAAGAACGACCAAGGGATGATTCCGGCCAAACAGTATCGAGCGTGACCGATACGGACCATGTCGTGGAACGTGCCGCCTGGCTTGTGCTGCGCTTCCTCTCACGCCTGACGCTAAGAGGACGGCACTATTCTGGTGAGAATCTGGACATGATTCCAATGCAGGGGCCAGTGATTGTCGCGGCGCAGCATATCCACCACTTGGACGATGGGCGTGCGCTTCTTGCCCTCCTCCCAAGACACGTGCGCTTTCTGGTCGCGCTCGATTGGGTACCGTCTCACCGCTGGCGTCGAGTGATGGAAACACTCTGTCATCTTGCCGGCTGGCCAGTTATTGTGCGCCCAAGAGAACTGATGCGACCGAACCTGGTGTACGACCCCTTGCAAGGGCGAACTCAGCTCTTTGCTGGTCTCCGTGAAGCGTTGCGACGACTCCGCACAGGGCAGGCAATCGTCATCTTCCCTGAGGGCTATCCGCTGATCGATCCTCATCTCCCTGATCGAAGACTCAACAACAGCCAGGTGTACAACGGCGCTGTCTGGCTTGCGCACCGAGCCGCACGAACCCTCGGTCAACCAGTACCGATCCTGCCAATTCGTCTGCAGTACGGGAGTGATCGATCAATCAAGGTCGTCGCGGAAGCACCGATCCTGGTGTCGAGCACGGACGATCCATCCAAGCTTCACGATCAGTTGACAGTCAAACTTCAACGTTCTTCCTATGAAGAGCACAATTCGCGGTTTGCTCAAGTACTAGAGAGGACTGCAGAATGACGGACGTCGTCATTATCGGTGCTGGGTTCTCCGGCCTGGCCAGTGCCATCCGACTGCTCGCTGCTGGTTATCGCGTGACCATTGTTGAAGCGCTCGATCGGCCAGGGGGCCGAGCCGGTCAACTGCAGCTTGGTCCCTACCGCTTTGATATCGGACCGACCCTGATCACACTGCCATCACTCCTCAACGAACTTTGTCACCTCGCTGGCACAGAACTCCATGAGGAGATCGAACTGATTCCCCTACAGCCATACTATCGGATCTTGTTCTCAGACGGCCGCCAATTTGACTACTGGGGAGATCGGTCGCGGGATGAAGAGGAGATTGTGAGGTTTGACCACACGGCTGTTGCGGGGTTTCGCCAATTCATGACTGTAACGCAGCAAATCTACACACGAGCCTTTGGGGACCTTGCCCGGCAACCGTTCGACCGTGCGGCCCAGTTTCTGCGCATTCTCCCAGAGCTGTTACGTCTACGGGCACATGAAAGTGTATATAGGTTTATTGGACGTTTCTTTCGGGAACCGCACCTGCGGATGGTATTCTCATTCCATCCTCTTTTCATTGGAGGAAATCCTCTAAGAGCAAGTGCGATATATAGTATCATACCCTATATTGAGCGGCTGGAAGGCGTCTGGTTTGCTCGCGGCGGCATGTGGTCGGTGGTCAAGCTGCTGGAGCAGCTCGTGCAACGTCTCGGAGGACACCTCCTCTATGGGCAGACAGTGAGTCGCCTGCTGACTGATCACAACGGCACCGTGCGTGGTGTCGTTCTCGAGACTGGTCGGACCATCATGGCCAACGCCGTGATCGCAAGTTCGGACGTTGCCACGACCCTCACCGAACTTCTTCCACCCTCCGTCTCACTCCCCTCCTATCTCCGAAGAGTCGTTGAGTACGGTCGTTATTCGATCAGCTGCTACTTACTCTACATCGGCACCAATCGTCAGTATTCGCATCTCGCCCATCATACGATTATTATGCCTCTGGACTATCTCCAGCAATTACGTGAGCTCTCCCATGGCGTAGAAACACTTTCGGAGTTATCCTTTTATCTTCATGCTCCAGCGCACACTGATCACACGTTCGCTCCACCAGGACATGAAAGCCTCTACATTTTGGTTCCGGTACCTCACTTGGGATTTGGTCGCGCGCTTTGGCAGAGTGAGCATTGTGCCGCTTTTCGGGCGCGCGTCCTCACTACGCTGGAACACGTCCATGGCTTGACTGGCTTGCAGCAAGCCATAACAGTCTGGGATGAGTGGACGCCACTACACTTCGAGCACGTCTATCGCAGTCGACATGGTGCGGCTTTTTCCTTTGAGCCCACTCTCCTCCAGTCAGCCTATTTCCGACCACATAATCGCTCAGGTATTCCCGGCCTGTACTTTGTTGGTGCGGGAACACATCCTGGTGCTGGGCTTCCTGGGGTCCTCCTGTCCGCTTTTGTGACCACGCAACTGTTCAGTGCCGATCATCCTCTTCCGCACTCCAGAGTAGTTTTTCCAGTCGTCGCCAGCCAGCAGCGAAAGGGAGATCGCCATGACAGTTAGACCACAGACGACAAACACCACGTGCAGTGACCGAGAAATTATTCTCGCAGAAATTCTCGGCTTCTGCTGGGGTGTTCGACGGGCCCTCCAGATTGTTCGTCAGGCTGCTCTGGAAAAGCCAATCGCTGCGCTTGGCGATATCATCCACAACCCCATTGTGGTCGAGCAACTGCAGCGTGAGGGTGTTATCCCAGTCACCGACATGGCCACAGCCAAAGAACAAGGCTTCCAGCAAATCGCCATCACGGCTCACGGAGCCCCTCCAGCATGGTATGAGGACAGTGAACGGCTGGGCTTGGCACTCATCGACACAACCTGTCCACTTGTAACGAAAGTGCAACGCTTAGCAAAACGCCTTGCTGATCAAGGCTATTTTCTCGTCATTTTCGGCGATGCATCACATCCGGAGGTACGCGGCATACTCGGTTGGGCAGGAACGACTCGCGCCTGTGCGGCCCGTACACCTCAAGATCTCCCCTGGGATGGTCCACGGGGAACACTGGCTACCTCGCCACCACCACGCAAAGTTGCACTCATCAGCCAGACAACCAAGCGAACTGATGATCTTCTTGCCTTTGCTCAAGCCTTGTTAGCCTGGGTTCTTCCCCATGGCGGTGAACTCCGTGTGGTAAATACCATCTGCCCACCAACCTGGGAACGTCAAGAGGCGCTGGCCAAGCTTGCTCGTCAGGTTGACCTGGTTATTGTTGTGGGCGGCCGCAAAAGCTCCAATTCAGCACGCCTTGTCGAGCTCTGCCGTGACCTCGGGACGTCAAGTGTCCTGATTGAACGACCGGAAGAGCTCAATCCCACGCTTCTTCAGGGAATACGCCGTATCGGTCTGACTGCTGGTGCTTCCACACCGGATCAGGTCATCATGAGTGTTCTCAATCGGCTTCTTAGCTTTGGTTACCCTCCACCACAGCGCCTGTGGCGTCTCGACCAACCGGAAATCGAGGACTTCGCTGAATGACTGTTGTCATCGCCAGTGTTAGACTGCCACCTGGATACGGATGGCAAGGTCTTTCCTCCTGCCTAGGAAGGGTTGGCGAACGTGACAACTGCTCCATCCAGTAAGAAGGTATCCGCAACCACTCCTCCTGGTGATGTGATCGCAGCCTTGGAACAAGAATTGAGTTGGCGACTTGAAGGTGAAGTCCGCTTCGATCTTTACAGCCGCATGCTCTACAGTACTGATGCTTCCAACTACCAGATCGAGCCGCTCGGTGTGGTAATCCCTCGAACGTATGATGATGTCCGTTGGACCATCGAACTGGCACGGCAGTTTGGTGTACCGGTCCTACCGCGCGGTGGTGGCAGCAGTCTTGCTGGGCAGGCCATCGGTCGGGCGGTAGTTATCGATTTCTCCAAGTACTTAAACCAACTCCTTGACGTTGATCCTAGTGCGCGCCTCGCCCGTGTCCAACCTGGGATTGTCTTAGCACAATTGAACGCCAAGCTCCGCCGCCACGGCCTTATGTTCGGTCCAGATCCAGCCAGTGCTGATCGAGCGACCATTGGCGGGGTGATTGGTAATAATGCATCGGGCTCACACTCGATACTGTACGGCATGACGGCCGATCATGTGCACGAAGCCCATACACTGCTCTCCGACGGCACCGAACTCACCTTCCGATCACTTCCTTGGGACGAGGTTGAGCGCCGCGCTGCGCGGGATTCCCGTGAAGGGCTGCTCTACCGCGAACTCCTCCGACTACGGACGCACTACGGGGAAGCGATTGCCCGTGAGTATCCCAAACACTGGCGCCGTGCCAGTGGTTACGGCCTTCCTGTCCTCCTCGAACCTCAGCTGAATGTGGCTCGTCTCCTGGCCAGCTCAGAGGGCACATTAGCAGTCGGGCTCGAGTACACTTTGAACCTTGTACCGCTTCCTCGACTCACTGGACTTCTCCTACTGCAGTTCGATGACCTTGTCGCAGCGATGGAAGCGGTACCGGCCCTGCTTGAGACAGAACCATCGGCAGTAGAACTGATGGACGGACTACTGATCCGGTTGACCCGAGAACAACCCGGTTACGCCTCACGTATCGCCTTCTTAAGCGGTGTGCCAGAAGCCTTGCTGATGGTCGAGTACTATGCTGAGAGTGAATCAGAGCTAGAGAGCAAGTTGGATCATCTCCTCCGGTTAGTCCAGGAGCAACGGTTGGGTCGCGATCCACTCGCCATTACCGATCGCCAACAACAAGCGGATGTCTGGGCGGTTCGCAAAGCCGGCCTCGGTCTCCTCTACAGCATTCGCGGTGATCTCAAACCGATCGCCTGTATTGAAGATGTCTCGGTGCCCGTCAATCACCTTGCGGAATATGTGCGTGAGATTCTTCGGCTTGTTGCCGAACACGGCACAAAGGCTGCTTTCTACGCCCATGCCAGCGCTGGCTGTCTCCATGTCCGCCCCCTCGTGAATCTAAAGACGGCCGAAGGTGTGCGGACAATGCGAGCACTGACCGAGGGCTCATTGGCGCTCGCCAAACGGTTCGGAGGCGTCCTCAGTGGCGAACATGGCGACGGTTTGGCTCGCGGCGAACTCAATCCTCTCCTCTTCGGTCCCACGCTCTACCAGTGTATGAAAGAGCTCAAGGCTGCTTTTGACCCACTTGGCCTCCTTAATCCAGGAAAGATTGTCGATTGTCCGCCACTTGATGAGCAGTTACGGTACGGACCGGACTATCGGCCAATCGAGCCAAAGACCTTCTTTGCCTTCCGCCAAGATGGCGGTTTCCTGCGCGCAATCGAGATGTGCAACGGAGCCGGTGTCTGCCGCAAGCTCGGTGTTGGCACCATGTGTCCCTCCTACATGGCGACCCGCGACGAGCGTGACACGACACGCGCCCGTGCCAATGCGCTGCGGAATGCACTGGCCGGCCGCATTCTCGAACCACGGCACTTCACCGACCCACGAACCTATGACGTATTTGACCTCTGTCTGGCCTGTAAGGCGTGCAAGACAGAATGCCCCTCCAGCGTCGATATGGCACGGATTAAGGCGGAATTCCTCGCGCAGTACTTTGCTGTTCACGGGACACCACTGCGCGCGCGCGCCTTCGCGCACATTCACCTTTTGAACCGACTCGGTTCTCGCTTGGCTCCTCTCAGTAACCTCGCTCTCCGAACTCCGTTCGGCACACTTGCCAAGCGGGTACTAGGCATCCACCCCAAGCGCTCTCTTCCGGCTTTCGCCCACGTTCCATTTGATCGGTGGTTCCGCGACCAGCACATCCCCCGCACCGATGGAGTTCGCGGACCGGTCATCTATTTCCACGACACCTTCGCCACCTACAACTATCCTGAAATCGGGCAAGCTGCAGTCCTGCTTCTGGAGGCTGCAGGCTACCAAGTCTTGGTGCTGGAGCGGCGACAGTGCTGTGGCCGCCCCATGATCTCCAAAGGGCTTCTCCGTGACGCGCAACGTGTGGCGCGGGAGAACGTCGCCCTCCTCGCACCCTTCGCACGTGCTGGCATCCCGATCATTGGCACCGAGCCAAGTTGCATTCTCACGTTCCGTGACGAATATCCTGACCTCTTGCCACCCTCCGACGATGTCTCGATCGTCGCCGAGCAGACCTTCTTGCTCGAAGAGTTCCTGGCACGCGCCATCGAGCGCGAAGGATTGGCGCTTCCTTTCCGTTCCGATCCCGGCCCGCGGATCCTCTTCCACGGTCATTGCCATCAAAAGGCTTTGGTCGGAGTCAAACACGCGCTGACGCTCTTGCGCGCGGCAGGTTACCAGGTGGAAGAGAGTGGCGCAGGATGCTGTGGGATGGCTGGCTCCTTTGGGTACGAAGTAGAACACTACGAGATTTCGAGGAAGATTGGAGCAGATCGACTCTTTCCCAAGGTGCTTGAGCAGCCACCGGAGACAATCGTGGTTGTAAGTGGTGTTTCCTGCCGCGAGCAGATCGCGCACTTCACGCGCCGTCGGCCGCTGCATCTTGGTGAAGTCCTGGCGCAGCGGCTTGATCCGGCACGTGTCGCGATCTCCTCGGTTATCTAACCGGGAGGTGCATCATGACAGCACAGCGCAGATCTCCTCCCCGGTTCGCGCAAGTTGTCCGGACACTCATCACTACTCTCACCGGGTCGCCTCCGGACACCCGGATCTCCCTCGATCCGGGGTTCAGCGACGAGGTACGCATCACCCTAGCATCGCGCCAAGAACTTGGTCCGGACTATGACCGCGAGCTCATAGACTACTTTCTGGTACAGATCAACCAGGCAATTGAGCGGCGAGTCGAGGAGCTCTGGCAGGAACGCGAACGACGACGAAGGCGAACCGCACTGGGGAAAGGTCTTACACTGACGCTCGTCCTCCTTGCGGCGATTCCGCTCACCGCAGCTGCTGGCCTTACGGCGGGCGTTCAGGGAATCGCGGTGGTGTGGATCGGCCTGGTTATCGTTGTACTGGTGAGCGCGCTTCTCTGGCGCGTCTAGCGGCGTGCCAGCGCCGAAGCAGTTGCATCTTGGTACAAACGTGCACGGAGTGCCAGTACCTCGCCACGCAACTGCTCATCCCGCATCAACTCCTGTTCAATCTTCTCGACTCCGTGCAGAACCGTGGTGTGATCACGGCCACCAAGTCGCTGACCGATCTCGACGAGGGAAAGGCCCAGCTCGTCTCGTAGGAGAAACATCGCCACTTGGCGAGGGACAACCACCTCCCGTCTTCGACCGGGACCAACAAGCTCAGCCAATGAGACGCGAAAATGACTGCAAACTGCCTGGAGCACCAGTTCCGGCGTCAGCTGCTCCCGCTGTGACCGTCCACCACTCTCTTGGAGTGCTTCGACTGCAAGTGCGAGCGTGATCGGTTGATGGGTGAGTTGCGCCAGGGCGACGATCCGGTTCAGAGCTCCTTCGAGCTCACGGATGTTACTTTCCACCCGACGAGCAATGTACTCGACCACATCATTGGGAAGGTGCATGCCGAGTTCGCGCCCCTTCTCAATCAGAATCGCCTGTCGCGTTTCCAGATCTGGTGGTTGGATGTCCGCCAGGAGTCCTCCTTCGAAGCGAGAACGGAGACGGTCAGCAAGATCCGGAATCAGCCGCGGCGGCCGGTCACTGGAGATCACAATTTGCTTGCCTGCTTGATAGAGAGCATTGAACGTGTGGAAAAACTCCTCTTGGGTACTCTCTTTTCCAGCGATAAATTGAATATCATCAATCATTAAGATATCAATTGTCCGGTAACGATTCCGGAATTCGTCTGTCCGTTGATGACGGATAGCATTAATCAGATCATTCGTGAACGCCTCCGATGAAACATAACAGACGCGCAATCCCGGGCGATGCGTGAGTGCTCGGTGGCCAATTGCATGGAGGAGATGCGTCTTTCCCAGGCCCACCCCACCGTAGATGAAAAGCGGATTGAACTTTTCGCCGGGGCGGTCAGCAACGGCAAGAGCAGCAGCATGAGCAAGGCGGTTGCTAGGCCCGACCACAAATTTCTCGAAGGTGTACCGAGGATTGAGGCCGTGCTCTGGCGACGGCGTCAATGCCAGTTGTTTCGTCGAGGGCTCCGCGGACTCGGTCGAGCGGCGCGACCCTCGCCGACCCAGAGCAACACTGTTCGAGTCCATCCCGTGTACAGTGAACTGGACAGCGATCGGCCGACCAAGGAGCAAAGAGAGCGTCTCTTGGATATCCTGTGCAAACTTCACACGCAACTGTTCTGCAGCGAAGGTAGATGGAGCCACCACAATGGCACAGTCTTCTTCAATGCCGACAAGCTCGGTGTGTTTGAGCCATGTTTCAAAATTTGCCCGCGAGACGCGCTTCGCTAGGTCCCCCAGAGCGACTTGCCAGAGTTGCTTGGGTCGCATTGCCGTCCCCCACGAATGTGTACGTACACACGTACCTGCATCGTAGCATGGGCGCACCTGTTCGACAAGTGTTGCCGATCAGGCACGACGAGCACGTCAACAACGTCGAGCCGGGCGTATGCCCGGCTCGAACGCGGGAAGGGAAGGGGTGGAGCGGAATCTGCAGGATCCGTCATGGTCAGTCGCAGTTCATCTCAATTATACGTCAACTGCATCGCCATGCTACCCACACACTAATCGACAACGTCGAATCATTCGACGTCATCGAACACTTCTGCTAGACTCCGGACGTTGGCTGTGATGACCTTCGGCGAGGTAGGAGCCATGGAAGAACAACTCGAGCTGATCGAGACTGTCACTCGCGAAATGCGTGAAGTCATCTCCTCTCTCCACCGACGAAGTCCACCGCGGCTGGCTGAGCTCGACCTCTCGATGGCTCAACTGAAGGTCCTCTTCGTCCTGTCTTCCAGCGGACCCCTGACGGTCAGTAAGGTAGCGGAGCGGCTCTCGATCACGCCACCAACTGCGAGCCATCTCATCGATCGCTTGGTGCACCTCGCCCTGGTCAGGCGAAGTGAGGACCAGCGCAATCGCAGACGTACAGTGGTGGAACTCACCGCTGCGGGAGAGGACTTTCTTCAGCAATTGCGTCAAGGCAACGAGCAATACTGGCGGGAACTTCTGCGTCAGCTGGACGTGGCTGACCTCCAAGCCTTACTTCAAGGCGTCCGTGCACTCGCGGAGGCCGCACGACGCATGCGGACAGTGAGCTGACTCGGAAAGGAAAAAGAAGTCAATGAAAACCACAAGTGTAATTGCATCGACACAGGAAATCCGGTCACAGCGGTTGGTACTGATCCTTCCTGGTTTACTCCTTGGCATGCTGCTTGCCTCGCTCGACCAGACGATCGTGGGTACAGCGATGCCGCGCGTCATCGCCGATCTTCACGGACTCCAGCATTACGCGTGGGTCTTCACGGCCTATATGCTCACCTCCACGGTTACCGTGCCGCTCTACGGGAAGCTCTCCGATATCTACGGGCGGCGCACATTCTTTCTCTTCGGCATGCTCGTCTTTCTGCTCGGCTCGGCGCTGTCTGGTATGGCGCAGAGTATGACTCAGCTTATCCTCTTCCGTGCGATCCAAGGAATCGGTGGCGGAGCATTGTTCCCGATCGCGATTGCGATTATCGGTGACCTCTTCCCACCTGCGGAACGTGGTAAATGGCAAGGGCTTTTTGCGGCAGTCTTCGGCTTCAGCGCCATTATCGGGCCCAGCCTTGGTGGCTGGATCACCGATCATTGGGGCTGGCGCTGGGTGTTCTACGTGAACATGCCGATCGGAGTGCTTGCACTCTTGACCACTGGGCTCACGATGCCAAAGCTGGCAAGCGGACGCCACCATCGTATCGACTACCTGGGTGCGGCACTCCTTGTCGCTGGTGTTACCCCCATGCTCCTCGCCTTCTCCTGGGCAGGAACTGAGTACCCCTGGGGCTCGGTACAGATCATTGGGCTCTTTACTGTAAGTGTCTTGTTCATCATCTCCTTTATTCTCGTTGAACTACGAACCGTTGAACCGATTCTCGATCTTCGACTTTTTCGAAACCGCATCTTCACCCCCACCCTTCTCGCCGCATTCTTGATCGCGATCGGTATGTTCGGGACAATCCTCTACCTGCCGCTATTCGTCCAGGCCGTCCTTGGGAGAACGGCCACCAATTCTGGCGCGGTTCTCACACCCATGATGCTCGGCTTTGTGTTTTCGAGCATCCTTGGTGGACAGATCCTCTCTCGGACCGGTCGTTACAAGATACTGGGCATCGCTACTGTTGCTGTAGCCGTCGTCGGCATGTTTCTCCTCTCCCAGATGGACGTCCAAACGTCGAGTTCCACAGTCGTGCGCAACATGATCGTCCTTGGGCTCGGGATCGGCACAACGATGAGCCTCTTTACGATCGTCGTTCAGAACGCCTTCCCGCTGGAACGGCTCGGCGAGGTGACCTCTGCCCTCACCTTTTTCCGATCAGTTGGGGGAACGGTCGGCGCAGCAATTTTGGGCACAGTGATGGCAAATCGCTTTCAGCACGAACTGGCCGCGCGCATCCCTCCGGAGGTACGTGCAGTTGTACCAGCGCAGGACCTTGCCGTACTGCAGAACCCTCAAATCCTCATGAGCTCAGAGGCAATACAAAAGATGCAGCAACAAGCGGCTGCCTTGGGGCCACAAGGTCAACAATTACTACAGCAACTCCTCGCGAGCATTCAGCACTCACTCGCTGTAGCGATTGACCACGTCTTTCTTGCCGGGATGATTATTTTGCTTCTGGCTTTGCTCTTCACTTTCCTTATCCCAGAAATTCCACTGCGACGGCGTGGCGGTCGAACGCTAGCGGTCTAACTGCCCCCAAAGGAGCACAGCGCACCGGTCTCACGCTCCGGCCTGCAGTGCGGCAGTGGCACTGCCGCCTGCAGGCCCACGGCACGACCGTAATTCCCGGCACGACCGTGTGCCCGATCCCCAACAACGTATCTGGCGACAGTACTGACATCTCGGCGCCGCAGCTGCCGCTGATTGCGCGTCGGAACGCACGGTCTCCCGCCGCCATGGTATGCCAATAGATCGGTCTCTCGTTTCTACAGTCCGGAGGTTTCCTTTCTCCTCCCAGGAGGAAATGGGATTACCCCCACGATAAGGGCCAGGTATCAAAGTCATCGGCGCGACACTTACCGCTCCTGCTCCCGCCATCCTACCTCCATCGCGTGGCCCCACTAAGGTATTCCGGAAAAGCGGCGGGACGTACGGCGAGGTCTCGCCTTGACGAGACACCGAGAAGTAGCGTACACTCAGCCGCTGCGAGGCGGCAGAAGTGGCGAGCTGAGGGAGCACCACAGACAATGTATCAACAAGCTCAGAAAAGAAATCCCCGGAGGCTCCTGGCTTGGTTCATTCCACCATGCCCCACAATGATTGGAGTCTATTCATTCTGGCCTCGTATCTGCGACTGTAGTCCCCACTGATTCATTCCCCCATCTTCTTGTGTTCTTCATTGCCACCTCCGATGAAAGCACCGACGCGCTAGGTGGCAGCGGCCAACCATTGACTGCGCAGCTCGGTCTGTGATCATGACAGGAGGCATCTTGTATGACGGCACGGAGTAACGGACATTTGGTTGTGGAAGCATTGACAAATCTCGTCGCAGCTATCCGAGCCAATCCTCGCTTGGCCATTGGAACCACGATGGCTCGTGTCACTTGGGCTGGGAGTACTCAAGCGATCGCTCGTGTTCGCCAGTTCGAACCAATTATCGTGGATGAGCCACCGGCATTCGGCGGGACCGATCGGGGACCAAATCCGGTGGAACTCTTGCTCGTCGCATTAGGTGCTTGTCAGGAACTCACACTCGCAATCTTGGCCGAGCAGCTGGGGTTGCAGATCCAGGCCATTGATGTTGAAGTGCAGGGAGAGCTTGACCTTCGCGGTTTCCTTGGGATTGATCCTGAGGTGCGCCCGGGGTTTCAAAGACTGGAGATCGCCGTCCACATTGTCAGCCCGGAACCGGAGGAACGCCTCCGGGAACTCCTCGCTCTGGCCGAGCGCTTGTGCCCGGTTTCCGATATGCTGCGACATCCCGTGCCGATCGAGACCACACTCGAGGTGTCTCGAAGCAGAGTCGTCCCTGCATAACCCCTTGACAGGAAGACAACTCTCAACTATTGTGGAAATACCTTAGAGGAAATCAGACAGCTGTGACCGAAACGGAGGTGCACAATGGCGACGGTCGAGATTGATCCACGCGTTGTCAGCCGTGGCTACGCACACCCTGAGGCATTGGTGACAACCGAATGGGTCGCAGAGCATCTTAACGATCCGAACATCCGGATTGTGGAAAGTGACGAAGACGTGCTCCTCTATGAGCTTGGGCATATCCCTGGGGCCGTTAAAATCGACTGGCACACTGACCTGCAAGATCCTGTAGTTCGTGACTTTATTGGCCCGGAGCAGTTCGCTGAACTGTGCTCTCGCCTGGGGATCACGCCAGAGACGCGCATCGTGTTCTACGGCGATAAAAACAACTGGTGGGCCGCCTATGCATACTGGTTCTTCCGGTATATGGGCCACGGGCCACTCAGCATTATGGATGGTGGCCGCAAAAAGTGGGAGGCAGAAGGACGTCCAATGACACGTGACGTCCCCAGCTACCCACGCACCAACTATCCCGTCCCAACACCCAATCCTGAGCTCCGCGCTTTGCGAGAGGAGGTACTTGCTTTCATCGGCTACCGCGATCGCAAGAAGGTGGCCGAACCGCGCGGTGCACTCGTCGACGTCCGCAGCCCCGGTGAGTATCGTGGTGAGCTCCTCCACATGCCGGACTATCCGCAAGAAGGGGCTTTGCGGGGTGGCCACATCCCAGGCGCAGCCAATATTCCTTGGGCCCAGGCAGTCAATGAGGATGGGACATTTAAGTCCCCTGAGGAACTTCGCCAGCTGTACGAGAGCCAAGGTGTCACGCCTGATAAAGAAGTTATTGTCTACTGCCGGATCGGGGAACGCTCCTCGCATACCTGGTTTGTCTTGCACGAGCTGCTCGGCTATCCCAAAGTCCGTAACTATGATGGATCCTGGACCGAATGGGGGAACGTTGTCGGCGTGCCAATCGAGCGGTAACTCCGCGGTGGGCGGCGGGGCGATGCCCCATCGCCCACCGCTCCATCACTCATCGGCTGCGTGGTTGGCGTCCCAGTGGATCTCCTCATGGCACCAGGCAGGGGGTGGGGAATGACCCAAAGCCCACTTGAGCGACTTCGGGATCACGTGCGTAATCCGCGCTACCACGGTGCTCTTGAGGATGCTACGGTGGTTGTCGAAGGCGGCAACCCCGAATGTGGAGATGTGGTGACTGTCTACCTGAGGATTGCCCCTGATGGTGAGACTATTGAAGATGCCCACTTCACCGGTGTGGGATGTGGTGTTAGTCAGGCAGCCGCGTCCCTCTTGATGGAGCGATTGCATCAGGGGCACTGGACTATCCAACAAGTAGCTTCAGCCGATTTCAGTCTTGTGCAGGAGTTGGTTGGAGTAGAGGCAGCGCGTTCACGCCCACGTTGTGCCTCGCTGGCGCTCAGCGTTCTCAAAGCTGCCGTCCAGAAGTATGAACGCGAGCGCCGGCAGCGCCAACTCCAAGACACGAGTGAATCGTCTCACCTGTTCTGATCAGTCAGCGTCGTAGAGAGGTATTCGGAGCGGGAAACAGCTCGCAAGGGAATGAAGGAGGTGTAGCCATGGCAGTCTGGCGACCTGATCCAACCTTTTACCCTTCACCGCGGATGGCAATGAAAGCTCCCCCTGAGAAACTCGCCTACGTTGTACGGTTGAATCCCAACAACAATGGCCAGCCTGACGCCATGTGCGTTGTTGATGTCGATCCTACTTCCAGCACCTACAGTAAGATTGTTGGTGTCACTGAAATGCCCTATACTGGCGGAGAACTTCACCACTTTGGGTGGAATGCGTGCAGTTCGATGCTCTGCCCCAATGCACCACATCCCCATATCGAGCGACGGTATCTCGTCGTGCCTGATATCCGTAGCTCACACATCACCATTCTGGACACCAAGGACAACCCCACCCAGCCTCAAGTCGTGAAAGTCATCGACCCAGAAGAGCTCCACGAGCGTGCCTATTACTCCCGTCCGCATACGGTGCACTGCGGGCCAGATGGGATCTATATCTCCGCACTGGGCACCCCAGACGGCGAGGGACCCGGCGGCATCTTCATCCTTGATCATGACACGTTTGAGGTCCTCGGCCGCTGGGAAATCGACCGTGGTGACCAGTATCTCCACTATGACTTTTGGTGGCATCTTGGCTATGACACCATGATCACGAGCGAGTGGGGTACGCCACGTATGGTCGAGCACGGCGTACTCGGAGAAGAACTTTTGGCCGGCAAGTATGGACACCGCATCCACCTCTGGGATCTGCACCGACGGCGACGGCTGCAGGCCCTCGAGATGGGGAGTGAGCACCAAATGGTACTCGAACTCCGACCAGCTCACGACCCAACAAAGGCGTACGGCTTTGTGAACAGTGTTGTCAGTCTCAAAGATCTCTCCTCAGCTATTTGGCTCTGGTATCGCCACAACGGTGAGTGGAAGATCCAAAAGGTGATCGAGATTCCGGCGGAGCCAGCCGAGGAGGACCAGCTCCCAGACATTCTCAAGCCGTTTAAAGCAGTGCCACCACTTGTGACTGATATCGACTTGAGTGTCGATGATCGCTTCCTTTATGTCTCGTGCTGGGGCACGGGCGAACTTCGGCAGTACGACGTGTCCAACCCGTTCGAACCGAAACTCACCAGTGTCCTCCAGATCGGTGGCATCGTCCGCCGTGCCGGTCACCCCGCAGTATCTGGCCCACTGAACGGCGGCCCACAGATGGTTGAGGTCAGTCGCGACGGACGACGCGTCTACTTCACCAATTCCCTCTACCTCCCGTGGGATGCCCAGTTCTACCCAGACGGTATTCGCGGTTGGATGGTGAAAGTCGATGTCAATCCCGAAGGCGGGATGCAGTTCGATCCCAATTTCTTCATCGACTTTGGTGATCAGCGCGCCCACCAAATCAGACTTCAGGGTGGCGACGCCTCAAGCGACTCGTACTGCTATCCGTGAGTAGTGAGACAAGTCAAGTCGACACCCTCGGGTGACCCCGAGGGTGTCAGTACTCTCTGGAAAGGCGAACCAACCTCAATGCCGACCGACCTTTGGGCCTGGCTGTCGCTGGCTGGATTGGGGTTGTTTCACGGTCTCAATCCGGCAATGGGCTGGCTTTTCGCCGTCGCGCTTGGTCTTCAGGAGCAGCGACTCAGCGCAGTTCTGGCTGCGCTACCACCCATCGTGCTTGGTCATACCGCAGCAATCGCTCTCACTGCCCTGCTCATCGCTTTTCTCGGAGTTGCCCTCCCAACACCAATACTCCTCAGCTTGGCCGGAGCCCTGCTCCTCGTTTTTGCTGCGTGGAGAATATGGCGGCGTTTCCGTCATCCACGCACACGCTTCCGAGCGACAAAATATCAACTCGCTCTCTGGTCATTTTTGATGGCCAACGCACACGGCGCCGGCCTTATGATCGCCCCCTTCCTCATCCCACTTCTGCATGGTCCGGATGCCGCGCTCGAGCACAGCGGGCACACTGCGCACGCAGAGCTGTTTTCCCGTTCTGTAGAGCTCGCCCTCCTCGCCGTGCTCGTCCATTCAGTAGCGCTGTATCTCACAATGATAACTGTGGCCGTCATCGTCTACCGCGAACTCGGCCTGGAGCTCCTGCGCCGAGCATGGATCAACGTTGACCTCATCTGGATCACCGTGCTCGGACTCACCGGTGCGCTGACACTCCTGCTCGGTCTCCGTGGGCTGATTTGATCACTTCCCGCTGCAGATACCTGACCGTACTTCTGACAAGGCCACCTCAAGACCGAACTTCCGAAGGAGCTCCGCAGCAGACTCCGCAGGATACGAGATAGGATCAACTGGGTGACCCGGTGCATGTGAGTCCGAGCCGGAACTGGCCACAAGACTATATCGCTCGCACCATCGCCGGAACATCTCGGCCTGCTCCCGACTGTGCGACCGATAATGCACTTCTAGGCCGTCGATCGGCACCTCGGCCAACAGCTGAACCAAAGCGTCTTCAGTGAGCCTCCCGGTCGCGTCATCGCGACCAGGATGCGCCAGGACACAGACACCTCCCGCGCTGTGTGCAGCAGTGACCACCCGCTCAAGTGGAAGATCCACGGTCATCGGCTCACCGAGGCGCTTTGTGAGCTCATGTGCAGTCGCCAGATTCGTCGCGTACCCCTCACGGATCAGCGCCAGTAACACGTGATAGGGACGCAACGGGCGTCCTGCAGCGACCTCGCGCAGCGAGCGGAGGCGGTACCCATGACGCTCCAGGGTCACGACCGCCGTGATCGCCTCCGCCCACATGCGATCGGCAAGTTCATCGAGCACCCCCCGGAACAGCCGCGCCCGTGGGAGCTCCGGATCCACACCGTAAACAAGAAGATGCCACTGCCGATCATGCCAGCGTGTCGTCACCTCCACACCCGGGATCACACGGAGGCCGTGCTGCGCACCACGTTCAATCGCCTCGGCGACCGCTGCCATCGTGTCATGGTCGCAGATTGCCGCAACCCGAAATCCTCGTTCGCTGAGGTGGTTCACTAACGTCTCGACTGTCCAAAACCCATCGCTCGCGAGCGTGTGGAGATGAAGGTCAACCGGTTCTCCTGGCAAAATCGAGCCCATGGTTCGTTCCTATCCTTTCCGTGCGAGTATACGCCGCGCGTGCTGTTAGTCATGGCAGAATCGGAACGAGGAGTTGAACCATGGTCGATCTCGCTGATCTCGTACGATACTGTGACCGTCTCCTGGAATGCAGCCGGTTCCGGGATGGAGCTACGAATGGGCTCCAGGTCGAAGGACGGTCAAGTGTGCGGCGCCTCGCCGTCGCCGTGAGTGCCAACCGCGCGACGATCGAGCGCGCCATTGAATGGGACGCTGATGCCTTGCTTGTCCATCACGGGCTGTTTTGGGGGGAAGGCATGCGGGCCGTGACAGGGGTGCTGCGCCAGCGGCTCCGACCACTTCTCGTGCACGATGTCAGCCTTCTCGCCTACCATCTGCCACTGGACGCTCATCCGGAACTCGGCAACAATGTGCAGCTTGCATTCGCGCTCGCCCTGGAACCAGTTGAACCATTCGCCGATATCGGCGGAAGCTCCATCGGTTGGATCGCCCGTGCAGAACCACCACGGTCCCTGCGTGAGCTGACCGCCGCAATCGAGCAGCATACCAGTCGGGCTCCTACAGTCATACCTGGTGGTCCAGAGACCGTCCGACGCGTCGCAATCCTTACTGGCTCAGGTGCTGGCGTTCTTGGCGAAGCGGCTGAGCGTGATTGTGACGTCCTCCTCACTGGAGAAGCACGTGAGACGACTATGGCGCTCGCTCGAGAACTCGGCATCACGGTCATTGCAGCCGGCCACGAGGCGACCGAGCGGCTGGGTGTCCAGGCACTTGCTCGGCATCTCGCCGCTACATTCGGCTTGGAGATCACGTTCTTACACGACCCGAACCCCGTTTGATCGCAGCGAAAGGAGTATTGAAGAATGTCACACGCAATCGCGACGGTATTCAAAGCCTACGATGTCCGCGGTATCTATCCCACCGAGCTTAACGAACACCTCGCGTATCGCATCGGACGTGCTTTCGCGCTCTATCTGCAACCCCTCCGGGTCGTTGTCGGACGGGACATGCGTGTTTCTTCACCAGCACTCGCCGAAGCGGTCATTCGCGGCCTTCTGGATCAAGGCGTCGACGTGACCGACGTGGGACTGGTAAGTACCGATGCACTCTACTTCGCTGTTGGTAAATACGGATTTGATGGCGGGATCATGGTCACCGCATCACACAATCCGCCCGAATACAACGGCTTCAAGCTCTGCCGAGAAGAGGCGCAAGCACTCAGTTTCGATCACGGGATTGGTGAAATCCGGGAGCTTGTCATTCATGGAGAATTTCCCAAACCAGAGCGCACTGGCACGCTGACACGTCGTGACATTCTCGACGATTTCGCAGCTCATGTCCTCTCCTTCATTGACCCAACGATCATTAAACCCTTTACCGTCGCCATCGATGCCGGAAATGGCATGGGAGGGTTAATTGCGCCGAAGATACTTGGGCGCTTACCCCTGCGGATCATCCCTCTCTACTTCGAGCTGGACGGCCGTTTCCCCCATCATGTCCCGAACCCGCTCGAGCCGGAGAATGTGCGTGATCTCCAACGCACGATCGTCGAGCAACATGCAGACTTTGGCATTGCCTTTGACGGCGATGCCGACCGAATGTTCCTTCTTGACGAGCATGGACGACTGGTCGGCGGTGATATGATCACTGCGCTCGTCGCCAAGGCACTGCTCCAAAAATATCCAGGTGCCAAAATTGTGTACAATTTGATTTGTTCACGTGCCGTCCCCGAAGTAATCCGCGCTCACGGTGGCATCCCGATTCGCTCGCGTGTTGGTCACTCGTTCATCAAGGCACTCATGCGCCAGCACGACGCCATTTTCGGCGGAGAACACTCTGGACACTTCTATTTCCGAGAAAACTGGTATGCAGACTCTGGGATTATCGCCGCAGTGACGGTCCTGGAGCTTCTCTCGCGTGACGGTGTGACGGTATCGCAAGCAATTGCACCGATTGACCGGTACTTCCGCTCCGGTGAGATCAATGTTGAGACACACAACCATGTCGCAGTGCTACAAGCCCTGGAAGAACATTTCCAGGATGGGCAAGTCGACCATCTCGACGGTTTGACCGTCGACTATGCAGATTGGTGGTTCAACGCTCGCCCCTCCAATACGCAGCCACTTCTCCGTATCAATATCGAGGCGACGACTCCCGAGCTGTTGCAGCAGAAGAGACAAGAAGTTCTGGCCGTCATTGAACGGATACTTGGAGACCAAGCCTGAAATGCCCGAAGAGGACGTCCGGCATCTCACCATTGTCAAGCTCGACCCTTTAGGCCACGCCGTCGCCCGGTACAGTGGCCTCCTCCAGCCTGCACCTCCCGGTTGGGTCGTTGTTCTGGCAAAGTGGACGTCCGACCCCGTCGCCAGCGGCCCACTCTACTTCCAAACGGGCGACTGGTTGTTCGAATACTTCTCAGTCGTTGAGCCCCTTAACGCCTTTGCGCTCTATGCTGCTAACGGTCGCTTCAAAGGCTGGTATGCCAACGTCTCCTGTCCAGCTGTCTTCGTCGACGGAGAATTGTGGTGGCGTGATCTCTACATCGACGTGATCGCTGATGCAGCTGGGAACATCACGGTACTTGATGAGGAGGATCTGGAAGCAAGCGGCCTTCAGGAACGAGATCCGGAGGGTTACGCCTGCATCATCGCAGCCCGTGATCGCCTGCTGACGTCCTTAAGGACGCGCACCTATCCCTTCGATCATCATCCCTCCCTGAGGGTGGGTTTCATCGATGGCCAATGAGTACAATCAGGCATGCCGAAACGATAGACGGGTGAGGTAGAACGAGTGCAACAGAGATTCGTGGTCCAATCGACCTCAGCACAGAACGAACCGAAAAGCGATCCTCGCACAGAGCGCTGGCTCAGCATTGATGAGGCGGCACGCCTTTTGGGGATCGGGCAATCAACACTCCGCCGCTGGAGTGACGCTGGTCTTGTGCCAGTCTACCGCACGGCCGGTGGTCATCGCCGCTATCGCGAGGCTGATCTCCTAGCGGTACTGAAAAGCGAAGCGCGACCGCGGCGTCGTCTGTCGCGCAAGGCGCTCACCGATCTTTCCTATAGCCTCTATCAATCGCAGCTTCTGGCGCAGGTCACCACTCGGCCCTGGTACGCGCGCTATCGGCCAGAACATCTTGCCGAGCTGCGGACACTCGGCCGACAGCTTTTGGACTTGACCTTCCGGATTGTAAACCGTGCGGTCGACCGCGCATCGCTGGTCCGTGCTGGGCGAGCACTTGGTCATCGGTATGGTGAGGTGAGTGCAGCTGCTGGGTTAAGTCCAGCCGAAACGGTCGAAGCCTTTCTAGCCTTCCGCGTGCCAACATATGTCGCACTCGCACAGTTCGCCGAGCGCGAGGAGATCCCGACACGTCGTGTTCTGCGGGTTCTCAGCGAGCTGACCATGCTTCTTGATGAGGTTCTCCTGGCAACTGTGCAGGCACTTTCCAGTAGTGTAGCATCTGATGAGGCGGCATCTTAGACTACTCTCTAGCAATAGTGAGTGAAAGGTGTTACTTCAATGCAAGAAGAAGAGCAATTGATATTGCGCCATGAGCTTCTTGGCAATGAAAAACTCTTCACCTGTCCGCTCTGCCAGCACGTACTCCCGATCCATGAGGGACAAACGGTTCGCGGTGAAGAGGTTGGCATGCCTGACGTCGAGTTCGTTCGTGTGTGCCACGAGTGCCTGCGCGAGCTCCGCGGAAGGGATCACATCCTTCCACCACCAAGCTGAGCACCTATTACCGCACGCGTCCACGCGCCGCAACTCGCCACGTTGCAACCACTTCACCGTTCCGCACTGCATAAAGTTCATCCTGCAGGTTGACGACCGGGCAGACGTGGTTCGGTATGATCTCGACTCGCTGGCCCACAGCCGGCCCGTCCACCCCTGACGGGAACTCCAGGATACCGTGCTCTTCGTTCAGGCGAGCAATTGCGGCCATGGGGTAGTCAACCACATAACCATACCCACTCCGCCCCGGCGGCGGGGGATCGAAGGTCAGCGTCTTGCTCCCCGCATCGATAACCGCACGACCCGGCGACGGTCGGCTAATCACCGTGGTCAGGACACGCAAAGCCACACGCTCTGGTCCAATCCGTCCAAAGCGGAACGCCGCCGCGTCGTAGAACACATAGGTCCCCGGTCGCATTTCGGTTATCCCTTCAATTTGTGTCGTCGCAAAGGCCGCAGGTGTCGAGCCAACGCTCACCATCTCGACTGCAACACCATGACGCCGAAGCAACGCTGCCGAGGACACCAGTGCTTCGCCCGCAGCGCGCGCTAACTGCTCCATCTCGTCGGCCGTCGCAGCCCGTCCTGCATGCCCCTCGTGCGTGATCAGGCCACGCAGACGTAGACCGGGCATCTGTAAGAGCTCACGTGCCAGCCGTAGAACTGGCTCGCCAGGCTGAACACCAGCACGCTGAAGACCCGTGTCAACTTCAATGACGACATCGAGCCGTTTTCCGAGTTCAGCAACTGCGCGACTGAGAGGCTCGGCAACAGCAACGCTGTCCACCGCAACCGTGATACGAGCGTGATCAAGGAGACGCAGTAAGCGCGCTATCTTCTGTTCTCCGACGATCTGATACGCCACGAGAATGTCGTCTAGCACGCCCGCCTCAACCAGCACCTCCACTTCGCCGAGTTTGGCACAGGTGAACCCAACAACTCCATACTGGCGTTGCAGTTGGGCAATTTCTATCGTTTTGTGTGTCTTAAAGTGGGGGCGGAGCGCCAGCCCGCGGGAGCACGCGTACTCAGCCATCTCCGCGATGTTCTGCTCGAGCCGATCTAGATCCACGACCAGACAAGGTGTATCAAGCTCTTTCCGATAGCGTGCTTCGTTCACCGCTCCCCCTTCCCTCCGAACGCGACGTTCGGCGGCAATATGCGAACTCGGCGACCCTCAACTCGCAATCGTCCAGCAGCGTAGAGGCGAACTGCTTCCGGGTAAATTCGGCACTCTTCCGCAAAGACACGAGCAGCTAACGTCTCCGGTGTATCGTCTTCCTCAACTGACACACAGGCCTGCAAGATGATTGGCCCACCGTCAAGCTCATCCGTGACAAAATGAACGGTACACCCGCTAATCTTCATGCCACTTGCGAGCACAGCCTGGTGTACTCGTTCGCCATACATACCTCGACCACCGAAGAGTGGTAAGAGCGACGGATGGATATTCATGATGCGCCAGGCATAGTCCGACCGTACCGGCAAATGGCGGAGAAAACCAGCCATCAGCACCAGATCAATCGCCGAGGCATCAAGCGCAGCGTAGACGCGCTCCGCAAAGACACGCTCAGGCACGCCCTTTGAGGGGATAATCACCAGTGGTACCCCCGCCGCGCGGGCGATGTCATTCCCCGGAATATGCTCTCGGTTGCTCACGACCAACTCGACTCGCCCAGGGAGCTCACCCCGCCGCTGCACCTCGAGCAAGTTGGCAAGGGTTCGCCCGCCTCCAGATATCAGCACGCCGATCCGCAACTCGCGCACGCGTTCTCCTCGCATTCGCTCCTTGTCACCCTGAGAAGTATCCGCCCTGGTTTGCTGTCTGTCACGTCTCCGGTGTTCGGTACAATCGAGTCGTTGCCCGCGCACGAACGTGGCGCGCGGGTCCGAACTGTGTGGCAACCGGAGGCAACACGACGTGTCTCGCCCCAGCAACACACCCGCAATGCGAGGTACCACCAAGCTTCCTGCGGCTGACAGTGTCGTCATCCTCGATTTTGGCTCGCAGTATGCTCAGCTTATTGCTCGCCGGGTGCGCGAAGCCAACGTGTACTGTGAACTTGTGCCACATGACGTCCAGTGGGATGCTGTCGCTCACCTTCAGCCGAAAGGAATCATCTTGTCCGGAGGGCCAGCCAGCGTCTATGAGCCAGACGCGCCGCAACTTCCTCATTGGGTTCTCGCAAGTGGCCTTCCCGTATTGGGGATCTGTTACGGCATGCAGCTCTTGGCACAGGCGTTTGGTGGCACGGTCGTCCCGGCACGCCAACGTGAGTACGGCCCTGCAGCCGTCGAGGTCGTGAGCGAGCATCCAATCTTCACTGGCTTGCCAGCGCGCTTTGACGTCTGGATGAGCCACGGAGATCGCATTGAGACCCTACCACCGGGCTTCGTCGTGCTCGCGCGCTCAGCCAACGCTCCCTTGGCCGCTATCGCACGCGGCAATCTGATCGGCGTACAGTTCCACCCAGAGGTCGCCCATACCCCCCTCGGGGCGACTATCCTGCGCAATTTTTTGTACGATATCTGTGGCTGCGCTCCCACTTGGACACCAGAATCATTCATCGAGCGGGCCCTCCGTGACATCCGGGAACAAGTGGGTAACGACCGCGTCTTGCTGGCACTCTCCGGCGGCGTCGATTCAAGTGTCGCAGCAGCCCTGATCCATCGCGCGGTTGGCGAGCAGCTCACCCCTGTCTTTGTCGATACTGGCTTGCTGCGCGAGGGGGAAGCCGAGACCATTCGTACCGTCTTCGGGCGCCATTTCCGCATGCCGCTTGTGGCGGTTGATGCTCGCGAACGGTTTCTTGCTCGTCTCCGTGGTATTGTCGACCCGGAAGAAAAGCGTCGCCGGATCGGTGAAGAGTTCATCCGTGTGTTCGAGGCGGTCGCACGGGACCACGGCCCATTTCGTTTCCTCGCTCAAGGGACCCTGTATCCGGATGTCATCGAGAGCGCGGCCCGCAGCGCCTCACGAGTAGCCGCCAAAATTAAGACCCATCATAACGTTGGCGGCTTGCCCGAGGATCTTCAGTTCGAACTCCTTGAGCCCTTACGCTATCTCTTTAAGGACGAAGTCCGTGCAATCGGCCGCTTGCTTGGCTTACCTGAAGAGATCGTGCAGCGGCAACCCTTCCCTGGACCTGGACTCGCCGTGCGGATTATTGGTGAGGTGACCGAAGAGGCGCTTGCGATCGTCCGCCGTGCCGATGCGATCGTGCGAGAAGAGATTGAGGCCGCTGGCCTCGGTACTGCGCTCTGGCAATTCTTCGCAGTACTGTTACCTGTAAAGTCTACCGGCGTCATGGGCGACCAGAGAACGTATGCCCATGTCGTCGCGATCCGCGCTGTAACAAGCTCCGATGCCATGACTGCTGACTGGGCACGGCTTCCTCACGACCTTCTCGGGCGCTTGGCCAACCGCATTGTCAACGAAGTGCCCGGTGTCAACCGTGTTGTCTATGACATTACCTCCAAGCCACCCGCAACGATCGAATGGGAGTAAGGTATGGCGCAACGAGGCTTGACCGTCCTGGTCGTCGGCAGCGGCGGACGCGAGCACGCGCTTGTTTGGGCGCTGCGACGGTCTCCGTCTGTTGATCGCGTGCTCGTTGCACCAGGGAACGGTGGCACAGCTGCGATCGCTGAGAATCTTCCTACCCCGGCAACTGACATTCCAGCACTTGTCGCCATAGCCCGTCAATATCGCGTCGATCTGACAGTCGTTGGCCCGGAGGAGCCTCTGGCACGTGGCCTTGCGGATGCGTTTCATGAGGCCGGACTCCTCGTCTTCGGTCCAACAGCTGCAGCAGCTCGGATTGAGGCCAGCAAAGTATGGGCCAAAGAGGTGATGCGAGCAGCGGGCGTACCGACTGCCCAGGCTACGATTGTCACTGCACTCGACGAGGCTCTCAGCGCACTGGATACCATGCGTTTCCCCCTCGTCATCAAGGCCTCGGGACTGGCAGCCGGCAAGGGTGCGGTCATTGTCAACGACCGCCTCGAGGCAGAACGCACCCTGCGCTGGATGCTCGTCGAACGTGGGCTCGGACCTGCTGCCGACCAGGTACTCCTCGAAGAGTACTTGGTAGGCCGCGAGCTTTCGTTCCTCGTCGTAACAGACGGAACGACGGTTGTGCCCCTTCAACCTGCGCGCGACTATAAGCGGCTCGGGGACGGTGATACGGGGCCGAACACCGGTGGTATGGGTGCGTACGCTCCAGTGCCTGAGGTGACACCAGAGCTCCAACGCGAGATTCTGGAGCGCATTATCCACCCGACACTTACTGAATTGGCACGGCGCGGCATAACCTACCGCGGAGTGCTCTACGCCGGCCTCATGCTGACTGCGCAAGGCCCAGTAGTACTGGAGTTTAATTGCCGGTTCGGTGATCCGGAAGCACAGTCGATCCTTCCTTTACTCGAGAGTAGTTTGGCTGACCTGCTTCTCGCTGCTGCGCGCGGAGAACTCCACGATCTTGCGCCACCGCGCTGGCATCCGGGTGTCAGCGTCACTGTTGTCCTTGCCTCAGGAGGCTATCCTGGTTCCTACACAACGGGATATCCCATTGAGGGACTTGACGCTCTATCCCATGAGGTGCTTGTGTTCCATGCTGGAACACGCCGAGAGAACGGGCAAATTGTCACTGCCGGAGGGCGAGTTCTCAATGTCACCGCAGTCGCCCCCACGTTCGCAGCGGCGCGCGAGCGCGTCTATGCAGCGATCGAGCAGATCCGCTTCCCCGGAATGACTTACCGGCGAGATATTGCCCTGGCAGAAGTAGAGTCAGCCATTAAGCCGACCACGCCACCGCAGTTCGAGACGGGGTGATCGCCACCCACCCTTGCCGCACTGCAGCGAGGATCGCATCCACGCGATCCTGAGCACCAAGCTTCCGCAGGATCGACGTCATGTGGTTCTTAACGGTCTGCTCGGTTATGAAGAGCGCTTCAGCGATCTCCTTGTTCGACATCCCTTGTGCGACGCAGTCGAGAACCTGAAGTTCACGCACCGTCAGCGTCGTCTCCGCACCGTCAACCCGTGCTTCCCCAGCAACATAGCGCTGCAACTCACCGAGCACACGACGCGCCAGTTCGGGCTTCTCCAAAATCTGTTGGGGCAACCGGTCTTCACCGGCCGCAACCGCCTCCACGATAGCCAGCATCTCGCTCGGATCGCTGTCCTTGACAAGGAAGGCGGCCGCACCGACCTGCAGCGCCCCCAGCAGCCACTGCTCATCGTCCTCTGCTGAGAGGAGCACCACCGCAAGCTTGGGTAACTGCCGCTTCAACAGCCGTGCCACGTGGAGTCCATTGATTCCTGGCAAACGCACATCGATCAAGGCCATGTTCGGTTGATGAAGTTCCGCGCGTCGCACTGCCTCGTGCCCAGAAGCCGCTTCTGCCACAACCCGAAATCGTCCGTGCCGATCCAACAGTTGCCGCAGAGCGAAACGGAACAGCGGATGGTCATCGACAACCAATACCCGCGCAACCCCCTGCCACTTGCCAGAGCTACTTCCCCGCATCGCCCATTCCCTCCCTCTTAGGAAGCTCTCTTATAGTTTCTGCTCTGGGAGATGATTCGACGATGCGGAATTAGTCACAAGCCAGCAATCGCCAGTCCTAGGATGGTGAGTACCGATGCCGCATGTACGTACTATGCCGATCAGCCACATCAGTGTAGCTGCCATCCAAAGTACCCGAGTAGGCCGATGAGACTCTTGGCGTCACTGATCTCCCCACGAGCAATCGCCGCACGCACCTCGTTTGCCGTCAGCTCCACCACACTCAGACGCTCATCGGTTGCGGGGCGCGGTTTCCCCAACTCCAGCTCCTCGGCAATGAACACAACCAACTCCTCATCCGTCCATCCAGGACTTACCGCAAAACGCACCAACTCCCGCAAACCTCGCGCCCGGTACCCGGTCTCTTCCTCCAGTTCACGAAGGGCACACACCTCAGGCGACTCCCCCGGTTCTACGGTGCCCGCCGGGAGCTCAAGCGACATCCGTCCAATAGCGTGGCGATATTGGCGAACCAGCACCACGCATCCATCGTCTTTAATCGCGAGGATCGCGACCGCCCCAGGGTGATGGACGATCTCCCGAACCCGTTCTTCCCCATCTGGCAGAACAACAGCGTCACGGTACACCGTGATTAACCGACCAGCAAAGACTACTTCACGATGAATCAACTGTTCCTGCATGGCACATCACTCCTCTTCGTGATCTTCTGGCCGATCGCCGAGTGGAAACTGCGCGCTCCACCGTGCTCACTGGGAAGGCAGAACGCTCCCCACTCTGGTTTCAGAATGATGCCGGAGCGTCAGATCTGATGGTGCAGGCGCTCAACCTCACCGTCTCGCGCTCGGTTGAGGCCCAGAGCTCAGCGCAACGAGACTGCAGACATCACCACTGGACAACACAGGGGGATACAGGAACCGATTCTGGCAGCACATTTCCCAAGAGCGCAAAGCAGGACAACTGGGCCTCAGTTTCTCCTTCGGCTATCCAGCCGATCATCAGACAGCAAGGCTGCACGGTGAAGTGGCACGAGTATGGATCCCTACTCAGGAGACATCAGAAAGCTCGCCATTCTCTCATCGACAGAAGCAACAGCACATGCGGACACATTTGTGTACTCTCAGGAATGTGACCGAGTGGAGCTCTCTGTGACATGAGGGACAGATCGCAATAGAAGGACAAGGCCAATCTGCGGAGAGCAACCGGAGGCGCCGGGCGGATTCGAACCGCCGAATCGCGGTTTTGCAGACCGCTGCCTTAGGCCGCTTGGCTACGGCGCCCTACACCGTTCTCTGAATAGTATAGCATCCTCTATCCGACAGCGCTGCCCCCGCGCTGGTCGTTGTGGATCATTGTGAATACTCATGCATCTCCCGATCTCAACCAATCCACAGTCGCACGCGTGAGCGCCTATCTCGCCCGCTCTTCACCGCTCCACACCGGATTCCAACTCCCGTGAGTAGCCCCATCCGTAGAAACCGGCCCCACGCAGGACTGCTGCAATACAGGCAATCCGCTGCCTGGCTGACAGAATTGGGGACAGTACCTACGCCTCAAACCCTTCGGTATGTTTTCCTCTCACCGATGAGACGGATGGGACATTCCCGTCTCCGCCAGCTCTCCTCAAGCTTCGCTTGGCACCTGTGGTTATCCTCGCTCCCCGGGCAGAGAACGGGAATGATCTCGAACTCCGCTATTGAACATCCAGTTCCCTGACCAAGGCGGCTATCGAAGCACGACCAGTCCCTGATCAGTTATGCGTGCTTCTGGAATCACGGAAAGGGCCATAAACGAGAGCAGAGCGAACGGGGCGGGTACAGTACTACCCAGTTCCCGCGCGACCTGCTCGACAGCTTCATATTGTGCCGCGACAGTCTCCAACGGCTCCGGCGAGAGGATGCCTGCTACCGGCAAGGCGAGTTGCGCCCGCACCTCACCAGCAACGACCGCAGCGAGACCACCCCGCATTGCTGTAATCGCCTCGATAGCACGCAGGATGTCTGCATCATCAACGCCGACAACCACGATGTTGTGCGCATCATGGGCGATCGACGAGCCGAGCGCTCCACGCTTCAAACCGAATCCACGCACGAGTCCTACACCGACTCGCCCTGTTGCCCGATGTCGCTCCACGACGACGAGTTTGAGAAGATCGCGCTCCGGATCCGCTTTTACCTCGCCATTGGAGACAGTTGGCTCGACCTCGATAGCCCGCGTCACAATCTGCCCCGGAATCGCTTCGACCGCGACCATACGGGTAGCTGCCGGAATCCGCAGCTGTGCTGGTTCGATCGGCGCGATATGCACAGTGTCGAGGAGCCACGCAGGAATTTTTCCCTCAACTGCGAAGAGCGCTTTCCCGTCTTCTGCGACAACTTCACCCCGGAAGAGGACGAGAGAAGGGCGAATGTCGTCAAGGCGCTCGAAGGCCACAAGATTGGCCCAGTACCCTGGTGCCACCAAGCCATAGCCATCGAGCCCCCAGTACTCAGCAGTATTCAGGGTGGCCAAACGGATGGCTCGGATCGGGTCGAGTCCAGCGGCGATGGCTTTCCGCAAGATTGCATCCACATGACCGTCATGGAGCAAAGTTGCGCAGTCACGATCGTCGCTGGCAAAGCAGCATTGTGGGTAGGTGGCATCGGTCACTAGAGGAAGGAGTTCCAACAAGTTGTGCTCAGTAGAGCCCTCGCGGATCATGATGCGTAGCCCACGACGCAGCTTCTCACGCGCTTCTTCTAGCTGCGTTGACTCATGATCTGAACCCATCCCCGAAGCGATGTAGGCATTCAAACGATACCCGCGCAAGCCTGGCGCATGTCCATCGCGCCGTCGTGCTGGCAAGCTCAGCTTCTCGTAGATCGCTGCATCGCCCGAAAGGACACCTGGGAAATTCATCATCTCACCTAGCGCGACAGCATTGGGGAGTGCAAGCCCCTCTCGGATCGCTGCCGCATCCATGGCAGCTCCAGCACTCTCGTACGGGCTCGCCGGCACACAGGAGGGTATGGTAAAGAAGACACCCAGCGGAAGCGCGGCAGACGCCTCAGCCAAGGCACGAATGCCAGGAAGCCCAACCACGTTCGCAATTTCGTGCGGATCAGTCACCACCGCACCAGTCCCATGCGGGACGACTGCACGGGCGAACTGGTCAATCCATAAGAGTGAACTTTCTACATGGACATGACCATCGATGAACGACGGTGCGAGATATGCCCTCGCAAGATCGATCTCCCGCTCACCCGCAGGGTAATCTCCGACGCCTGCAATTCGCCCTAAGACGATCGCCACATCCGCTTCTTCGATCTCCCCACTCGCCACGTTGACAACACGCGCGTTTCGCAGGGCGAGTTCTGCCGGCTCCTCGCGCAACGCCACGCGAAGTAGTCGCCGCCACTGTTCGAGCGTCAGGCCCCCAATTCCAAGACTCACCATGGCAATCCCCCTCTCAGTCGAGGAGCCGTTCCTCGATCCGCGTCAGCAGCTCCTGCAATCGTTCTAAAAGCGAAGACACCACCTCAGGCAACATGGGACCAGCACTAAACGGAATCTCCGTGCTCAGGCGCACTCCGACACCGTGCTCCTGCTCGTCCCACCAGAGATGAGAAAGGAGCTCCTCGTCAGGAGTAAGTGGAGCACTCCGGATAGTCTCAGCAAGACGCACGAGCGTCATCCGCGCGAGTCGCTCTCTGACAGAACGTCGTCTCTCGTCTTCTTCGTCGAAGAAGAGGCCAGGTGAGACATCCCAGACCTCGACAAGATACCCATCCGAGCCAATCCGAACATCGACTCTTCCAGACTCGGTCTCGCAGGCAACGAGCCAGCGGCTGTCTTCACCATAGAGCGGATAAGCCCAAAAGCCAGCGGCCCGAAGGACCTGAACAATCGGTTCCAAAGCAACTCGAGAGTCACGTAGACTCATTGTCCGATCTCACTCCGTTATTTGCGAGGAGGCGCCGACCGATCTCAACGAGCGCCTCCACTTGCTCTCGTTCGCGATCAGGCAAGTCAGCTTGTGCCATCAGAATTATCCCCGGTCGCAGTTGCCATCGATACCAGAGCGTCGCCTCCAGATTCGGGTCTTTCCCTGCCCGTGTCAGCTCAGATCGGATCTCTTCCAAACCTAGCCGGCGTGCACGGAGTTGTTGGATTACCTGGAGACGCTGAAGATGAGTGACGCTATACCGGGCGGTTGGTCCGCGCCCCACAGGTGGCGGCAGCAGTCCGCGTGCCACATAGTACCGGATGCGGCGTGGCGGCACGCCAGCACGCTCAGCGAGTTCCCGGATACTCATGGAGCGTTCGCTCACGTCCGCTCGCATCGAACCACCATCACCTTCAGCTACATGAAGTATGCTCGCTCTCAGGCCGACGATCGTCGTGAGGGATGAGGTGCTTATGGCGAAGAACGATACAGACTTCTGGAACTCGCCTTTTGTGCTCGTCGGCGTTGTTCATCTCTTACCCCTACCAGGAACCCCACGCTTCACCGGCTCATTTGCCGCAGTTCGCGAACGGGCGCTCCGTGACGCTGAGGCATACGCGCGCGGTGGCGCTCACGCCCTGCTGGTTGAGAACTTTGGCGATGTACCCTTCCACAAGGAACGCGTCGAACCCCACGTGATCGCCACCATGGCGCTCATTATCGAAGACATACGCCGAGCAACCGGACTACCAATCGGTGTGAACGTCCTCCGGAACGATGCCATAGCTGCCCTGGGGATCGCCGCAGCCGCAGGAGCTCGCTTCATTCGCGTCAACGTCCATGTTGGTGCGATGCTAACCGACCAAGGGATCATTGAGGGGAAGGCGGATGAGACACTGCGCTATCGGACGCTACTTGGGGCAACTGTTCAGATCTGGGCCGACGTCCATGTCAAGCATGGTGTGCCACTCGTCCCGCAATCACTCGAAGACGCGGCAGTCGAAACGGTCGAACGCGGCCTCGCTGACGCGCTCATCGTCACTGGCTCATCGACGGGGCAACCACCACGCCTCGAGGACGCAACCACTATTCGCAGGAGGCTTCCGCAGGTGCCCCTTCTCCTTGGCAGTGGTATCACCCCGCAGAATATCGGCCCATTTGTCAGCGTGGCAACTGGAGCGATCGTCGGCACGTGGGCCAAGGTTGATGGTGTCGTGCACAACCCAGTCGACGAGCATCGCGTTCGCCAACTCGCTCAGACGATCGCCGCACTGGTCTCTCCCCGCCGTACTGGTTGACGGCCATCCACCGCTCTGGTATCTTTGAGGTTTCTCGACGCAGGGAAACAACAGAAAAATCTCACCTGTCCTGCAAGCGTGCTCTTGGCCGCTTCGCTCACCGCCACGATAGATTCGCGGAGTGCCAGCGTTGGGTGAGCTCCCTCGTCGTCTCACTGTGCAGGACGGATGTCAATAACGTCCAGTTCCACACGGTCTTGGCCGTTCCACGAGCTCCGTCGCAGTGTAAACGCGATGTCAATCCGGCCCATACGGCGCAATCGCTCGTATTCGTCACCAGCTTCAAACCACACTGCCTGCCGCACAGTGCCATCACGCGCCACCACCGTAAAGCGCACGTGGCGACCATCCTGGCTACGCCAAACGTCCACCGCCGAAACATTGCGCAATAGACACCGTGGCACTGGATTCCCATGACCAAACGGTTCCAGGCGTGTCAGTACTTCCCAGGTATCGAGCGAAACCTGAAAAGGATGGAGTTCGAGATCCAGATCGAGCGACAGAGCCGGTTCGCGATCACCAAACACCTCTGAAGCCAATTGGAGAAGGCGAGCTTCGAGTTCAGCAATCCGTTCGGTCGGAAGCGTCAATCCTGCCGCCGCGCTGTGTCCGCCATGATCGAGCAGAAGATCTCGGCAGCGCTCCAACGCTGCTGAAATATCGAATCCGTCCACGCTTCGAGCCGAGCCACGACTGACGTTTTCATTCTGCGAGAGAAGAACAACAGGTCGGGCGTATCGGCTGACAAGTTTGCTCGCTGCCAAGCCGACGAGCCCCACATGCCAGGCCTCGTCAGCCAACACCAATACGGGAGGGAGTGTAGAACGAACGCGCAGGTGTTGTTCCGCCTCGCGAAGCATCTGCTCTATGGCACGCTGACGAGCCGCATTCAGTTCGGACAGCCGCCGTGCCAGTCGCTCAGCATGATGGGCGTCCTCTGCCAAGAGGAGGTCAAGCGCGAGCTGCGGATCATCCATCCTCCCAGCCGCGTTGAGGCGCGGCCCGAGGACATACCCACAGTGCCAACTGGTCATGCGACGTTGCCGGTCGCCGCCCAGACCAGCAACGCTCGCCAGAGTTTGGAGGCCAATCGGCGCTGAGTCCCAGAACCGTTCAAGGCCAGAAGCTACCAGCGTTCTGTTTGTCTCGACCAACGGTACGACATCAGCAACCGTGCCGAGGGCCACGAGGGGAAGAAAGCGCGCAGCCTTATCATCACCCAAGAGTGCACGCGCTAGCTGGTAGGCTACTCCAACCGCTGCCAAGGTCCGAAACACTTGAGGCGCATCCGGCCGCTTAGCCGAGACAAAAATGAGCTCATCCGGCCAATGCTGACAATGCACCTCGTGGTGATCAAGCACAATGACTGGAATGCCGGCTTTCTGGACGGCAATGAGTGCCTCCCAGTCTCCTGTCCCACAATCAACGGTTACCAGCAGGGAAGGATGCTGCTCTACCACTCGAGGCACATGATGAGGATGAAACCCATAGCCGTCGTGCAACCGATGGGGAACAATAGGCTTCACTGTGAGGCCAAGTTCCCGCAAAACGTGAGTCAAAAGCGCTGTCGCAGTAAGCCCATCAACGTCATAATCACCAAAAACTATGACCGGTCCTGGCGATTGTCGAACTGCTTCAATGAGGTAGAAAGCTCGCTCCAAATCGGGCAGCGTAGAAGGATCGGGCAAATCGTCGTCTTGCGGCGAAAGGAACCGCCGCGCCGCATCCCGGTCACGGATACCACGACGGTAGAGCACCGCGCTCAGCAGTGGATGGTCTGTCAAGGACCACGCTGTATCAGCAAGAGGAGCTGGTTCGCGCCATCGATAGCGCACCATCGCCGCAGTCCTCACAAAGCAGTATAGCTGCGTACGGACTACATGAGGAACCGTGTCCTGTGCACAACGGTGGTGCCCTCTCTCCTGGATGTCACAAGTAGTTCCGTCACACGTGCCTCGGTTCGAGTCCCGCCTCAGGGCCTGAAGCTTCTTCGGCGGCCACAAAGACTGCACGCGTCAAGGGGGTACCAACGTAGTGCTCCTGGTTGCCCACGCGAATACGCAAGGGACCTTCGAACGGCAGGCGCTCAAGGACTTCGACCCGCGTCCCTGGGCGAATACCAAGTTGGGCAAGGTAGCGCAGCTGCGCCCGATCGTGATCAGCAATGTGCAGTACCTCAACCGACTGCCCCGGCGGCACATCCTCTAACCGCACGCAGGGGCGTTCCGGTAAGGAGCCATCACTGCGAGGGATAGGATGGCCATGAGGATCAGCAATAGGAAAGCCGAGTCGCGCATCAATCCAGGATTCGAGTTCCTCGGATAGCCCATGCTCCAACCGATCTGCCTCCTCATGAACGGCATCCCAGGGATACCCAAGGAGCTCCGCCAAGAACAACTCAAGAAGACGATGATGCCGGATCACTTCCAGTGCCACATCGCGTCCGCGTTCGGTCAAGCGCACGCCGCGGTACGGCTGGTGCTCCACCAAATGCAGCGCGGCCAGACGCTTCAGCATGTTGGTCACTGAGGGGCTCTGCACTCCAAGCCGCTCGGCAATAGCCTGCGTGGTGACTCGTCCCTCTTCACGCTCGAGAGCAAAGATGACCTTGAGGTAATCCTCCATAGCATGCGTGATCGGCGACCGGCCCTCGGATCGTCTCTGCTGCGGCACTGGTACACTCCCTGCTACCTGCGCCCGATGTGGGCATGCGCTCCATGATGAGCCAAGTATACGTGGAACAGATGTTCGAAGGAAGGTACATTCGAAGGAAGGTACAGTAGTGTCGACCGTTGTCCCCCTTAGACGACTCGTTCCGTGGGTGAGTGCGCTCGGTCTTCTCGTGCTCGCACACGCCTGTCTTGAACCGCGACGGCTATACTTTCGCACTACACGCGTCAGTCTTCCGCGGACCAAGGCTTCACTGTCCGGCCTCCGTTTGGCCTTCCTGACCGACTTCCATATCGGTGGGCCTGGCCCAAGCGCTGCGCTTACGGTGGCGGCGCTCAAACGGCTTCGTGCTTGGCAACCTGATATCGTACTCCTGGGCGGTGACTACTTTGACCAAGGACGACTGTTTCCGACCGCTGTGTTTGACTCCCTCTCACTGTTTCCACGTGTCTATGCTGTCCTTGGTAACCACGACCACCGACGCGGCCCCGAGAACGCCTCAGCAATCGCACGTTTTCTCGCATCGCGTGGCGCCATCGTTCTGCAGAACGACCGACTCCACGTAACGGTCGAACAAAACCACCGTGCTCTGACCATAGAACTCGTTGGGCTGGACGACCCTTACACCGGCCTCGATGATCCCGGCTTGTTGGCAAGTCCACCTGGCACCATTCCCCGGATCCTGCTCGCCCACGCACCGCTTCTTCTCGACCGCATCCCCATTGGATGCGCCGATCTGGCACTCTTCGGTCACACCCATTGGGGACAAATCCGGTTAGCACCCTCCCGGCAGATCGGACTACTGGACGCTGCATGGTACCTTGATCGAATGCGGCGGAGACCGCACTCACGGTTGCAACGCGGCTGGTTCTGGGAACGCGGTATGCTCGCCTACGTCAGCGCAGGGATCGGCCTGACACAACTGCCATTCCGTCTGTTCGCGCCTCCTGAAGTACTCCTTATCGAGTTCGATCCAGAGGCAGTCGATCCGCGTTGGCCATGCGACGATCCCCGGCGATTCGTTCGAGTGGCAAACTCCAAGTAACCTGGCGAACTCGGGGAGGTAACCAATGGAGAGTCCGGTGCGAATTTTGGCCATCGATGCCGGTGCAGGAACCCAGGACATCGTCCTCTACGAATCAAACCGGACCCCAGAAAACTGTGTCAAACTAGTTATGCCGTCGCAGACGCAGATCGTCGCAGCACGCATCCGCACAATCACGGCCCGGGGGAAGCCCCTCCATCTCGCCGGGACAGTCATGGGTGGAGGAGCAAGTAGTGAAGCCATCCGGGCCCATCTCGCCGCTGGCCTTCCGGTGAGTGCTCATCCTGAGGCTGCTCGGACGCTGCACAACGACCTCGAGCGCGTCCGCGCCCTCGGCATCGATCTCACCGAAGTCCCGCCTCTTGGAGCCGAGGTCGTTTGGCTCGGTGATGTAGACGTTGCAGCTCTCACGACTGCGCTCCGTCTTTTCGAGATCGAACCACCAGCCCTGTGGGCAATCGCTGTGCAGGATCATGGCTATGACGAGCATGAGGCAGCGCACGAGTACCGCTACCGGTTCCTTCAGGACCTTCTTGCCCGCACGAATGATGTGCGTTTCCTTGCCTTTCGCACGGCTCCGTCGTATCTCCTGCGCATGCGAGCCGTTCAGCGACTCGTCCCTGGTTGCATTCTCATGGATACCGGCCCCGCTGCTGTCCTCGGCGCCCTTTGCGATCCGGTGGTCTGGCGTGCTGCCCGCGCGGAGGGGGCTGTGATCGTCAATGTTGGAAACATGCACACCTTCGCTGTCGCCGTTCGCGACGTCCAAATCTATGGCTTATTTGAACACCACACAGGTGGGGTCACTCCAGAGATTCTCCAGAAGGTCGTCAATGCACTCCAGTGTGGACGCCTCACCCATGACGAGGTCATCAGTCTTGGCGGACACGGAGCGGTACTGACAGCCGGATATAGGCGAGCAGCGCCGTTCCCCTTCGTCGCAATTACCGGACCAAACCGTGCTCTAGCACGGTCGCTCAACTGGTATGAGGCAGCTCCGTACGGTGACATGATGGTAACGGGTGCCTACGGACTGGCGGAAGCCACGCTGCGCTTGCTCGAGCAAGAGACTGGCAGGCGACAGCCCACCCTCCTGCCACAGGCAAACGGTTAGCCTTCCCGTACAGCGAGCCGCTCCACAATGGCACGTAGGGGTGCAGTGCGCTCAACTGGCAAGCCGAGTTGGTCGAGGCGAGCTTGTGCTTCAGCGTGAAGTCGCCAAACCGTTTCTTTCATAGCCGCTTCTACATCATACTGTGCAAGCAGCTTCAGCAGCCTCTCCACCGTGACAGGGTCAAGGTCATGTTCAGAGCGCCATGTGGAGCGAATCCAAGCACGGTCATCTGGACTCGCTCGCTCGAGCAGGATCAGGATCGGAAGGCTCTTCTTCCGGCGTCGCAAATCGTCACCGCGCGCCTTGCCAGTCTGCAGTGGATCACCCCACACCCCCAGGTAGTCGTCGTGCACTTGGAAGGCGAGACCAAGCGCACGACCAAAATCTGCGAATCGTGCGGCGAGTTCGCTGGAAGCTCCAGCCACCATCGCCCCGGCCCAGGCAGCATAGGCGGTGAGTTGAGCCGTTTTGCGCTCAATCATCACAAAGTATGCGTCTTTCGTCACCGCGTCGAGCGACTCGAAGCTTAGATCCAAAACCTGACCTTCAACAATCCGGAGCACAGTCTCATTGAGTCGGGACAGCAGTTCCATTCCCCGCGCCGCTTCCAGCTGGGAGGCCGCCTCTAACGCCGCAAGCTGGCTTAACCCAAACAAGGCATCACCGGCGTTGATCGCTTGGGCATCACCCCAAACTGCCCACACGGTCGGCCGGTGCCGACGCGTCAAACTGCGGTCTTGGATATCGTCATGAATGAGTGTGAAGTTGTGGAGGAGTTCGATCGCCGCTGCAATCCATGCAGCCTGCTGCCACGTGCCGCCAGCAGCGGTACATGCCCGGAGACAGAGAAGCGGCCGAAAGCGTTTACCAGAGCTCACTCCTGTCGGTTGAAACTGCTCATCGAGCCAACCGAGATGATAAGACAGAACGTGGTAAATCGGGAGACTCCCTTCGACAACAGGAAAGCAGGCTGCCTGCCGCTCTATAATCGTTCGCATCGCCTCCTCGATGACAAATATTTCCGACTCCATGCGACGATCCTCCATCCGTTCCCGTTTTCCAGCTTCGACGTTTGCAAACGTCATGGGTCATACTTTATAGTGAGTAGCGAGATCGTCACACACCGGAGCTGTCCACACCCTTCGGTAGGCAGCCCCGGTGTGGGACAGTCGAATGGTGGAGGGAAAACGACATGTTCGTGTTCGATCCCATGTACTTCGTCTTCATCGCTCCCGCCCTGCTGCTCATGCTCTATGCACAGTGGCGGGTACGCTCCACGGTTGAGAAGTATGGCCAGGTACCGAACAGGCGCGGCCTGACCGGCGCCCAGGTGGCACGGCTTATCCTGGACAACAACGGACTGTACGACGTACCGGTGGAGCTCACTCCGGGCGAACTCACCGACCACTACGATCCGCTCCGGCGGGTGGTTCGACTTTCTGAGCCAGTGTACTACGGGCGTTCCGTTGCTGCCTTAGGCATTGCTGCACACGAGACAGGACACGCCATCCAGCACAAAGTTGGTTACCTCCCCTTGCAACTGCGGACAGCCATTGTTCCGGTGGTGACCTTCGGGACAAATATTGGTTGGATCCTCATCCTAGCCGGTATCGTGATTGGACTGACCGGTCTTGCCTGGCTGGGTGTCGCACTCTTCGCTGCTGGTACTCTCTTTGCACTCCTTACGCTCCCTGTTGAGTTCGATGCCAGCCGGCGAGCACTGCAGGTGCTGACGACGATGGGACTTGTTGATCGCACAGAACTGGCTCAGAATCGTGAGACACTCAACGCCGCAGCGTTAACCTACGTCGCCGGTCTGCTGATGGCCGTACTCCAATTGCTCTACTGGATTAGCGTTGTGAGCGGTCTGCAGCGGCGGAGCGACTGACCTCCGGACACGCGAGCAAAGCTGGCGCTCGGGCGAAGATACCCGAGCGCCGTTCTCTTTCGTGGCCCTCTTGCAACCCCCGCGTGGTAGGCTGAATGTCACAACAGGGGAATCTTGAACCAAAGGGAGGGAAGATGACAATCGACATCGTGGAGCGGCGGGCCATTCTCGAGGATATCCAACGTGCGTGGGTGGAGCTGCGCAACGCGATTCGTAGCTTGACCGAACACGAGATTGTGGAAACCGGATCTTGGGGCACACACTCCATCAAAGATCTAATGGCCCATATTGCGACGTGGGAACGCTTGTTGATCCAACGGATCCAAGCATTGGAGGAAGGACGAGAACCACCGAGTGTAGAAGATATTGACGCATTTAATGAAGAAGACATCCGTCGGAACCAGCACCTCTCTCTGCGCGAAGTCTGGGATCGTTTCCTGGAAACACACGACAAGTTACTAGAGATTTTGGAACGGACACCCGTTTTGACACGAGAGTTGGTCGCTCCTGACACCTATGAGCATTACCGGGAGCATCTGCAAGACATCCTTGAGTACGCAAAGCGACGGTCGCCGAGCCGACGACTGAAGAAGGAGTAGCTGCGCTCACGGTAGCGCCAACCATTGCGCAACGCGAGACGGGCCGGGAGATATGCCCGACCCGTCTGAGACTCCTGTGTTTACGCGCTCTGTTCGTAGCGGAATTCAATCGGTTCGTCATTCGCAGCCAACAGGAGCGGGGGTCGACGCCGGTAGATGACATCGGCGGTGATAACACATTTGCGGACACCTTGCAGAGAGGGAAGCTCGTACATCACGTCAAGGAGCACCTCTTCGAGTGTCGTGCGGAGTCCGCGCGCCCCGGTCCCTCGCCGTTCAGCCACAGTTGCTGTGGCGTGGAGGGCTTCCGGCGTGAAAATAAGCTCCACCTGATCCAGCGCAAAGATCTTCTGATACTGCTTGACAATTGCGTTCTTTGGCTCCACAAGGATCCGTACAAGATCATCATGGGTGAGCGGGTCCAACGCCGCCACAACCGGCAGCCGACCAATGAACTCCGGGATCAAGCCGAACTTCAGGAGATCATCTGGAATAACCTGATGCAGGACGTTCTCCTCGCGACCATCGCGCTTCGCTCGCTTGCCAAAGCCGATTGTTGAGTCCTTCCCAATGCGTCGCCGGACAATCTCATCCAAACCCTCGAAGGCTCCACCGCAGATGAAGAGAATGTTGCGCGTATCGATCTGGATGTACTCCTGGTGTGGATGTTTTCGGCCACCATGTGGTGGGACGTTCGCTATTGTTCCCTCAAGAATCTTCAGGAGCGCCTGCTGAACGCCCTCGCCTGAGACATCCCGCGTGATGGATGGGCTGTCGCTCTTACGAGCAATCTTATCGATCTCATCAAGATAGATAATGCCGGTTTGTGCCCGCTGGACATCACCCCCGGCTGCTTGAATCAGCCGCAGCAGAATGTTCTCCACATCCTCCCCAACGTATCCAGCTTCGGTGAGCGTCGTGGCATCCGAGATGGAGAAGGGGACATCCAACAACTTCGCGAGTGTCTGAGCTAGAAGCGTCTTGCCACAGCCTGTTGGGCCGATAAGGAGAATGTTGCTCTTCTGGAGCTCCACGTCACTCTCGTCACCAAGGAGAATCCGCTTGTAGTGATTGTAGACAGCGACCGACAGAACCTTCTTGGCCCGTTCCTGTCCGATCACATACTGACTGAGCTGCTCGTACAGTTGCTTTGGGGTCGGGATCTGCGTCAACGCGGGAGTAGGACGCCGCGGCGGTGCCTCTTCCTGGATGATCTCCTGGCAGAGCTGCACGCACTCGTCACAGATATAGACACCGTTCGGGCCGGCGATTAGTCGCCGAACTTCCTCCTGGCTCTTGCCACAGAATGAACAGCGGTAAAAAACCCGTCCCCCACGTGTGGTCATTCCCATCGCCCCTTCTCCACCGTCGCCTCTACCATCATTTAGGCCCTCTGCAACTTTACAGGCTCAAGCACATGATCAACGATCCCGTATTCCTTCGCCTCATACGCGCTCATAAAATAATCTCGTTCAGTATCACGCTTCACGCGCTCGAATGGCTGACCGGTGTGAAAGGCCAGGAGTTCGGTCAGCATTGTGGTCAGATTCAGCGTCTCGCGTGCCTGGATCTCAATATCCGGCACCGAACCGCGGAAGCCCGACGTCCCTTGATGGATCAGCACCCGTGAATGCGGCAGTGCGAAGCGCTTTCCCTTGGCGCCCGCCGCAAGGAGAACCGCTGCCATGCTCGCACCAAGTCCAACGCAGTACGTCGCCACATCAGGCTCAATCATCTGCATCGTGTCGTAGATGGCAAGCCCAGCATACACGAGACCACCCGGACTATTGATGTACAGCTTAATATCAGCTTCCGGATTCTCGTGTGCCAGGAAGAGCATCTGGGCGATCACTGCATTGGCCACTTGGTCATCGATCGGTGTTCCTAGGAAGATAATACGGTCACGAAGCAGCCGAGAATAGATGTCGTACGCACGCTCCCCCCGGCTGGTCGTTTCGATCACCATCGGAATGACGAGTTCAGGTCGGATGTCGCGTTCCATGATGCCTCCCCGCCGTTTCAGGTTCGTTCGCCGCTTCCGATTGCCTTCGGTTGATCATTCTCGGCATGCACTGCAGCTTCGGGCTCAGCAACTGTTTCCTCGCTCGAACCAGCTTGACCGATGGTGTCACCGGCCTCTGCCGCCTCGGTTGCCAGCTGGTCCGCTTCTCCCGTGAAGAGAGCTGCAGCCTCACCAACCACCGGCCCACGGCCCCCAGTGACCAACTCGAGGAGTCGCTCGCTTACCTTCCGTTCATGGAGTTCATCAGCGAGATAACTTCGGATCGACGGCACATTGTAGACCGCTCGATACTCCTCAGGACGCCCACTCGCAACCGCAAGCCGTTCGATTTCCTCCTCCAGCTCCTCTTCGCTCACGGAGATTCCCTCGGCCCGTGCAAACGCTTCGAGTACAACATAACGGCGCAAACGCTGCTCTGCCTCCGGCCGGAGCTCCTGCGCAAACTCCTCCAGACTCTTCCCCTGGAAGCGCAAGAACTCCTCAAGACTACTCCCCTTTTGCCGCAGCTGCTGGCGGAGCCGCTCCAAATCAGCCGCGACCTGCCGGTCAATAAGCGCAGGCGGAATCTCAACCTTGGCAACCTCCAACAGCTGCTCCACTGCGGCTTGGAGCACCTCCGCACGCGCCGCCTCCGCCTTCTGACGCAAGAGATCGCGACGCACCCGCTCGCGCAACTCTGCGAGCGACTGAACGCCGAAGGACTGCGCGAACACGTCATCAAGTTCTGGAAGCTCGCGCTCCTTCACCTCGTGCAAAACCACCCGATAGTGGAGTGTTTTTCCACGAAGCTCTGGATTGATGCGCTCGTCGTCTTCGGCGAAGGCAATATCGAACTCGGTCTGCTCACCAGGCAAGAGTGAGCGGATCGCCTGATCGATCTCAACCAGCAGGTTGCTTTCGCCAAGAACGAAGGCTGCATTGCGGAGTGGTTCCTGGAATGGTTGTTCACCTTGGGAAGCCTCGATGTCGACAATAACTTGATCACCGTCCTGGGGATGCCGAGACTCAGCCGGCGTACGCCAAACCCCCTGGCTGCGCCGGAGTCCCCCAATGACCTCCTCGAGCTCTTCATCTGTCACCGTAACTTCGCGAGGCTCGATCCGCAGCTCGCGATACCCGTCGAGCTCCGCTTGTGGATAGACCTGGACTTCGACCCGGAACGCAAGCGGCTCGTCCTGGTAGATCTCGACTTGCGGATCAGAGACGGGGACGAGCTGGTATTGTTGGAGCGCCTCGCGATAGAGCTTCTCCATCAACTCCCGTTGTGCCTCAGCAACGATCAGCTCTCGCCCCACCCGCCGCTCCACCAGCGCTCGTGGAGCTCGTCCCGGACGGAAGCCGGGCACCTGCACCTGTTGGCTGATCCGCCGGAGTGCCCGCTCGAGGGCTGCGCGGAACTCCTCCTCATCTGCCGCAATATCAAGGCGCACCGTACTCTGCGGCAGACGTTCAACACTAACCTTCACCAGTACCCCTCCCTGTCCTTCGAGAGTTCCCACTCTCACTAACCTCGCCCGCTGCCTCTCTTGCCGTCTTCTTCGCGACAGCTGCACGCGCGACGCGGACCTACCGCGGCCGTCAGCATTGCCGAAGGCCGTCGTGCAAGGCTAATCCTACTCTGCCGCAGTCACCTGTAACCAGCGTCCCTGCTGTGTTAAGGTTGTCGCACATTGCGCCAAGGCAGATGGCGCCAGGGGAGAACGATGACGACTGAGCTCGCCGATCGCCGAATTCGCCATCATCTCCTCACGTCGCAGGGACGATGCCACGTGCGCCAAATCCGACGCGCCCTCGCGATCGGAACCGTGAAACACATGGAGCTTCTTCCGTGGGGTTCGAACGACACATTCGCCATACTCCTCGAACAAGATATTGTTCCAGGGCTCATCGGTATTTACAAGCCGGCACGTGGTGAAGCACCGCTGTGGGACTTTCCAGCCGGCACCCTCTATAAGCGCGAGTTTGCCAGCTATCTCTTGAGTCGCGTCTTGGGCTGGACTTTCATCCCTCCCACAATCATCCGTGATGGACCGTACGGTATTGGAACCATTCAATTGTTCATCGAACCGGAGGACCAGCCATTGCGCAGCCCGGCGTTTCGTTGGCAGCTCCAACGCATCGCGCTCTTCGATCTGCTCACCAACAATGCCGACCGAAAGGCGAGTCATCTCTTTCTGGGACGTTTTGACCGACGCGTGTGGGGAATCGATCATGGCCTGACGTTCCATGTCGATCCAAAGCTGCGCACGGTCCTCTGGGACTTTTGTGGTGAACCTATCCCGCTCACGCTCGTCGCTGATCTCCACCGGTTGCTCCGTCACCGCAGACAGGTGCAACGCCTGTTGGCACCATTTTTGACTGCTCACGAACTCGCTGTCTTTTGGCATCGGTGTACAGTTCTCCTTGCGCGACCAATCTATCCGATACTCAATCCCCGACGTAACATTCCGTATGGATGGTGAGCATTTCGTCAGGCTCCTCACCTCCCGTTAGCTTGGCACGCGATTATCGTATCGGACAGCCTGAAAAGGCGATATCAGCATGCACGCTGGAATGATGCGCGCAGCGATATGATGGTCCGCGTTCCACCTGCAGCGGAGCTGGTCTGAAGACAGCCAGGCAGGAGGCAGGGGACGGCAGGACAATGCACAAGTCCTCTCGTAGAACAGCTCTACCAGAGCATATCCTCTTGACCATCACCAAGATTGGCCGTATGATGAGTTTGGATGCCAGGGAACCCGCAGAGCTGTTCTATCTGAGCCGATGCTGAGGCAGCGTCCAGTCGGATGAGTCAGCAGCAAGAAGCAGCCAGAGCGGCGCTGGGGTTGGTGCCTGGGTTTCTGGGTTCTGAGGGAAGGGAGCAAGGGTGAAAATCTCAGGGGCTTACACCATACGCGCCAAACGTGACGCCGTCTTCGCACGGCTGACGGACCCGCAAGCGATCGCCAGTTGCCTTCCGGGCGTTGAGAGTCTCAATCAGGTTGCGCCAGACCAGTACGAGATGGCCATGACCGTCGCCATCGGCCCTGTCAAGGGAACCTTTACTGGTAAAGTACAGCTCTCCGAAATCAATCCACCCGACTCGTACCGAATGGCCATTGAAGGGCAAGGAAAGCCGGGCTTTGCGCGCGGCAATGGAACGGTGCAACTACGCGCGATCGACGACCAGACGACTGAAATTGCGTACGAGGGGGATGTCGAACTGGGCGGCCCATTCGCTGGTGTCGCTCAACGGATGCTCGGTGGTGTCGCCAAGCGGATGATCGAACAATTTTTCTCCTGCATCGAGCGGCAAATGAGTGCCAGCGCGTGACATAGGGAATAGGATTGGGGAACGAGCAAGGAAAGGAGCGGT
>CALIMB010000008.1 GCA_938028665.1 uncultured Thermomicrobium sp. | reverse complement strand
AGCGGAAGGAGCGGCACCGAACCGGTTTTCGAGCCAACTGCAGGCTTCTGCATACGAGCACCCGAAGTAGTCGGCGACCAGCTCAGCGGCGTCCCCACCCACACCGCAGCTCATGCACTTCCAGAAACCGGTGTCTGGATAACAGACCAAACACTCACCCGATTTCGAAGAGTGCCTCCAAGGGTGGTCCCCGACCCATTTCCCCAACTTTCGTTCGCGCATGGTGGCGCCAAATTCTCGGAGAAGGTCGAGCAAGGGGACGTGCGGCCAGCGGCTTCTTTGGCCTTGATGTGGTTCCTGACCGTTGCGTCGGGCCAGTTCTGCCTCGATCTCCGCAAGGCGAGCTTCAGCAACCCGTCGAGTCTCTGAATCGCAACCGTTTCCAGCGATTTGTTCGTAGTAAAATTGTTGGTCAATAAGCAGGTCCGTTGAAAATCGCCTCATCACACCACCCCCAAAAGTCGTAGCCGCAGGAGGGGCACCGATCCCCAACAGCGGCTGCATCATCTTCGAGTAGGTATGGTATTGGTTTTACCCACCCGCAGTGTGGACACCATGCTTGCGCATCAACATTTCTGCGTGTCGTATATCGAGTTGCGAAATTCTTTGGAAGGGTGTTTAAAGAGCGGAACTTCTCTTTATACATCGTTGTCATCCTCCGACACAATGACATTGCCATTGAGAACCCGTTCGAGAGCACGCCTCGGAATGAGCAAACGACGGCCAATGCGCAGGACCGGAACGGGGCCAATATGACCAGTGGCGGCGAGGCGATACGCAAGCGCTCGACCGATCCCAAGGACCTGAGCAACCTGCTCCACAGTCATCGTCGCAAGCTTTTCTTTACCCACGCTCAACCTCCTTTATTAGCTCTCTATCCCAGTTATTTCGTGTTATACTCGATGTGTGTATCAGCTCCATTCAGTGAGACGGGGATCACAATGACCTGGTGGCGTACGCAAAAGGGGCTACGGAAGCAGGTCGAGGCAACACTCGGCTTTGCACTCCCTGATGATGTCTGGGAAGAACTTTTTGAAGACATCGACATATTGCCAGACTCTGAGGCTCGTGCGGAGGAGCTGGTCGATTTCCTGGTACAGGATGTCCAAAGGATCGCCAGGATTGGACCACGTCTCGGATTCACAGGAACCCCACGTGAACCAGCACCACCCTTCCTCTCAGCCCGTCAACGCACCACCGACCGCCTGGTCGTCCTGAGCCGGGTCTTGGCTACACTGGCCGGACGTGATCCGACTGTCGTCCACTTCCGTCAGCATGTCCTCGGTGATCGGTTGCTTTCTCCTGAGGAGATCGAGCCTTGGATCACTGAGCACGCAGCACGTGATGGTGAACCAACGGTCTGGCTCTCTCTGCCGCTACCGCCAGGAATACGCCTCAACCCCGGTGAGACCCTCTCACTCACCGTTCCCCTCACGCGGTACCGGATCAGCGTCGTGACCCTCTCATATGTGGTTCCCGGTGACCGTTGGGTGCGGCGGAGACCGATAAACAGTGACGGCGTGCTCGGTCAGCTCCAGCAACTCAGCCTCACCCTGAGCCGGCGATATGGCTGGCACGAGGCTGCTGCCACGACTTTCATCCTGACCGGTCGGATCCCACGGATCACTGCGATGCAGCAGAGTGTGCAGGCAAATGTGGCCTATCCAGCGCTCCAGCGGATCACGCTCCAGCTCGATCCCGCCTTAACCCCAGCAGAGGTCGCTGTGGCCTATCGCACCCTGCGCACCCGTGTCGTGGGGAAGCAAAAATACCGAACACAATCACCCAAACATTTGGCGTTAGCCCTCTTTGCCGTTGAGAATCCCGACGGCTCACTCCGAAAGCGGATGGAGGAGTGGAACCGGCGGTATCCGAAGTGGCGCTACCATCAGGTCAGTAATTTTGGCCGTGATCTCCGAACAGCACTCCGCCGGCTCCTTGGTGATCCAGCAGTGCATTGGGACGTTGACACATGAGCCATGCGTGTGTGGCGCCACTCTTCCTTACTATCACCACCAACGTTGGTCAGCTCAACCATGCCGCTGGTGTACCGTCACTCTGCCCGGGGTGGTGTCGGTGAGTTTGGTGAGTTTGGTGAGTTTTCGCCGCTCGTTCCAAATTTGTGGGACGACGTGCCCGGAGTAGGTGGTGGATTATGGCTCAGGCTGGTAGACGCTGGTGAGTTTTGTGAGTTTGGTGAGTTTTGTGAGTTTTCTTCCCTCGCTCCGAATTTCTGAGGACGCCCTGCCTCTGGCTGGTGCACCAACCACCACGGGTCGTGTGAGTTTGGTGAGTTTTGTGAGTTTTCTCCGCCCGTCTCAACATCCAAGGACCGCCTCGTCCCTCATGTTCCGACCAGGCAAGACACCACCAACCCAGTGGTCAATCGTCCTGGTAGGACACCCTGTCTGGTCGTGTGGACGTGAGACCTCCCCCGTAGTTCGTTTATATCGTCTACGCTGCCGGTATCGCCCCCAACGGTCATCATCACCCGCATGGGTAACCGGCCAGGGAAAACTCACCAAACTTACCAAACTCACCTCCCCGGATGACGCTGGATGGACGGCTGGTGGTGCGTCCGCTCAGGATCGGTCGTCCGTTTTCGCCGATTCCTCAAGACGCAACGAGCTTGACCTGTATCATCGAGTGCCTATGATTGGCGGATCCCATGGTCACATTTTGGTCACACACCAGACAACACAGGCCAGCATCAGAGCGTACGTACACCCTCGCACAGATGTTCTCATGGCGCATACGTACGCACCCTGTAACACGACGTAACATGAGAGCGAATGACGGCCGTCTTTGTGTTGTTATGCGCATCATGTTCGACTCGTAACGGCGGGGTACCTACCGTTCCCAGTCGCCCAGTGAGCCAGCGAGCCCGCGGTGGTCCACCATGCACTCACCGGTCAATCCGCCTCGGATACTGCAGGCGCCTCATCGCGCGGTCCGCTCGAGCGGACTGAATCGGCAGCACTCCTATGTACTCGTTCCAGCAGCGCCGCCAGACCAATCCGCTCGCTCCCGGCAAATGCTGCCAACCGGGCCCGGTTGCAGCGGACCTCCACACGGTCACCAATAGCCAATTCGACAGAAGGTGGTTGACTCGTTTCCAGCGTGATGCCACAGCGTAACAACACGCGATACACTACTTCTGCACCAACAAACCGGCGATCAACTACTACGCCCAGCCCGTCGGAATGTGGCTCAAGCACGACATCGCGCGGCCGAATCAGTAACTCTACCTGTTCGACCGCAGTGTTCCTTCCCTCTTCAAGCGCGAAAAGACCGAGATCGCTCCTCCCAACAGCACCAACCACCCGTGCCGGCACAAAGTTCGCCTGCCCCAAGAGTCGCGCGACTTCGCGTGTCTTTGGCTCGTGGTAGACGCGTTCCGGTGTATCAACCTGGAGAATTGCGCCCTCCAACATCACCGCCACACGATCAGCCAGGGATAACGCCTCATCCCGATCGTGCGTCACTAACACGACTGTGACACCGAGCTCGCGCAACAGGCGTCGCAGCTCTTCCCGCATCCGCTGGCGGAGTTCCGCATCCAGATTGGCAAACGGCTCATCCAGCAACAGCACCGACGGTCGTGGTGCCAGCGCGCGGGCAATTGCCACCCGCTGCTGCTGACCACCAGAGAGTTGATGAGGATAGCGATCCCGATAGGGCTCAAGTCCTGTCAGACGCAGTAGTTCCTCTACCCGCTGCCGCCGCTCTGCGCGACTGAGCCGAAACAAGCCAAAGGCAATGTTCTCCTCGACCGTCAGATGGGGAAACAGCGCATAGTCTTGGAACACCAGCCCCGTACCCCGCCCCTCCGGCGGAATGAACCGATCACTCCCTGCTACCAACGCTCCAGCAATCTCGATCGACCCTGCATCTGGTCGCTCTAACCCAGCGATCAGCCGCAACGTTGTTGTCTTTCCACAGCCGCTTGGGCCGAGGATAGCGAGAAGTTCGCCAACCCGTACCTCAAGCCAGACGTCACGTACCGCTGGTCGCTGCTGACCGGAATACCACTTCCACACCCCGGCTAGTCGAACTGCTGGTGCATGCATCGTTACCCTTCTCTCCCGCGCCGCACCGACCGCTCCTCCCACCAACTCAAGAATGCCATTGGGATCACTCCCGTTCCGAGCAACAGCAACGTCGGGAGCGCGGCGTGCGACCAGTAGGCGTCTGCCGTCGCATTCCAGATCATCGTTGCGAGGGTCATAAATCCAATGGGGCTGAGTAACAGGGTGACCGGAAGCTCCTTCACCGTCGTCAAGAAGACGAGAAGCACGGCGCTGAGCGCTCCTGGGAGCGCCAGTGGCAATTGGATACGGAACCAGGCCTGCCACGGCCGCAACCCGAGCGTCCGAGCAGCCTCCTCCCACCGCGGGCTCTGCTGCACGAGCACGGCACGGACCGTCCCCACCGCTTCTGGAAGGAAGCGTAGGGCATAGCCCAGAAGCAGTAAGGGCAACGTTTGATACAGAATCGGGAGGAACTGCGCCGAAAGGGAAACGAGCGCCAGCGCGAGCACGATACCCGGCAGACTATAAGCAATCCATAGTGGCAGGTCGAGGAGTCGTGTCAACCGACTTGCCCCTCGCACGATCGCCCGTGCTACGGGGAAGGCCAGGGCAACGGTCACGATGGCCGCAGCCAGACTAATACCAAGTGAGTGGACAAATGACTCACTCACACCCGGTAGCACCTCACCCAGCCGGCGTGCTCGCAGCCACCAATAGAGCGCCACACCAGCCGGAAGGCCGAGTGCAACTCCGCTGATGAGCAAGCCAAAACCTGCCAGCCCCCAGGCCCACACACTCGGACGTGCCCGGGGAGCAGGCCGACTCGATCCTGCTGTACGGAAGAAGGCCGCACGCCGACGCCACTGACGCTCACCCAGAACCAACAAGGAAGTACATGCCACGAGAAGCAATGCCAGCCCGGCAGCCGCTGCCCGATCAAACGACAACCGATACTGGTTGTAAATGCTGTACGTTAATGTAGGGTAGCGGAGAATCGCAATTGCCCCAAAGTCGCTCAAGACGTAGAGTGCAACCAGCAACATGCCAGAGACCAGTCCAGGACGAAGCAATGGCACAGTGATAGACCAAAATGTGGCCAGTCGCCCACGACCCAGTAAGCGCGCTGCATCCTCGAAGCTGGGATCAATTCCGCGTAGACTTGCACGGACTGCAAGATACACGTATGGGTACGTCACCAGCGTTAATGTCAACCATGCACCAAAGAATCCATAGATCTCTGGCAGACGTTCAATGCCAAGTACTCGTCCGGTCAGCTCAGCCAGCGCGCCACGTGGACCAAGCGTTGCCACCACTGCATAGGCCATGAGATAACTCGGTACAGCCATGGGAAGCGCAAAAAGGATGGCCAGGGCACGTCGTCCCGGCACGGCCACACGCTCCGTGAGCCAGGCCAGCGGTAGAGCCAAAAGGACACTCGTCCCAGCAACTGCTGCAGCCAAACCGAGGCTGCGAAGGAGCAGTGTGACAGTTCGCGGATGCTGCAGGGCGGCCAGTGCATTCTCGCTCCCCTGCCAGGAACGCCAGACAAGGTAGGCAAGCGGGCCCAGCGCAATGAGCGCAATGACGATGGCAACCAGCTCGTCTAGTGCCGGCGCTCTCCACTGCCGCCGGACGACAACTGGCTGTTCAAGCGCGGGCCCACTCACCCGTACCCTCACAGGAGCCCGACCTCCTGAAGGAGTGCTAGCGTGCCGCGGAGATCATCGAGATCAGAAAGGTCGATCGCCGGTGGATTGAGTTGATGAAGCGGTGGTAAGTCCGGATGCGCTGGTACTCCCTCAAGTAGGGGATACTCAAACGTCTGCTCAGAGAAGTAGCGTTGCGCCGGTTCACTCAACAGGTAGTCGACCAGCCGCAGTCCGAGATCCGGGACACGACTGCTTGCGAGGATACCAATGCCAGCAACGTTGACCAGACCACCAGGATCACCGTTGGTATAGAAGTAGTTCTCAGCTGGTAGCGGCTGCCCTGCCTGCGCCCGTTCCCGCATCAGATAGTAGTGATTGACAAATCCTGCCTCGATCTCCCCCTTGATTGTTGCTTGCACAATGCTCGAATTCTTGGAGAACACCTGTGGGTTGAGCGCTTTGATCCCCGCCAGCCAGGCCCGTGCCGTCTCCTCTCCACGGAGACGGCGCAGCGCTGTCACGAACGCCTGGAACGACCCGTTTGTCGGAGCCCAGCCAAGCCGTGCACGCCAGCGCTCGTTCCCCGCAAAATCGAGAATCGAGGCCGGGATCTCTTCTGGTCGTACTCGCTCCGTGTTGTAAACCACAGTACGGACACGACCACTCACCCCCACCCAGAGGCCCTGTGGAGATCGATAGGGCTTGGGCACACGCTCAAGGAGCTCCGCTGGCAATTGCATCAGTCGGCCCTCCTTGGCCAAGGCACCGAGCGCGCCAGCATCCTGTCCAAAGAACAGGTCTGCCGGTGACCGTTCCCCTTCTTCCAAGATCGCTGTTGCCAGCTCAGCCGTATCCCCGTAGCGAACTCGTACGTCTAACCCGAGCTCCTCGCCAACGCGATCAAGGAGAGGGCCGATGAGCGATTTGGAGCGACCAGAATACACCGTAATGGTTCCACTGCGTGCTGCTGGAGTCGGTGCCTTAGGAGACTGTACCGGAGTAAGCGACACCGGGGCTGGGGTCCTTTCCGCCCCGCCAGTTGGCGTCTGAGCCGAACCTGCGGGGGTAGGACTTGGTGAACCACCAGTGCAGCCAGCCAGCACCGTCATACCAGCGGCAAGCCCAAACCCGCCGAGGCGGAGGAGATCGCGCCGACGCATCCTTTCCTCCCTCTTCACTGTCGTCGTCTCTTCTCCGTCCAGCCTTGCCCCTTTCGGGACGACTGTTGGTTCGGGCTTGGTGGCCACCACAGAATCCCGACTGCCACAGTCGGATTTATTTTCTCTGTACGAACATGCCAATGTCAAGAGCATCTGCTATCACGAGGCGACGGTTCGCGCTTTTGCCTGGGGGATGCAACGTTGTCAAGGCCTGCAGCCCGGTATGCTTGGAACGACTGGCTGATGGATTGGAACAGCTGCAATTGAGGAACACTGTTTCCGACCGCACGGGTCAAGCGTAGAGCAGGCAAAGAGGAGCGTTTCGTAGCATGCAACCACATCGCTCCGTCGCATCATGGGTATTCGTCACGTGCGTTTCCACCGCGGCGTTGAGCACAAACCGGGGGAACCAGCCACTCAGAACCCGGGCAGAACCGAACATGCCCTGCGGTCCTTGCTAAAAGACGACACGCCGTAACACCCTCTTGACGGTCAAGGCACTGCCGGGTATTGTGGCACGAGAGGCTTGACAAGATTCGGCCAAGCAAGGCTTGTCTGTCATGCGCCAGTCTCACCCAACATCCACCCTCAGCACCGGCGAGCGCATCCTCCGCACGCTGCAGTTGATCGTCGAGCGGCAGCCCAACATTTCTGTCAAAGAACTGGCAATGGAACTTGGGGTCAGCCTTTCCACAGCGTATCATCTGGTTCACACGCTGGTTGCTGCCGGCTATATCGTAGCGGAACCACATCGGAGCTTACGTCCTGGTCCTGTGTTGTTTCGTTTGTTGGAGCACCTTCAGCCACAGCCGAGGAACCTGGAAGCGTATTACCCACTTGTCGACACCGTCGGACGGGTAACCGGATGTCGTGCATACCTTGCGGCATGGTCGGATCAGGATGTTGAAGTTCTCTATATCCACGGACGTCGCGGTGTACGAGAACTCCCCGGAATTACTCGAGGTTTCCGCGGAGCAGCACATGCACTGGCCCTCGGCAAGATCCTGCTCGCTTCTCGGACGCGAGTCGAATGGCCGCCCTACCTCCTGAACGAGTTGCTGCCTTGCTTTACGCCGTACACGCTCAGCCGGCGAGCCCTGCTTGAGCAAGAACTTGCAATGGTTCGGGCAAACGCCGTCGCCTTTGATCGCGAGGAATACGCCCTCGGCTCGTCGTGTATCGCTGTTCCACTGCGAACTGCGGAAGGTGTCGTGCAGGGAGCAGTTGGGATCAGTGTTCCAACTCGGCGCTTCCAGGCCGAGCGTGACATGCTGGTTGCACTCCTTCGGCAGCTCTCCCTACCGGGGGAACCAGCATCCCCTCATCAGGAGTGACTTTTGGCAGATACTGCCAAAATCCCGCACAAGCCTTGTGCGGGCACGTTCTATCGAGTACGCTTGCCATCAGAACAGCTGCTGATGCAGACAGTAGGGTAGACCGATGGAGCAGCCTACGCTCTGGACACAGCTTGACCGTGTGCTCGACCCAGAGCTTGATGAGTCAATTGTTCGTTTGGGATTTGTGCGACACCTTGAGCAGCATGGCAGTACCGTCCGCGTGGTCCTGCGCCTCCCTACCTATTGGTGTTCGCCGAACTTTGTCTACCTTATGGCCGATGGCGTACGGCGAGTCTTGACTGAGCTCCCAGGAATTGAATCAGTGCGGGTCGAACTCGAGGAACACTTTGCTAGTGAAGAGATTTCGAGTGGCGTGAGTTCCAGCCGATCGTTCCGCGACCTTTTCCCCACTGAAGCCCACGAAGAACTAGACGAACTCCGGCACCGGTTTCTCGTAAAGGGGTATGCCAGCCGGCTCCTGGTTCTTGTTCAGGCATTGCGCTCCGCTGGCGCAAGCGATGATGAGCTCGTCGAGGCGTCACTCGGACAGCTCGAGCAGACGGGAGATCTCGCCTGGCTGGTCCGGGACGATCACCGTCGCGGTCCGGTGCGCGGTCGCATCGTCGAACGGTATCTCGTCCGGCGTGCGGAGTTGGGGTTGCCGATGCTGCCCAAGTCACCATTGCTTCTCTTGGCCGACGGGCAGGCCATCACTCGGGAGCGGTTTACCGAAGAACTCCGGCGGCTGCGTGCGACCGTCGTGAATTTGCGAGCGAGCACTGCCCTTTGTGAGGCACTCTTGCACAGTCGGCAACAGTGGTGGGAGCGTGAGCGGAAGGAGGTAGAGCGGTGATTACCATTGATGGACAAGAGGTCTTTGTGATTGATGGGCACATGCACTTCTGGGATGGCAGCCCCCAGAACTGGCGCAACCCGTGGGGCGAGGCCTGGATCAAGTGCTTCTACGACTACCATCTCGCCCTCAGCCCCAAAGAAGCAGTCTGGCCCTTCGAGCAGTTCATGAAGTACAGCGCCGACGACTTGGTGCGTGACCTCTTCCTCGAGGGGCATGTCGACATGGGGATCTTCAACTCCACCTACCTCCGCGAGTTCTTCACCAACGGCTTCAACACTCACGAGCAGAACTACACCTTGGTCGCGCAGTATCCCGACCGCTTCATCCTCTGCGGCTCCTTCGACCCCCGCTGGGGCGAGGCCGGGTTTGACACGTTCCGCCGGATGGTCGAGCAGTACCCCATCCGCGGCCTGAAGCTCTACACCGCCGAGTGGTACAACGGCTCCCGCGGCTGGAAACTCTCTGATCCCATGGCCTACCGCTATCTCGAGCTCTGTCGGGAGCTGGGGATCAAGAACATCCACGTCCATAAGGGCCCCACGGTCTACCCCCTGAGCAAGGACGCCTTTGATGTCCATGACATCGACTACGCCGCCACCGATTTTCCCGATCTCAACTTCATCGTCGAGCATGTGGGCCTGCCACGGCTGGATGACTTCTGCTGGATCGCAAAGCAGGAGAAGAACGTCTACGCCGGGCTGGCCGTGGCCAGCGCCTTCATCGCGACCCGCCCCCGCTACTTCGCCGAGATCATGGCTAACCTCCTTTACTGGGTCGGGGAGGACAAGATCCTCTTCGGCAGCGACTATGCCATCTGGACCCCAAAGTGGATCGTCGAAGCGTTTGCCCGCTTTACGCTGCCCGAAGACCTCAAGCAGGAGTATGGTGTCGATTTGACCCTCGAGGCAAAGCGAAAGATCCTCGGCGAGAATGCGGCACGGCTCTACGGCATCGATATCGCCGCGCAGAAGGCTAAGCTCGCCCAGGACCCGATCGGACGACAGTTGGCCGCTCAGGCAGCTTGAGATACACGACCAGGGGCCTGTTACACCACAGGCCCCGCCAGGCGTGAAAAGGAGGACAGCGTGCACGCTGCACGACTCTATCGGTATGACCCGGAGATGCGGGAGGAGCTTAAAATTGAGCAGGTGCCTGATCCCGAGATTCAGCATCCAAATGAAGTGATCGTGCGCATTGTCGCCGCGGGGCTCTGCCGGACCGATCTGCATATCATCGAGGGAGTCTGGCGGGAGATCCTTGATCCGGCTGGGACGCTCCTCCCGTATACGCCAGGGCATGAGAACACCGGGATCGTCGAGGCCGTGGGCAGTGCGGTAACTGCTGTCAAGCCCGGGGATCGGGTGATCTGCCACCCGCTCAAGAGTTGCGGGGTGTGCCTCGCTTGTCGAATGGGCGAGGACATGTACTGTACCAACGGCCGTTTTCCCGGACTGGATTCGGATGGGGGCTTTGCCGAGTATCTGGTCACCAATGAGCGAGCCCTCGTGAAGCTTCCCGCTGAAGTTGATCTGGTTGAGGTAGCGCCACTGGCCGATGCCGGGTTGACCGCCTACCGGGCTGCCAAGCGAGCAGCGCGCCTGGTACCACCCGATGGCTGGGCAGTGGTGATCGGGATTGGAGGACTTGGCCATCTTGCGCTCCAGGTGCTGCGCGTGCTGTCGGCAGCACGTCTGGTGGCAGTCGATATTGCTCCCCACGCCCTGGAGCGAGCCAAGGAACTGGGAGCCGATTACGTCCTGCCTGGCGGTCCGGAGCTCGTTACCCAGGTGCGGGAGCTGACAGGGGGCGGAGCCCATGTGGTGCTTGACTTTGTGGGGGAACGAGGGGTAGAGCAGCAAGGCTGGCAGATGCTGCGGAAGGGGGGAACTCACCTCATTATTGGGTATGGGGGACAGCTGCAGATCCCGACGGTGCAGATGATCTTTCAAGAAATGGCAGTAGCTGGGAGTCTGGTCGGGAACTACCGGGAGCTGAGCGAACTGATGGACTTAGCCGCGCGAGGGCTGGTACGGGTCTACGTGCAGCGGTACCGACTGGAGGAAATCAACCGGGCAATCGACGACTTCAAGCACGGGCGGTACTTTGGTCGTGCGGTTATCGTGCCATAAAAGCACCCAGAAAGGGAAACCCGCGCAGCGTGTCATCGCCAACGAGAACGAGCGCCCGCAGACTACTGCGGGCGCTCGTTGCGAGTAGCGGGGGTGGGATTCGAACCCACGACCTCTGGGTTATGAGCCCAGCGAGCTGCCACTGCTCCACCCCGCGGCGTAGCGAGCGGAGCTGTGCATCGTCACCTCACTCGTGCGCGCAGTGGCCTCGCCTCCCACGCGGTCCCCCGCGCAGTACTCTCCGGCGCTGGTGTGGGGCACGACCCGGTTCGGGATGGAACGGGGTGTTTCCACACCGCTCTCGACCACGCGCACGGGTGAGGCGGCGATGCGGTCGTCCTCGGCTGTCTGCGTTTGATCCCCTCGACTGTGTCGGTGTGCACTGAGTGAACTGAGGCTGGGGTGACTGGCCTCGGCCATGAGGACGGCTTGGCTCCAGTCGGTTACCCGCTGTCCACCTGCCGCCTCGCTACCGGGTCATCTCCCCGGGGCCTTACCCCCTTGGTGGGGTGGGACGGCTCATCTTGGGGTGGGCTTCCCGCTT
>CALIMB010000007.1 GCA_938028665.1 uncultured Thermomicrobium sp. | reverse complement strand
CACCAGGGCAGGTTCCCCACGTGTTACGCACCCGTCCGCCACGGTCGGCGCGCTCTCACGCGCTCCCGTCCGACTTGCATGCATTAGGCACGCCGCCAGCGTTCCCCCTGAGCCAGGATCAAACTCTCCACCATGAACTACCATTCCAACCACGCGCTCCTTTCGGAGCGCCGGTTGGCCCAGTGTCACCTTCTCCCGATCGCACAACAGCGATCGGTCGGCGGGGCACTCTCGCGAACCACACCTCAGTTGTCAAGGTGCTCGCCTCACGGCGCTCGGGTCTTTCGCTAAACCCATCGCTATAGTATAGCGAGAGATATGCCATCTTGTCAAGACCCGCTTTTCCTCGCCGCGCTGCTCCCGCGCGGCAAAAATTAATACTACTCACGCGCCCCTCCCTTGTCAAGGGCTCCAGTCGCCAGTAACTCTTCACCACAACCACGTTCTCCCCATCCCTGCCCGATCGACAACACCTTGCCGGACAGAACACAGATCCCACCAACGGCGGTATTCCCTTTCACCCTCAGCCTGTTCCCTGAGCTTGACCGCCGCCGGTCCAACACGAGGAGCCCCCCGTGTGCCTTCTCTACTTAGCGAGGACTGACACACCTACGAAGAGCAGCTCACCGAGTCCACTGCACCCTTCCCCGTGACCTGTCACAACGCCCCCGGACAGTCATGGTCTTTGTCTCCTCCTACCCCTCAAGGCGACATAGTCGCTGACATCACGCTAACCCCACGGAGCACCACGCAGCACCCTCCGTCAGGCAGAGGCCTTTCCGTATCAGCCCCTCGCTGATACTCCAACTCGCACACCCTCTGTTCGCGTCAACGTCCCCCGGAACAAGAAGGCCGTCTGCCGATTCGCTGCCTCCATATCAAAGGGGTGCAATGCAGACGTCGCATCCACCGGGATAATCACCTGATACCAGCGAAGTGCTGCACTCGCCGCCGTGTAGTGCACGCAGATCGAAGCGACCGTCCCACAGATGATCAGCTGCTCGATCCGCCGGAGTCGAAGCTCGTGGTCAAGAGGCGTCCCGTAGAATGCATCGTAGCGTCGTTTTTGCAGAACGAGCTCACCGTCCTGCGGCGTAAGCTCATCCACGATCTGCCAGCCCCATGTCCCGGCCAGACAGTGCTCACCCCAGATCGGAAACTCGGGATCTCCCGGATAATGGGTATCTTGAGTGAACACCGTGAACATTCGCTGCTCACGCGCCAGACTCAGAAGGTGTTGAATCTTGGGGATGGTCGCCGGAGCATCTGGAACGAACAGTTTCCCCTCCGGTTTCACAAAATCGTTCTGCATGTCGATAACAATCAACGCTGTCTTCAGCGGGTCGATGAGAACCTCAGGCACAACTTCATAGGCTGGAACTTCCACTGTGCGGCTCATGTGCCATCCTCCCTGCCTCAACACACTGACCTCGCTTAATCTCCAAGACTCGGATCATAGTCCGCGCTCCACTCGTGAAGCGTGCCGGACGGCCCCTCCCAGTACAAGTTCCCGGCCTCGTCCTGCCAGCTCGGCTCTGGATTCTCACCACTGAGCATCTGGCTCCACTCCTCGGCCATCCACGTGTTGAACGCGTCGTGGTCACTGTCGTAGGGAACACTCCCCACGCTCTGCGGCAGATCCGACCAAAGATCGCTAGCCGAACCGTCCCAGGTCGCTCCTGCGTACGGGTCTTGGAAATTTGCCAGCGGAACATCAGCATCGACACTGCTCCAGTCCCATGCCGCCGGCACACCAGAACCATTCATGCCCTGCCAGTACTCCTCCGTCCACACCTCAGGCACAGGACCGCCTTCCAACGGTCCCAATGCAGCGAAAAGCTCGTCCGTTACTTGCGGCAGCACTGCCGGAATGTCCTGTACGTAGTTCGCAAGTGCCCCATATGGTGCGACAAAACTCAGTACATACCCAGTCCAGCCATCAGTGACGATCCAGAGCACTCCCTCGTACGGCTGCCCCTGCTGGATCGCCGCATAGGCGACTTGTACTGCCGGCCAACCCTCCAAAACAACCCAGCGGGCATCGTAGGCCACCAACGCCTCGTTCTGCTGGCGAAGTCGGAAGTAGATCACAGCAGCGTACTGCAGCGGGTTCATCGGTTGCGGCAGCGGCTCGTGGAACCAGAACAATCCCGGTTGGAACGGCACATCCTCTTGCGTCTCAAGCACAAACGCCGATTGTCCCTGGGCTGCCTGCACTGTCCGCCACGTGCTTGCCCGGACTGGAGTTGGCGTTGCAGTCGATGATGCGGAACGGGCAAGATACCAAAGTCCGGCAGCCCCAAGGACGCCAAGACAGGTGCAAGCCACGGCGAACACCACCCCAAAACCGAGAAACAGCCATCCGCGGCGCGACATCCCTACAACTCTCCCTTTAGAGCTTTTCCTCGGACATGTGCGTCAAGCAGAGTATACTCGCGAACAACCGCGGAGGTGGCCATCGTGGTACCCACAAGCAACACTCCCGTGAAGGTGATTGAGGTTGGGCCGCGCGACGGTCTACAGAACGAGCCGATCCCAGTACCGACGGAAGTAAAGGTGGCGTTCATCAATGCCCTGAGCGAGGCCGGCTTTCCGGTCATTGAATGCACAAGTTTTGTCTCCCCCACGGCCGTCCCGCAACTCGCCGATGCCGACGAGGTGATGCGTCACCTCCGCCGCCGTCCTGGTACCCGTTATCTTGTTCTCGTCCCCAACGAGCGCGGACTTGAGCGCGCGCTCGCCGTCGGCTGTGACGCCGTGGCCCTCTTTGCTGCCGCGACAGAAGCTTTTTCCCAGGCCAACCTGCGGGCATCGATTGCTGACACACTGGCTCGGTATGCCACTGTCGCTGCCCGTGCCAAGGCCGCTGGCTGCTGGGTGCGTGGATACATCTCTGTCGCCTTCCACTGTCCATACAGCGGCCCGGTTGCGCCTGAGCAAGCGATCACAGTCGCGCTTCGGCTCCTCGAATTCGGCTGCGATGAACTCGCTATCGCCGATACGATCGGTCGGGCAACACCCCATGACGTCGCACGTTTGCTCGAAAAACTGCTCAAGGAGGTTCCCCCAGAGCGCGTGGCGGTCCATTTTCACGATACCGCTGGGAAAGCTCTGGAGAACGTGGCCGTTGCGCTCGACACTGGCATCCGCACCGTCGATGCCTCCATCGGCGGTCTCGGCGGCTGCCCCTTTGCCCCCGGCGCACCCGGGAACCTAGCCACAGAAATGTTACTAGACTTACTCGACGCGGTCGGGTACATTCACGGCATCGACCGACGAGCACTACAAGACGCCTGGTTCACCCTCCAGAAGGGCGTCCCAGAACTTGTACAGCGCAGAACGGCTCAAGCCAGCGCGCGGCCAGACGATCCTACCGTCACGGTCTAGCGCACAGAGGAAGGACAGGGCAGTATGTCAAACTTTCCGCCGTCAGTTGAGCGCTAACTGCACGATGAGCCTATCGTCTGGCTTGCGACGGTACGGCAGGACGGTCAACCCCAGATCGTCCCGGTCTGGTTTCTCTGGGACGGCCAGTACCTACTGATCTACTCGCTTCCTCGGAGTCAAAAGGTGCGGAATATCCAGAAAAACCCGCGCGTTTCCCTCCATTTCAACAGTGACCGGTGGGCGACTCATGTGACGCGTTTCGATGGATCCGCAGAGCTTGTGCCTGATCCTCCACTGGTGACCGCTGTCCCCGCTTACCTGGCAAAGTATAGTGAGGCAATCACCCGACTGGGCATGACTGCTTCAGAATTTGCAGCTGAGTACAGCACGCTGATTCGCGTGCGACTGGAACATGTGGTCCACTGGTAAGCACTGCAGCAGCGCCAGCCGATGACCCACCCCGCTGTCGACCCTGCTCCCGACCGCTCTGGCTTAGCAGTGCTCGCCGGTCCTTCTGACCGCTGTGCCGCACACCCGGTGGTGTCCTGGCTTTCTGCACGCGCGTGCAGGATGGTCTGTCAGCGACGCTGATTCAGCGTTTCACTTGGGACGACCAAGAGGGGAGTGCGGGTGGTCGTCACCAGTCGCTCCGTCACACTGCCCAAAAGCCAGCGCGTCACCCCACCTCGTCCACGTGTCGTCAGCACCACCAGGTCTGGTCGCTCGCGTTCCACTACAGCAACAAGTTCCCTTTTGGGATCTCCACTCAAAGCCTGGATCCGCACCGCAAGATGACAAGGGATCCGAACCTGAATATCCTCGAGATAGGTGAGCGCTTCCTGTTCCAGCTGGCGTAACACCTCCTGCGCCGTCGCTGCGATCGGTCGCCCATGCCAGTCCAAAAGGAGCTCGCGATACGTTTCTGCAACTCGAACGAGAGTGATCCGGGCACTGGCACGCTCGGCGAGTGCGCACGCGTAGGGTAATGCCCGCTCAGCTCGCTCCGAGCCATCAAGCGGTACCAGCACATGTTCCAAGCGCTCCAGAGGAGCACCATCCACGCGCACTACGAGCACCGGACACGGCGCCGTCCGGAGCACCCGATCCGCAATGCTCCCTAGCACGGCCCGGCCAAGCCCACCTCGGCCATGACTGGCAATGACGAGCACAGGTGCTGGCCAGCGCGTTGCCTCCTCAACAAGCTCCTCTTCCGCTCGCCCCAGGCGTACAACAGCGTGCGCCTGGACACCAAGTTGTTTGAGCACTGCCAGGTGATCAGCGAGGAATTCTTCAGCGGCGACGTCAAGACGTGGCTCTTCCGTCGAGAGCCACACCACCTCACCGCGTGTTGGATCATAGAAAGGGCGCATCGTCTCAAGCACGCGGACAACGACGACTGGTGCGAGAAAGAGCCGCGCCAGGAGCGCCGAGGCAGGCAACACAGCATCCGCTGCCGTCGAACCGTCGTGGGCTGCGAGAACCGTTTCAATCATCCACGTTCCTCACTGCAATCCCTACCCTGAAGCATAGGAGGCTTGCTGTCCAAAAACAAACAAGATGCTTCCCAACTAGCGATAATGGCCCTATGCTGGGACGTGAGTGCGTCTCTGACCGAGAGGGAGGGAAATGATGATCCAGCAGCGGCGAATCACTATTGATCCTTTACGACCACTTGCGACACAGCCCGGCAAAGGTCATAACCGCTGGCACGAGGCGATTCCACCCGCACTGGAAGTCGAACCAGGAGAACCAGTTGCACTGGAGACCTGGGACGCATTCGACGCGCAATTAACGCCTCATTCAACAATACAGGATGTTGCTACAGCTGATCTGGGACGTGTGCACCCGCTCACTGGCCCGGTATACGTCAAAGGCGCGCAACCAGGTGATCTGCTCGAAGTGAAGATCTTGGAAATTGAGTCCGATCCATGGCAACACTGGGGATATACGGTGCAGGTTCCTGGCTTCGGTTTTCTTCGTGACCAATTTCCGAACCCCTATATCATCCACTGGCATCTCTATCCAAGCTACGCCGAGTCGCCACAGCTTCCGGGTGTGCGCATTCCTCGCTGCCCGCACCCGGGGACAATCGGTGTCGCGCCGTCACGCGAACTCCGTGAACAAGCAGCGCGCCGGGAAGCCGAACTCGCCGAGCGCGGCGGTATGGCGCTTCTCCCCGACTCGCAAGGAGCTATCCCCGCGAGCGAGCCGATTGCGTCGGAGGGACTACGAACTATCCCTCCGCGAGAAAATGCAGGCAACGTTGACATCAAGCAGCTGACCCCTGGCGCCAGCCTCTTCATCCCCGTTTGGGTCGAGGGAGCACTTTTCTCGGTTGGTGACGTGCATTTCGCTCAGGGTGACGGCGAAGTCTGCGGCACCGCGATCGAGATGTGCTCGGTTGTCCACGTGGAGTTTCGTGTGCACAAGGGTGAAGCGCGCCGTCGTGGTATCCGGACACTGCAATTTCTGCGCGATGGCTATTTTACTGCCCCTGAGATAGCCGCCCCGCGCCGCTTCTATGCAACGACGGGTATCTGTGTCCGGAACGGTCGCAACGAGTCGGAAGACTTAACACTTGCCGCGCGCGATGCCCTGTTCCGCATGATCGAGTATCTCCAGCGTCGTGGCTTCACCGCACAGCAGGCCTATGCCCTTTGCAGTGTCGCTGTCGACCTCCGCGTGTCAGAGACTGTGGATGTCCCTAATGTTATGGTGACAGCGGTGTTACCGCTGGATATTTTCGTGAGTTAAGCGGCCCGAGAACGCCTGGCAATCCGACCAAAGATACCAAGAACCACCGGCATGGGACTCTTCCCCACGCCGGTGGTTCTTGAGGAAGACTGACCGCGCCGCGGAACACTATGCGCGGTAAACCAGGGTTACTGCGCCAGGCGAGCGGTCACGACAATCTCCCCGACGCCGCCGAGGGCTTTGCCCACCGGACATCCCCGCTTTGCCTGCTCCGCGAGCTCCTGAAACTTAGCCTCATCGATGCCAGGGACGCGGCCCTCCGTCTCGAGCTCGATGCGGTCAATGGCAAAGCCGCCCTCAACTTGCTGGATACGCACGCGTGCGGTCGTCCTGATCCGTTCGGGCGTATAACCAGCTTGGCCGAGGATTGCAGACAGTGCCATGCTGTAACAGCCAGCATAGGCTGCACCAATCAGCTCCTCTGGATTTGTCCCTGGTTCTTCACCGAAGCGGGTACCAAAGGAAAAGCGCACGGAAAAGGCACCACTCCCCGCCATCGCCGTCCCGGTACCGCCCTGCAACGATCCTTCCCACGTCGCCGTCGCTGTCCGCATCGGCATCAATGTCCCCCTTTCGGTTGGCACATTACCAAACGCGACCGGAGTATAACCGAGTCTCCTAACCTTCGGCAACGTCACCGGAAAAGGTCACGCTCGGGCGGCATGACAAGTTCCCGCGCGGTCCCTTCACCTGGTTCATAGGCGAACCCACGAATGATGGCCGCCGGACACCCCTCCGTCTTACCCATCACCAGTTCTGCTGCAGCCGCAAGTTCGTCAGCGACTGCAATCACGGTAACTCGGAGCTCATTCCCATAGGTGTCATGCTGCCCCCGATAGTCGCGCAGCGGCCGCAGACCAGCCACTCCAATCGCAACATTCACAATCCCATTGCGCCATGCTCGACCAAAGGTATCAGAGACGATAACGGCTGGTTCCCATCCACGCAGCTCACGGAGCTCACGCCGAATGATAGCTGCTGAACGGTCCGGATCGCAGGGCAGGAGCGCGGCGTAGCCTGGGGGAACATTAGAGAGGTCAACACCGGCGTTGGCACAAACGAAGCCATGACGTGTCTCCGCGATGATGAGTCCCCGGTCCATGCGCACAATGCGCACACTTTCGCGCAGGACGAGCTCAACCTGGCGCGGGTCGCGTTCCCAGCGCGCAGCATACTCCTGTGCTAGCGGCGACGGGTCAATATCGAGCAAACGAACAATTCGCCCCTCCGCTTTCGAGACCAGCTTCTGTGTGACCACAAGAATATCGCCCGGTTCACCAACAAGGTCGCTCTGCTCTAGTCCGCGGAGGATGAGCTCTGCCACTGAAGCACCCGGTTCTGCTTCAGGAATTCCACGGATGGGGATAATGCGGATCTCGTGATCGATCATCTTTCAGTCCTCGGCAAAACCATGAACAGAGAGACGCTCGATGTGCAAGAGGAGTGTGACACGCCGCTGGCTGCGAAACTGCGGGATCCACATGTGAGCCTCGTCGGCACCAACGTACCGTAGCGCAAGACGAGCGATATCGGCTTGAGCCCTGGCCTGATCCTCGATCAGCTGCACCCGACCAACGATGGTGACATAGCGATAGCCGTCGGCAACACAGAGTGAGGCTCGAGGATCGCGACGCAGATCGTGGAGCTTCGCTCGTCCCTCAGCTGTGTTCATCACGATGAGGGTGTCGTCCAGTAGCTCATACCACATCACTGACTGGCGGGGAAGCCCATCCGGAGCGATTGTCGCCAACACGCCGAAGCGAGGGGCAGCCAGAAAATCCCGCAACTCCGCTGTCAGGTGAACCATGCTCTCTTGTCCTCCCCTCGGAAGCAATTCATCGCTTCCCTCCTGCCGGAGGCCGAGGATGACACGACCAGGTAACGCCGCGCAAGGATCTTGTCAGACAAGGCCTCTTGACGTCCCTTTCAGCTCTGCCAACCGACATCTGCCTTAGGATGAAACGGTTCAAATTCTTGTCTCTTGACATCATTTTCGGCTGTGCCAATACCTTGCCGGTCCGAGCGCAGATCGGTTCCGAGATATCTCGCACCACACAAGGTGGCTCCTCAAGACGGTTTGCGCGTGGCTACCCTCGAGAACTCTGCGCTTGACAGCGGTTGGGGACACCCAGTTCTTCTGTAACACAGGTAGCCGCAGCCAGGCGTTCACGTCAAGGAGTCGTGCAGCCCAGACGCGAGGTGATGGTGCATCGCGTCATAGTAGACCCAATCGCCGGCAATAGCATCAGGTACACTTGGGTACTAGGTGGGAAAGCCGATTACCAGGCTTTGCCTACTGGGGGAGCGTCAATGTCAGTTCGTTCACAGATTCTTCCGCTGGACGGTCTGAGACTCTTCGTCCTGCAGTCTGACACGCATCACCGACCAGCCATTCTGCTCCTGCACGGCTTTGCCTCGAGTGCACTCTCGTGGCTCCCGGTGATCCGTACACTCGGTACGGAACGGCAGGTTGTTGCCTATGACCGCCCGGGCTTTGGCCTGACGCGTTGCACGACCGATCGCTGGCGGGGTTGGGATCCATATGCCCCATCTGCTCAAGGAGCAATCGCACTTGAGCTCCTTGACGCACTCCAGATTGAGGCTGTTGTCCTCCTTGGGCATTCCATGGGTGGTAGAGTCGCCTATGAGCTTGCGCGCTTGGCCCCAGAGCGGGTGGTTGGGCTCGTCCTGGTTGCCCCGGCATGGGATCGCCCAAGTTCGCCGCGAGTGAGTCGACTTTTACGGCTTCGCCCGATCGAAATAGTTGGTCAAACTATCGTCCGTCTCAGTGGCCCACTTGCGTTCCTTGCCGCGCAGCGGCTGGTTTGGGCAAATCCGCCATCGCCGCAGTCGGCGTGGCAGCTCCGCGCAGCGGTGAGCGTCGTTGGCTGGGATCAGGAACTCTGGCGGGTTACCACTGCCTCACTTGCTGAGCCTCCTGCACCGTCGAGAGAACCTCCAGCTGTACCGACCCTGGTCGTGCTCGGGAAGTATGACCGAATCGTGCCGAACAGCCGCACTCAGCACGTCCTTACTCAATGGCGGTCGGCTGGTTGGCATGGGCGGGTCGAGCTATTCGAGCGCAGTGGGCACCTCCCCCACATGGAAGAGTTTGAGCGCTTTGTGGCTGTGGTCCAAGAGTTTCTGCAGGAGGTCGAGCATGGCCGGTCTACAGACTGGTGAACGTCTACCACTTTGGACAGCAACAACGATCCAGGGGGAACTGATCGGCAGCGAGACACTGCATGGTCGTCCATTTGTGCTCATTCTTGCACGTGGACTGCGTTGACCATACTGCCGTCGGCATCTGGCACAGTTGTGCCAGGACTATGAGAAGTTTCAAGAAGCGGGCGCAGAAGTAATTGTGATAGCTCCCGACGGTCCACGTTCCGTCAGTCGCCATTGGGAACGGGAACAGCTCCCCTTCCCGGTGATCGCTGATCCTGAGCATCGGCTCGCTGCACTCTTCGGTCAAGAGGTCAAGCCGCTCAAGCTTGGTCGTATGCCAGCGGTGATCGTCGTTGATGCCGAAGGCATTGTCCGCGCCGCCTGGTATGGTAACTCGATGCGTGATATACCCCAGAATGAAGCCGTACTTGCGGCGCTTCGCTAATTAGCCTCGGTGATAACCACTGCCTGGTTGCCCCGGTGCTCTCTTTCCTCAAGCCAGGATCTTGCTTTCTTCTCACGATGATCACAGCGATGCTCCCACAAGCGACACGGAGTAGTAGGGAGCCTTCTCAATATGCAGGACACGGCTCAGCACATCCTCCGAACACAATGGAGTCGCATTCTGTGGTGCCTGAGAAAAGTCATGCTCCGTTCGGTCAACACCAGCCCCGCACGAACCTGCCGTTGGTGCACGCAGAATGACCCGCACATGCAGCATCTCAAAATCGCGGCGTACAGGCACCACGCAGCGGCCCTCGTACTCACCTGACCAAACACGCCACCCATCACTCAAGTATCCGAACTGCCGACGAGAGCAACGACCGGCAGCATACAACTCGATAGCAGCCTCCATCTTCACTACCCCGCGAAACACAGCACCACGTGGGGAATCCCGGATGGCTGCACTGGCAGAGGGGTTTTTCACCAGTATCAAGCTTGTTCCTTCCAAACGCGTTAGAGCAATCACGGGATCCAGGAGCCCCCTCCGACCTGCGTTGACACCAGTCGGTACTCCACCGGGTTGGCACACAGCTTACTCGGCGCGAGTATGGTCCACACCAAGACGAACTCACTGTCGGGAGGACGATTTACCGAGCTCAGTGCCTCCTACCCATTGACATGATGAACCGGTGCTCCGGAGGACCAGAGGCGATCCCGTAGCGTGAGAAGCACGCGAGCGATCAGGAGCAACACGGGGAGTTCGACGATTGGGCCCAAGATGATAGCAAAATAGACGAGCGGCTGCCCAGGGAAAGCACTCAGCGCCACGCCGATCACCACTTCCGGATTCCGTGCGGTTGTCGTAAAGGCCAGTGTCACGTTCTCATGGTAGGGTAGGCGGGCAAGCTTCCCGATCGTCAAGGCTAAGACGAAGAGGACAAGGAAGAAGAGAAGAAGCACTCCGATAATCAAGGTGACCAGACCAACATCGGCCAGTGCGACTGACCGCTGCGAAGCGAACATCGACACGATCACCACGACAAGCGCCCAGAGTTTCACTTCGCCCAGAGTCCGCTTCACGCGACCGAAGAAAAAGTCGCGACCATAGCGCGCGATGAGCCAGCGCTGCAGCAGATAGGCAAGCACGAATGGTGCAATAAGATAGAGCACGACACTCGTCAGAAGCGCATGCAAGTCTAAGGGCAGTACCTTACCAACGAGGAACCAGAGATACAGGGGCATGAGCAAAACTTGAAGCGTGATATTCCATGGTAGAAGCGCCATACCCCAGGCAACATCACCCTCCGCAAGGTCGGTGAAGATCAGGTACCAGCCAATACATGGCGTCAGCGCATACAAAATGACTCCCGCCCAGACATCAGGGAAAGGACGAAGGAACAACCACCCCATAGTCCAGATGAAGATCGGAATGAAGACGAAGTTGATGAGCAACGCGATAGCTGTCGGTTTCACTTTGCGAAAGGCCTTAGAGACATCCTTGATTTCGACCGGGAGCATGACCGCGAGGATGACGAAGAAGACTCCAATCTGCACCACCCAAATCAACCAACTGACTCCAGCCCCCAAAAGGCGGTTCAACACAATACCGAGGAGAACCGCTGCGATCAGCAGCAAGGGCTTTGCCTCATCACGTATCGATAGGCGAGCAGCTACGCGCGTGGTTACCTCTGCACCGTTTCTCATGGTATTCAACTCCCTCGGTACTTCCCCACGGACGCGCGCTTGTCTGTTCCTCCAGGTCGCCGAACACGAACACAGACTTGTACCGTGGTGGCGCCCCTACCCCCGACATCACACCGCCATTTCTCCTCCCTGAACCGGCCGATCAGCCGTCTCGGCACATTGTCATCGTTTGGCACGTCAACCACCTTTGTCACTGTTACTGGTACTTGTGAACAGGATAAGACAGTGTTCACGAGAACAACGTGTTAGCCTTCCCAGTATGCACATGCCGACGATACCTATTCCCCGAACGGCCCTCTGCGTCTTCTGGTCGAGAGTCCTTGTGCAGTATTGGCGGACGCGTGATCTCACTCGATGCAAGATCTCAGAGTTACTGGCGTCAATGCCCACTCATGTGCCCGGACTTTCCCAGCAAAGAATGAACACCATCAACTATCATGTTTCATGAGGAAAAGGGATCACCGCCTCTCTAAGGACAGGATGAACGTAGCTCACCTCGATCCACCACCTTTCGGCTCGATCACTCAACCCGTCTTGTACTGCGGAAGGTGTAGCTGAGGCCCACGACCATGCTTCCCGTATGACTCCACCGCCTGACTTCTTTGCAGAATTGCCCTCAAGCCGGTGGCGACGCTGGCGAACCACATTCCCAAGCGGCCTGGCATCTGATGGTCCTCCGCAGACCTGTCCAGCCACTGCCTGAGCCGTCTGAACAGCGCCCTCGTCCACGAAAAGTGCCCTTGCATAGCACAGAGCTTGTTGAAAAAAGCAATCGCTCCCACTGCCAGGGGAGCTCCCACACTTTCGCCTTCGCTTTTCGGTATAGCACCTTTCTGGTAGGCCGGGTGGGACTCGAACCCACAGCCCGCGGATTAAAAGTCCGCTGCTCTGCCAGTTGAGCTACCAGCCCCTTCAACGCCGGTGGCATAGCCACCGCGCTCATGCTAATTGTAGTCGATCCGGGTCCCTCTGTGCATCCCTGCGCTCATTTGCACAAAGGAGCCAGCACAAGGCTTTATGACTCACAACCCTGCCGTCGTCTCGACCAACAAATGCCTGACATGCGCCAAGCTCGCACAAGTCCCTACCTCACAAGCTACTTTGAAGCTTCCATCATCACAGAGGCACAATCAAGCAGGCTAATCCGCCACACGCAACCAGCAAGTTCGGCCCCTGCATATACTCGTCAGCCGAGAACGAGGCCCTACTCATTACCGTCGCTCAGATCGTATGACTCCGTTGCAGGAAGTGGTCACGAAATCAGAGAGGAGTCAGTCATCATGCCGCTGGATGAAGCCCAGGCCCGTCGCCTCGCACTCCGAGCACTCGACCAACTGGGCGGGGCACGCGCAGTTTATCGCTCACCTCGCCACCCGCTTTCGCCCGCTGGCACACGCATGCTCTGTATCGATACCTATGACGTCCGTATTCGCTACGGTGAGATGAGCTCCCCAGCTGTGGTCGAAGTAGCCGACTATGTTTTTGAGATCCGCGACGAGGAACTCATCCTCCTGTTCGGCCCTGGACGAGCATGAACCCGTGCCCCACTCGCACACGAGCGCTCCTCCGTCTCCCTCTTGGTGGAATTCTTGCGAGTTGCGTGGGACTGCTCGCTTATCGGTCTCGCACGCTCGACCGCGGTGGTGCACTGGCAGCAGCGGGCACCGGAACACTTATCTTCACTGCAGGCGGTCTGTCTTGGTCAGTACCAATGATTGGTTTCTTTGCCGCTGCGAGCACGCTCACGCGTCTCGGCTCGGGTCGCAAGCAGGTGCTCAGCGCCCCGCAGCGCGAGGTGAGTCGGCCACGCACCGCGACGCAAGTGCTCGCCAATGGTGGGGTCGCTGCAGCACTCGCCGTGCTCCAGATCTTCCGTTCTTGTAGCCGTGACTACACGCTCCCCTATCTCGCTGCAATCGCTGCCGCTTCCGCCGACACGTGGGCTACCGAGCTTGGCGTACTCAGCCCTAGCCCACCACGCTCACTCCGCACAGGACGTCCCGTCCCACCCGGCACCTCGGGTGCTGTTTCTCTTCTCGGGTCTCTCGCCATGGTTGGTGGCGCCACGTTCGTCGCCCTCCTCACTCCCCGCCGGCTCCCACGCTGGCCTGTCATCGCTGCCGGGAGTTTCGGGGCGATCCTCGATAGCCTGCTTGGCGCAACTCTCCAAGCTCGCTATCGTTGCCCTCAGTGCCAACGCGTCCTTGAATCCCCACAGCATGACTGCGCCGCAGACGGTCGGCGCATCAGTGGGCTTCCGGGCATGACCAACGACATTGTCAACGCGCTCGCCACCCTTGCCGCTGCGCTTTTCGCGCTGTGGCTTAGGACCGCTCACGACAGCAATCGACGGAGAGCCTCTGTTGGCTCATAGCGCTGCCCGAGGAAAATCGGCGTGTCAAGCTGCGTGTACTTGCGTACCTCTGCTGCCCGCAGACGTTGCACCATCTGAATTAACGTTGCAACGTCATCGTCCTCGAGAGCCACGATAAACTCCTGGTCTTGAACACCAAAGGAATTCACCGTATTCGTCAGCACACTCGGAAACTCGTCGCCGAGCCGCCCGTGCTCGGCCATAAGACGCCGCCGCTCCTCGAATGGCAAGAGATACCACTCGGGTGTCTTCACGAAGGGATAGACGCTCAGATAGCGTTTCGGGGGGATCCCACGGAGAAAGGCCGGGCCGTGCGTCGGATCGTATTGCGAGGACCCTGCCATACCAAAGTAGGCATATTGTAGCTGCAAGGCACGGCCGATCGCCGTCCGCCGCAGCGCCAGCGCGAGATCCTGGATATCGGCAGGATCGTATCCCAAGAACCAGAGAATGAGATCGACATCCGGGCGGAAGCCAACTGACAGATATGCCCCGCGGAGCTGTGTCCTCTCACTGCGCTCGAGCAACGGCACGAATTCCGCGATCACCGTCTCCACGTCGCCGGAGATATGTTCGCGCTTCAGCGTAGCAAGCCAAAAGACTGTGTAACGTGGCGACGCACTCATCTTCCTCTCTCCATTCCCTACTACGAAGCTCGAGTCCGTCCCCCCTGGGCTGATTCTGCCAAATCTCCCGAAATTGATCGAGTCTCAAACGAACTTAGCGGACGCTCTCCCTCCAACCACCCAGGTGCAGCAGGCACAACCTCACCCTGTCTTTTGCAAAGTCAGCAACCGGAAAGGGAACCGGGTGATGGGACCAGCCCACCAGCAGAGATGGAGCTCCGCTCTATCGTCACGCCTGGATACCAAGCATGACACGATAAGTCGTTCCATCGACGTGGGTAAGTGATGCATCCGGCTCACTGTGGAAATGACCCCGGCCGCACGAAGCATGCTATCGCTGCGGCTCCGAGACCGAGAGTATCGTCTCCTGGCTTGGACCAACAACGACGACGTGTAGACGCTTTGGATCCAGGTAGCGGACCACCACGTCACGGATCATCGTCTCATCGATGCCCGCAAGGAGGTCAGGCAACCGCTCCAAATAGTCCAAGCCCAGCCCATAAAACGCCAGGTCGAGGAGTGCACCAGCCACTCCGCCGGTCGTCGCCAGGCCGAGCACAAGCGTTCCCATAAGCGCCGTCTTAGCATCGGTCAGCTCTCGTGCTTCCGGCCCCTCCTGGCGGAGCCGCTCGATCTCTTCCACAATCTCCGCAATGACGCGCTCCACATGTACCGAGGCAACTCCTGCGTAGGCGCTCCAGTAGCCGGGTCCTAAACCCGTCTCTAACGCACTCGCCGCATAGTACGCAAGACCAGAGCGTTCACGCACACGTGCACCGATCCGTCCCATGAGGCCAAGCCGTCCCAGGATGATGTTGGCCAGGCGTAGCGCCTCGAAATCCGGGTGCTGGCGTGGCACCGTGACGACACCAAGTGCCACATCTGCCTGCTGCTTTCCTGGCAGTGTCTCACTACGACGCTGCCCCTCTGTCGACGGGTTCACGGGAGGAATCACCAGGCGTGGAGTTTCCCCCTCCCACAGTGCTAGAGCTTGCTCAAGTAACGCCCGCACCTGACCAAGCTCCACACCACCAGCCACCGCAATCACCGCCCCCGCGGGACGGTAGAACGCCTCATGAAAGACCTGCACCTCTTCCGATGAGAGCGTGTCGAGCGTTTCTTCGGTTCCGAGTACCCGATGGTGATAGGGATGCCCTGGGGGGTAGATCAAGGCACGCAACAGTGCATCGGCTCGCGCACGCGTGCTCTGTTCCGCCTGTCGTAAGGCAGTAAGCGCTTGCTGTCGCACACGCTCCAGCTGCTCCGGCAGAAACGCTGGCTCCAACAGCACTTCGGCCAAGAGCGGTAACGCCGCATCCAGCACCTCGACAAGGCAACTCAGACTCACGTCGACCGCATCGCGACCAACTCCGACCGTCAGTGTGGCACCGAGCCGATCTAGCTCCTCATTCAGCGATGCTTCATCGCGCCGTCGTGTCCCGCGCGACAAGAGTTGCCCGGTCACATACGCCAGTCCCGGCCGTCTTGCGTCACGGGCAGCACCGGCTGGTATCCGGACACTAACCACGGCCAGACGGCTCGCTGAGATCTCCTGCCCAACGAAGAACGCACCGTTTTTCAAGTAGTCGGCCGTCGCTGTCAGTTGTACCCGTGGAAGCACGACCGGTGTTGCCGGGCTTTCCGGAACTTCACAGAACCAGTATGGCGGCGCGGCTATCACTGATTCTGCGGGTGCGATGAATCGCGTCCCTCCAGGTTCGGAGCTCCCCTGGCCGTCGGAGCTTGGCTCAAGCCAGCCAATGGTGCGGCGCTCCGCTTGCAGATACATATTTGCAACACGCAAGAGATCGTCACTCGTCACTGCTTCGATCTCCCGCCACAGCTGCTGTGGTGAGCGCTCCGGACACACGACAGCCAGTGACCCAAGAAGTGCTGCACGGCTCTGCGCGCTCTCATTGGCCGCCGCAAGCTGCACCGCGAGCTGCCGCTTTGCCCGGGCAAGTTCCTCCTCGCCAACCAACTCCTCCTGGAGACCCCGCACGACGTCGTCAACAAGGTGCTCAACGTGCCGTGGTTCGGCTAGTGGTGTCAATGTCGCCGAAATCGTGAAAAGAAACGGATCGAGGGTGAGAGACATACTTGAGGCAGCAGTAGTGCAGAGCCCGGGAGCAATCAAGGCACGGTAAAGGCGAGCGCTGCGTCCCATCCCACTACCACCGAAGGCCACCGGTTTCCCGCCAGAAAGCACCGCATCGAGCACAAGCAACGCCGGGATATCCGGATGTGTTGCTCCTGGCACACGCCACGCCATGAGCAGCTGCGCTGTCGGTGCTGGCCGGCGTACCGTAACCCGTCGCTCACCCCACTGTTCCGGCTCATGCACTCGCAGCACTGGCGGCACTGCTCCTGCTGGCAGCTCACCGAAGTGGCGCTCGACCGCCTGGAGTGCTACCGTGGGCTCCACGTCCCCGACGATAACCAGCACCGCATTGTTTGGCCGGTAGTACGTGCGGTAGTGCTGGTAAAGTTCCTCACGCGTGATCTGCAGCAGATCGTCACGGTAGCCAATCACCGGATGCCCGTAGGGATGTGCCCGAAAAGCAGCCGCGACAACCTCTTCCCGTAGATACGTGCCTGGTTGATTTTCGCTGCCTGCACGCTCGGCGAGGATCACCGTCCGTTCGCGTTCCACTTCTGCCGGATCGAAGCTGGCCGCGACCATGCGATCCGCCTCGATGGCGAGTGCGAGCTCCCACCCTGGCGTCGGCAGCGTTTCGAAGTAGGCCGTATAGTCCAGCCAAGTGAAGCCGTTGAGTGTCCCACCCCAACGGTTCACCTCGCGGAAGATCGAGCCAGGTGGGAAGCGCGATGTTCCCTTGAAGAGCATGTGTTCAACCCAGTGCGAGAGTCCTGTCAGCCCTGGCGGCTCATTGCGGCTCCCCACCCGGTACCACATCCAGCACGAGACGACCGGCGCGTGCCGCAGCGGCTGGACAAGAACGGTCAATCCGTTCTCAAGCCGTGTTTCGACTTCGTAGGGGCGCGCTTCATCACGCCCGCTCAACATCCCTTCTCGCATCGTCTCGTGCCTTCCATCTGCTCCATGCCGGCGCCCGGTGTGCCTCTTAGGCCTCAGCTCGGAGCAACCGCCGCAGAACCGAGGTCAGGATCCCTCCATGACGGTAGTATTCGATCTCCATCTCAGTATCGAGCCGAGCAATCGCCCGAAATTCAATCACTGTACCGTCATCCCGCTCAGCACGCACGGTCAGAAGCTCGCGCGGCTCGAGTCCGTCTGCAATACCCGTGACTGTGAAGCACTCGTTCCCTTGCAAACCAAGCGCGTCCGCGTTCTGACCAGGGAGGAATTGCAATGGCAGGACGCCCATACCAACGAGGTTGCTGCGGTGGATCCGCTCGTAGCTCTCGGCAAGCACTGCCCGCACACCGAGCAGCATCGGTCCTTTGGCCGCCCAATCGCGCGAGCTTCCGCTCCCGTACTCTTTCCCGGCCAGGATGAGGAGTGGTGTCCCCGCCATCTGGTAGCGCATCGCAGCCTCGTAAATCGTCACTAGCTCTCCGCTCGGAAAGTGGGTCGTCCACCCACCCTCACGACCCTGCGCGAGACGATTGCGCAAGCGGATATTGGCGAACGTTCCCCGCACCATCACCTCGTGGTTCCCGCGCCGCGCACCGTAGCTGTTGAAATCCTTCGGCTGCACGCCGCGCGCGATCAGATACTGCCCGGCTGGGCTATTGACCGGGATCGAACCAGCCGGCGAGATGTGGTCGGTAGTCACCGAATCGCCCAGCCAGGCCAAGACACGTGCACGCTCGATGTCGTGCAGCGGTGGTGGTTCAAGGGCCAGGCCCTGGAAGAAGGGTGGCTCCTGAATGTACGTCGAGTTGGGGTCCCATTCGTAGAGATCTCCAGTTGGTACTGGAAGGGAACGCCAGCGTTCGTCACCACTGAAGACTTCACGATATCGCTCGATAAACAGTTCTGGCCCGATCGCCTTCTCCATCGCTTCGCGGATCTCTTCTGGCGTCGGCCAGACGTCACGCAGGTATACCGGTTCACCGTTCGGGTCGTAGCCGAGTGGCTCGGTTGTGAGGTCGATGTCCACGCGCCCAGCGATGGCGAAGGCAACAACAAGTGGCGGAGAGGCAAGATACGCTGCTCGCACCTGTGGGTGAATGCGTCCCTCGAAGTTGCGATTCCCACTCAAGACCGCTGCCACAACAAGTTCGTGTTCTTGCACCGCCTTAGCAATTGGCTCGGGCAGCGGTCCACTATTCCCGATACAGGTCGTGCAGCCGTACCCAACCAGGTGGAAGCGTAGCGCTTCCAGATAAGGCATGAGGCCAGCCCGCTCCAGATAGGTCGTCACTACCCCGGAACCCGGTGCAAGGCTGGTCTTCACAGCCGGATTGGTGTCCAACCCACGCTCGACCGCCTTCTTGGCCAGAATGCCAGCACCCAGCATCACTTCAGGATTCGAGGTGTTAGTGCAGCTCGTGATCGCCGCGATCACCACCGAGCCGTGGGTGAGTTCCACATGCCGCCCATCCAGATGGACATCAACCACCTTGCGCCGCTGACTAACCGGCACCACCGGCTCACTCGGCTCCTCTGCCTCGTTCACCGTCCCACCCTCCCAGTCGAACCGCTCCTCATCTGTCTGTGACTGAGAGAACTGCTCCGGGAAGGCCGCTCGGAGGCTCGCAGGAAGCTCGGAGAGAGGGACGCGGTCCTGCGGTCGCCGTGGTCCAGCAAGACTCGGCTCGAGCAGGGACAGATCGAGCTCCACCACTTGATCAAACACCGGTTCGGGCTCATCGCTAGTGCGGAAGAGCCCTTGCTCCTTTGCGTAGGCCTCAACCAACCGAACGTGCCCCTCGCCTCGCCCAGTGAGCTTCAGGTAGCTAAGTGTCTCATCGTCAATCGGGAACATGACTGCCGTTGCGCCCATCTCTGGAGCCATATTGGAGATCGTCGCTCGATCCGGCAGGCTCAGGTGCCGCAGGCCGGGGCCGAAGACTTCGACAAACTTCCCAACCACCCCGACTTGCCGTAGGAGCTGTGTGATGGTGAGCACAAGGTCGGTTGCTGTCACTCCACCTGGCGGCTCATTGATGAGGCGAAGTCCCACGACCTCTGGAAGGAGCAAATAGATCGGCTGACCCAGGAGTACCGCTTCGGCCTCAATTCCACCCACACCCCAGCCGAGGACACCAAGGGCATTGATCATTGTTGTGTGCGAGTCCGTACCGACGAGTGTATCCGGAAACGCAACCGCTTCTCCATCCTGCTGCCGTACCGCAACCACCGATGCGAGGTATTCCAAGTTGACCTGGTGCACAATGCCTGTTCCCGGCGGAACGACGCGGAAATTGCGGAATGCCTGCTGCGCCCAGCGCAGAAGCATGTAGCGCTCACGGTTCCGTTCGTACTCTTTTTCCACGTTGCGCTGGAACGCTCTCGTCGTCCCAAAGACATCAACTTGCACTGAGTGATCAATCACTAAGTCGACCGGGACAAGAGGGTTGATGCGTGCGGGATCACCCCCCAGCCGGGCAACCGCGGTGCGCATCGCCGCGAGGTCAACCACCGCTGGCACGCCCGTGAAGTCCTGAAGGAGCACCCGGGCTGGCAGGAACGGAAATTCCCGGCCCGCCTTCTCACCAGGCCGCCAACTCGTCACGAGCGCGACGTCCTCCTCAGTGAACGGTGGCGTTCCCGCATAACGGAGAACGTTCTCCAGTAAGACTTTCACAGTAAACGGCAACTGTTCCAGCGGCACTGCCAACTGGTCAGCCACCGCCCCAAGCCGGAAATAGGTCACCCGCCCTTCCGACGTCTCCAGGACACCTCTTGCGCCAAACGGATCATTCCCTCGTGTCACCATTGCCGCTCTCCCTCTACCGCTCCCGCACATCGTCTCATAGCGTAAGGCCGCCCTTCGTCTCTCCTAACTCTACTCCGGATCCTCGCAGCACAGCAGTGCCGCAGGCAGCAAACGGCCGAGGAAGATGTCCAGATTTTCCCGACAGACACCGCAACAGTGCTGCGTTACACTGACATTCGCAGCGCAAGACCTGAGCGGCGTTGTGCCGAGAGGTGTTAAATGCGCTGCACTGAATTGCCGACTCAGCCTTCCTCTGGAGTCGGCTTGAGAATATCCTCTCTGCACCTCCAGTTTCCCCCTCTCTACCCCTCTCTTCGGGGCGGTACCCACCAGACCGCCCCGTCCTCATGCGTGGCTGACACCACCAGACTCTCGATGACAATCCCTGCTATCCCTTCTGCGCCCCGGCAATCCTTTAGCACTCGCCGCATTTCTCCACGCAGCAATTGGAAACAAAGGATGACGTGCTCACCCCTCCCGCACACGCCTAACACTGACTGCACATGCGGCCAAGACCGAGCAGTCACCGGCACATTGCGTGTACAGTCGACTTTCATAATCTGTTGCCTTGAACACACCAGCAGAGACGAAGACCAGCTACGATCGACCGTACTTTGGCCTTTCAGCTAGCTCCGGTTACCTGCGACGCACGCTGGTGCCCTCCCAGCACGCGTACTTGAGCGGACAAGCCTTGGGAGCTGGGCGATCCGACCCGAGCAAGAGGCGTGGCGCATACGTTAGTGGGATGTCGACGCCAGATATGCTCCCGGATCGGCTTCAAAGAGCCGTCGACAGGCCGGGCAACAGAAGTAGTAGAGCTGGCCGCGATACTCCGTGACATGACGTGTCGTACGCGGATCCACTCGCATCCCGCATACCGGATCGATGACCTCGGCAGCTGCCTCTGCAAGCACGGCTCCGACTGCACCCTCGGGGCGCCACGCATTGCGCCAGTCCTGCCGACGCGCGATTAGCTCTGCCAGCACACTGACCGCGATCTCTTCAGGACTCGTCGCCCCAATATCGAGTCCTGCTGGTGCCTTCACTCGATCCAGCAACTCGCTTGGTACCGTCGCCGCGAGTGCTGCACGGATAGCCGCAAAGCGTTTCCGGCTGGCGACAAGTTGCACCAGCGGTACACCAGCGCGAAGTGCTGCCTCGATGGCATCCTCGTCATAGGCCCCGAGGCTAGCAACGATCGCGACGCTCGGCCGTCGACGGGGTCGTTCGCCGGGATCGAGACCGTCCACCCATTCGTCGGCTTCCAGCGGGGCACCGGTTGCCCCCGGACGGAAGGCGACAACAGCGTATCCCATGGCGCTGCCGAGTCGCACGAGCGCATCGGCCACAGGAGTCTCGCCATAAATCAACAGTTGCGGCGCAGGAAGAAACGGTTCCAAGAAAATCTCCAAAGCCCCTTCGCTGTGACACGTCATCGGTGCCACCACGACTCCTGGTCGGATTGAGACACCCTCAGCTCCTGCCGGGTCAATGCGGAGAAGCCGTGCCTGTCCATCAGACAGCGCAGTAATTGCCTCCCGCATCACCGCTGGCTGAGCGCAACTTCCACCAACCCACCCGAACAGTGCTCCGTTTGCGGTGACGATCCCTTTTGCCCCCGGTTTGGCTGAGGTCGGACTTTGACTCCACACAACGGTCGCAAGGACGAAAGGGATACCCTGCTCGCGGAGCTCCACTGCGAGTGAGAAAAGATCCCTCCCCAGTTGTGTCCGGTCACCACTCGAACGCGTCATCGCACACTGCTACTCGCTCGCCACCACAGGTGGACAGTGGGAGCGTGCGGGAGACCACCCGCACCCTCCCCAGTCTTACTCCGCCACGCCCTTTTCCTGAAGGATACGGTAGACCTTCGCGGGCGTGATCGGGATATCGATGTGTCGCACGCCCAGGTGGCTCAGTGCATCAACGACAGCATTCACAAGAGCCGGCGGCGCTCCAATCGTTGGACTCTCACCCACGCCTTTCGCCCCCAAGGGGTGATGCGGTGAAGGCGTAATCGTCTTTGCTGTCTTCCAGTGCGGCGTTTCCACTGCTGTTGGGAGAAGGTAGTCCATAAAGGTACCCGTGAGCATCGTACCATTCTCGTCGTAGACGATCTCCTCCAAGAGTGCGGCCGCCATACCCATGGTGAGCCCACCATGGATCTGTCCTTCGACAATCATCGGGTTGATGATTGTCCCGCAGTCATCGACGGCGAGAAATTCACGGATCTTCACTTGCCCTGTGCCGCGGTCAATGTCCACGACACAGACATAAGCACCAAAGGGGAAGGTGAGGTTGGGTGGATCATAGTAGCACTCCGCCTCCAAGCCCGGTTCGAGCCCCAACGGGAAGTTGGTATAGGCCGCAAAAGCGATCTCCTGCATCGTCTTGTGGCGGTCGGGGGCTCCCTTAACACGGAATGCATAATCTTTCCATTCCAGGTCATCCGGGCTGACCTCAAGGAGATGCGCTGCAATGAGCCGCGCTTTCTCGCGAATCTTGCGAGCTGCAACGGCTGTGGCTGCGCCGGCCGTCGGAGTGCTCCGGCTCGCATAGGTACCCAGTCCATAGGGTGCCGTGTCGGTGTCTCCGTGCTCGACAGTAATGTACTCGACCGGAATTCCAAGCTCTTCGGCTACGATTTGTGCGAACGTCGTCTCGTGTCCCTGCCCCTGCGTCTGGACGCCGATGCGCACGATGACAGCGCCGGTGGGATGCACCCGGATCTCAGCACTATCGAACATCTTGATACCCAGAATGTCGAACGTATGTGAGGGACCAGCACCGACGATCTCGGTAAAGGTCGAGATTCCGATACCCATGAGCTCGCCGCGAGCACGACGCTCGGCCTGTTCCCGCCGGAGCTCCTGGTACCCGATCGTTTCCAGCGCTTTCTGCAGTGCAGCTGGATAATTGCCGCTGTCGTACTCCCACCCGGTCGGGGACTTGTACGGGAACTGGTGTGGTTGGACAAAGTTCTTGAAGCGGATCTCGGCCGGATCCATGCCCAGCTCATCAGCCAAGATATCAACCATCCGTTCAATCGTGTGGACCGCCTCCGTCACCCGAAATGAGCAGCGGTAGGCAACACCTCCCGGCGGCTTCGTTGTGTACACCCCGTCGACCTGGATGTGTGCGGCTTGCATATCGTACGATCCGGTACACACGCTGAAGAGACCAGCCGGGAACCGCGAGGGGTTCGCTGCCGCGTCGAACGCGCCATGGTCAGCCACGACGCGGACGCGCAACCCGCGTATCTTTCCATCACGAGTCGCCGCGAGCTCAGCGTGGATATGGTAGTCCCGTGCAAAGGAGTCGGCCTGCAAGTTCTCCGAGCGATCCTCAATCCATTTGATTGGTTTCTTGTGCTTCAACGTCGCATAGGTGGCGATGACGTACCCAGGATAGACGGGCACCTTCCCGCCGAATCCACCGCCAATATCCGGTGAGATGATGCGGATCTTGTGCTCTGGGATCCCCGTCACCAGTGAGAAAACGGTGCGATGGGCATGCGGTGCCTGCGAGGTCATCCAGATCGTTAACTTGTCGGTCACTGGATCATAGTTCGCCACACATCCACAGGTTTCAATTGAAGCCACATGAATACGTGGAATGTACAGATCCTGTGCCACAACGACTTCTGCCTCGTGGAAAATGCGATCCGTCTTTTCTTTATCACCGGCCTCCCAATGCCAAATATGGTTCGATTTCTGTTCGCGATCCGGGCGGACTAATGGGGCATCGGGCTTCAGGGCGTCAAATGGGTTGAGCACCGGCGGCAGCGGCTCGTATTCCACTTCGACCGCTAGTACGGCGTCTGCCGCTCGATACCGGTCAGTCGCGATGACCGCGGCGACTTCTTGTGCGTAGTACACCACTCGGTCAGTCGGCAGCACCATTTGTCGGTCACCCATGAGGGTCGGCATCCAGGCGAGGTTGGCCTTGGCGAGCTCCTCACCCGTGATCACGTCAATGACGCCCGGCATCGCCAACGCTTTGGAGACATCGATCCGCTTGATCCGGGCATGTGCGTACGGACTCCTCACGATATCCATGACGAGCATGCCGGGCAGCTTGATATCGTCCACATACGTGCCTTTGCCCCGAATGAAGCGCGGATCTTCCTTGCGCTTTACAGGAACGCCAATCCCGTGAACTGCTCTCGCGGCCATTGTTTTACACTCCCCCCGCGTGGACACTCATACCCTCACGCATCTTGCGGGCTGCATACTGGATGGCTTTGACGATGTTGACGTACCCGGTACACCGACAGAGATTGCCGGAAATTGCTTTCCGAATCTCTTCTTCCGTCGGATCCGGATTCTCGTTCAGTAGGGCAACAGCAGTCATCATCATCCCCGGTGTGCAGAACCCACACTGCAACCCATGCTCTTCCCAGAAACCCTCTTGCACCGGATGTAACTGTCCCTCGCCCTCCAGTCCCTCGACAGTGAGAATTTCGCCCCCGTCGACCTGCACAGCGAGGACCGTGCAGGACTTGACCGGCCGACCGTTCCAGAGCACCGTACACGCACCACAACTCGTCGTATCGCACCCGATATGTGTCCCGGTGAGATTCAGCACCTCACGCAGGAAGTGCACCAGCAGTAACCGAGGCTCGACCTCAGCAGAATAGGTGCGACCATTCACTGTCACCTGGATCGGCAACGGTTCCATCTTCTTCCCCTTTCAGGCATTCGCCTGCGCACGTTCCAGAGCTCGGCGCAATGCGCGCAGCGTCATTGTCCGGGCGACTGCACGCTTATAGTCTGCTGGCCCGCGCAAGTCGCTGACCGGATCTGTTGCCTGGGCCGCCAGTTCCGCAGCGTAGCGCAAGAGCTCATCGCTCGCATACTGGCCAAGCAGCGCACGCTCCGCATCCACTGCCCGTAATGGTTTGTAGCTGAGATTGGTAAGACCGATGCCGGCCTGCGTGATTCGCCCTGCCTCGTCCAGGACAAGAAACACCCCCGCCGCAGCGATCGCATAGTCACCCACTTTGCGCTCGAACTTAACATATGCTCCACCCGATCGCGGCGGTGGAACCGGGATACGAATCTCGGTCAGGAGCTCGTCCGGTTGGAGTGCCGTAACAAACGTGTCAACAAAGAAGTCATCGATCGGGATACTACGCTCCCCGTTCGGTCCGCGTGCCACCACCTGTGCCCGGAGCGCCAGCATTGTTGCTGGATGATCATTCGCCGGATCGCCATGAGCAAGGTTGCCACCGACTGTCGCGAGATTCCGGACAAGCGGGTCAGCGATCACCTCGGCTGTGTCATGCAGAATCGGATAACGTTGACGCACAAGCATCGAACGCTCGAGCGTAGACTCCCGCACAAGCGCGCCCAGACACAGCACTCCACCGCGTTCCTCAATGAAGTCAAGCCCTGGAATGGCATTGATATCAATAAGGTAGCTCGGCTCGGCAAGCCGAAACTTCATCATCGGGATGAGGCTCTGCCCTCCACTCAAAACCTTTGCGTCAGTTCCCAATTGGGAGAGCAGTACAACAGCCTCATCGACGGAGCGCACCCTGCGGTACCGAACTGGCCCCGGGATCATGGCTCAGCTCCTTCCGTTAGGGACCGATCACGACTTCTTGAGGCTCCTGAATGCACCTAGCGACAGAACGTACCCATGATGAGGCAGTGCGTCAGGCACACATACCAATGGGAAAGAGCAACTTCCTCGCTGGATTCCTCTTCTCACCTGAACAGTGTACTGGGCAGAGGCAGCGCGGGAAACAGCCTATTTGGCGGTGATCTCACCCTCCGATCGGAGGGTGAGATCACCGAGGCGGGGGGAGACAAGCCCCTCAAGATGCGGGCAGGGAATCGCTTCTACTCCGGTGTCCTGGTTCCCAGCATCTCGTAGCCAATGTTCCCACGGGCAACCGGATGTCTGATCATCAGCATCGCCACCAGCGCTGATGGACACCAGAGCCCAAATCGCTCATCGAGGTGGTAGCCCTGTCCGCCGCGCCTGACGTCTGTTCACCGCACCGCGAGCGACACCGGCAGAGCAGTCCGCTCTGGCGCTGGAAAGTCCAGATGCTCCGCGAACCAGGCAAGAAGACGCGTCAGGAGATCGCGCTGGTGCTGCCGCTCTTCAAAGCCGTGCTTCTCCCGGGGGTAAGTGACCAGGACAGACGACTTTCCGAGTAGCTGCAACGCTCGGTAGAACTGAATGCTCTCGCAGGCACTGACGCGCTCGTCCTCTTCACCGTGTGCGATGAGAATCGGTGTCGATACGCGCGCCACGTACCGGATTGGTGACCGTTCCCAGTACGGTTCCGGATCCTCAGATGGGGTGCACGGAAAATAAGAGAGATTGGCAGAAGGAATATCACCGAGATTATTGTCGCTAATCAGATTGCAGAGGCCGGCACCCATGAAAGCGGCCTTAAACCGATCTGTCTGGGTCACCGTCCAAGCGGTCAAGTAGCCTCCCCAACTCCAACCCGAGACACCTAACCGCTCAGGATCAGCAAGGCCCTGCGCAACGAGGAATTCCACCCCAGCAAGAACATCACGGAACTCGCCCCCAGCAACGTCACCAAAGAGCGCATTCACCCACTCTGTCCCCCGCCCCGTACTCCCGCGCGGATTCGGGAGCAGAACAGCACAGCCACGCGAGGCGAGCGGTTGCGCCCAATCATGCCACGAACCCACGAATTCGTTGGCCCAAAGACTCGTGGGACCGCCGTGAATCTGCACGACAAGCGGGTACGGTGGTCTTGCTTCGCCCCGCGGGACAATCAACAGCCCCTGTACCCGGATACCAGGATCACTTTCCCACTCAAGAATTCGGACTGGGCAGAGCTTCGCTTCAATCTCGGCATGGAGCTGCGTGAGACGAACCAGATCTCCTAATGGTGCGCCTTCGGAGTTCTCATGGGATATGTCGTGCGGAGCGCCCCAGCCCCACACGTCCGGAACGTGCTCCCCGTCCGACCAGACCCCAGCCCAGCGCTCCCCATCCGCACTCCCGCTCACCGGCCCATGCCAGCTCCCTTCAACTCGCGGACACAGCAGCCGCCGCTCTCCATCCCACCCCAGTCGGTAGATCCTCGCGTTTACCCCCTCATACCCAACAATCACAAGCTGCTCTCCACCACGATAGGCTCCCAGATATTCCACCGTTCCTAAATAGTTGGGAGTCAGGCATTCCGCCTCTCCTCCGGCAATATGGCGTCGAAACACATACTCCCCGTGTATCACTCGTCCAGCCGGTCCGCGATAAGCCAGCCACTCGCCATCCGCTGACCACACCAGGTCCTCCGCTAGTCCTCGCACCCGGAACAGCTCCCGAAAACTGCCCTCTTCCACTTGCAGCTCAGCAACCGCGGTCTCCCGAAACAGGTCATCAAACCGCGGCGACCAACTGATCGCTAGCGCCACTCGCCGGCTATCCGGCGCCCAAGCATATCCCCATACTTGTACCCGGCTCGGGGAGACCACACGCGCCTGCCGGGTCGCAACGTCCAAGATCCACAGGCGCCGAAATTTCCAATTCGTATCCCAGATCCTTGCATCGTCACGCCGCTCTCGACGCTGCTTTTCTTCCTCTGTCTCGGGCTCCACCATCAGGAAGGACACGTACCGCCCATCAGGCGACCAGCAAAGCTCCGTGATTTCACCAGACTGATCAAAAACGCGGATCGCCTCCCCTCCGTCGCGCGGCATCACGTAGACACTCGCCTTCCCGCGCTCGGCTCGGTCCGAGACAAACGCCAAAAGTCGCCCATCTGGAGACCAGCGCGGTTGCTCGTCCTGCCATAACCCACTCGTAAACTGCCGCGGTTCACCACCGTCAAACGGCACCACCCAAATGCTGGTCTCCCAATACTCTCCCTCTCGACTCACTGGCCGTACGACGTAGGCTACGAGCTTCCCGTCGGGGGATATTTGCACGTCCGACGGTCGCCTCATGGTCACCAACTCGTCAATTGTGAGCAGCTCGCTCAGTGACTCCTTCTGCGTCACCGGTTCCTCCCTTCTCGGGAAATGTCATTCTGGACGAACCCGCCCTGCCCAGATAGCTCGATAGTCCTCTTCCGTATCGATGTCTTGTGGCATCAGCTCGTCCAGTTCTACCCACAGCACGCGATCTCGGTACCGATCCACCAGCTTCCACGCCGCCTTCTCTCCCCGCAGTGCTTCAAGCTCCCCAAACAGCTCCTTCCCAAAGACAAGCGGATGTCCCCTCCCATTACGGTACCGCGTCGCAACCAGCAATGCTCCCGACTCGCTCCAAACGTTCACCACGCGCTCAATCGTCTCTGCCTTAAGCTCTGGCTGGTCCCCCAGCACGATCGCCACACCGTCTAACCCCAAGTCCCGGAGTGCGGTTAACCCGCTCCGGTAGGAGGCGGCACATCCCTCACCTTCTGTCTCCGGCAGCACCACGCGTGCACAACCGAGTGACCCGCCAGCCTGGACGCCCAACTGCTCCGCCACCTCGGAGCGCAGGACCACTACGACCGCCATGAGACTCGGCGCTCGACACACCTCGTCAAGCACCGCCTCAATCAGCGTTCGGCCATCCCACGGTAAGAGCTGCTTGGGGCGACCCAAACGTTCTGAACGTCCAGCTGCAAGAACAACTGCGCCAATCCGCATACGCACCATACCCTCAGCTCAACCAACCACGTCGGTTGGCGATCATCACCGCCTCCAGTCGATTGCGTGCTCCTAAACGGCGCAACAGCTCTTGGACATAGCCCTTAACGGTGTTCTCGCTCAGGAATAACCGTTCAGCGATCTCCCGATTGGAGAGTCCTTGCGCCATTAAACGGAGGACCGACAATTGATGCGGTGAGAGTGGTACCTCGCGCTGCGTCTCACGAGTGCGCAGCCGTTCGATGATGGATGGCGCAACCCGCGGATCAAGGACTGCCTCGCCCCGAGCGACCGCCTTCAAACTCTCCTTCAAATCAAAGTGGACAATATCCTTCAAAACATACCCCTGTGCCCCGGCTACCAGACAGCGATAAACCAGTTCGTCCTCACCAAAGGCGCTCAAGATCAGAATGCGCACGCCGGGAACACGTTCTCGAATGAGGCGGCACACGTCATCACCTTGCATTGAAGGCAAGCGCACATCGACGATGACAACGTCAGGCCGTAGCGTATCCACCATCGCCACTCCGCTCGGCCCATCCGCCGCCTCGCCCACCACCTCGAACTCTGGATCTCCTTCCAGGATGTGCTTCACCCCACTGCGCACGATCTCGTGATCATCGATGATAGCGACGCGAAGCGGTCTCCCCTTCATCCCTTCTCACCTACCATCGCGGCTCCGCCGGTATCACGACCCGGACAACAAAACCACCGTCTTCTCCGTTCTGCAGATGCAGCTCACCTCCCACAGATTCGGCCCGACGTCGCATGGACCGTAGCCCCACATGCCCGAGCTGATTTGCGCACTGGGTAAGCAACGTCGGGGGGACGCCTCGCCCATTATCCTGGACCACCAGCGTCACAGTTTGTTCAGTAAAGTGCAAACTTACGATCGCCAAATCCGCATCAGAATGACGCCGAATGTTGGTGAGCGCCTCGCTCGCGATCAAGAGAATCGTATCCTCCAGCGCATGCGGCAGTCGTCGTGGCTTCCCCTCCAGCACCAGCTCAACCTGCAACTCCTCATTCCGGTACGCCTCGACCAGCCGCTGGAGCTCTTCTACTAATTCGCGTCCACTTTCCGGGAACTCGGCCAAGTTGTACACGACCCGGCGCACTTCAGCCGCTCCGCGGGCCGCGAGCTCGCGGATGCGCTCAAGACTCTGGCGAATAGGCCCGGAAACATCTGGCTGCTCGCAGCACCAGGTCGCTTCAACTCCGATTCCAAACATGATCTGTGCCACTCGATCATGTAATTCCGCTGCAATTCGGTTACGCTCTTGATGGAGCAATGCTTCCACCCGAGCGGCATCGAGCCGCGCGTGCAGCTGCTGCAGGTCCGCAATCATCTGCCGTTGCCGCTCGTAAAGACGCGCATTTTCGATTGCAACCGCCACTTGATTGGCAAAGGTACTCAGAAGACGCTCATGCCCCGCATCGTATCCACCGGGGCGATTAGCAACCCCAATCATCCCGATCGTCTGCTCCCGCACCTTCAGCGGTACACCAAGGAAGGTCTCCACCGGCGGATGACCACGCGGTGCACCGCGATGTAATGGATCGTTGCGCACGTCATTAGAAATATTTGGCCGTCCTTCTAGAATCACAATACCGAATATCGTCCGCCGAATCGGAATTTTCCGGAATCGCTCATAAAAATCTGGTCGATCCGGCACGAACCCACGAATTGCAGCCACGTCCATGGTCTCTGGACCATCGACAAGACCCACAAAGCCGAAGGTCGAGGCAGTCAACGACAAGCAATACTCGAGTGCTCGATCCATGACGGCACTGAGTTCCCGTAACCCAGCAATCTCGACCGAGCTCGCGTAGAGCGACTCGAGTTGCGCTTGCCAATCACGGTCGACGAGGGGGGCTCGACCCTCTGCGCGCTCAATCATTGACCACCTCCAGCACGCCGCAGTGTACCATGAGGTCAGCGAAATGCTGTCTTGCTCTGAGCTTGCGTCGCCAAGCACGTGAGAGCGGGAAGGACGCTGGGAGATGTCTGCACGCGATTGGCTCCACGAGCGGTTGGTGGATCGGCCTCTCTTCGATCACTCCTGCACTCCGCCCCAGCGCCTCACCTCGCGGATTCCCGCCGATTACCTCCGCCGTTGCTTCCTCCCCGATGCTCTCCCCGATGCGCAGCGCTTCGCTCCGTCCACGCTCCCCTACCGCCTCGCCCTCCGCTGGCTCGCCGAACTCCTCGGGTGTGATCCGACCGAACAGGCTGTCCTCACAGCCCGCGCCCAACGCTCTCCTGACGAGCTCGAGCGGCTCCTCGCTGATGACGCATGCCTTGGTCCTTGTTGCGCCATCGTCGCCGAAGATGAAATGATCCGCTCTCCCACGGAGTGGGCGGACATCATCCAACGCCCAATCGGATCTCTGGTTTTGATCGAGGCACTTGCCGAGCGGCTCCTTCCGCACTGCTCCTCCTGGGACGAATTCCGTACTCTTTTCGCGCAATCCCTCGCGGAGGCAGTCGGCCGCGGTGCGCTTGGCTTTGTCAGTGACTTCCCGCGACGGACGTCGTTCGCTATCCAGCCGGTCGATGTCGCTACCGCTGACCGTTCGTTCCACGAAGTCCGCGCCGAGATCGACGCCGGCTCGTTCGAGCAGCTCCAACACCGGAGACTCCTCTACGCTCTCTTCTGGGTCGCGCTCGAGGTCGCCGCTGAGCTGAGCGTTCCGCTCCAAATTCACCTTGCTCAGGGATCAGCCCGCGATCCCCATGCTAACGATCCCTCGCTCTTTCAGGCCGTTCTCGATGAGCCACGCTATCAGCACGTCCCGCTCGTGCTTGTGAGTGCCATTCGCTTGCACCCGCATGCCCTCGCTCTTGCTCGCCGCTACCCTCACCTGTACCTTGATCCTGGCCCAGCATTTTTAAGCCGTCCCAGTGAGGCACCTGCGATGCTACGCGAACTCCTCGCGGGCGTCCCCACGACCAAGCTGCTCGCCTCGACGGGCGGTCAGTTTTTGCCAGAGCACCAGTGGTTCGTCGCACGAATCTGGCGCTCCGCGATTGTCCGTGCCTTTGGCTCGCTCATCGATGAGGGGCTCGGAACACTCGCCGATGCTGAGACAGATGCCGCCTTGCTCCTTTACGGGAATGCCCAGCGCATTTATCGTTTTCCATCGTAAGAACAGTGGGGAAGATCACCTATGCACACCGAACTTGAGCACCGACTCGCGCGCACACGCACCCTCCTTGCACAGCACGGTATCGATGCTGCGCTCATCGGCCCCTCCGCGGACTTCCGGTATCTCACCGGACAGCCAGCGAGCCACAGCGAGCGCCTCCTCGCACTAGTGATCCCTCTTGACAGGACGCCGCTCCTCCTAGTGCCTGAGCTCGAGGCACCGCGATTCGCAGCATCGAACATCGGCACGGTGCTGCGCTGGAAAGACGGCGAGGACCCTCTGCACCACCTCGCGACCCAGCTTGAACAACTCTCCGCATACACCATTGGCGTGAACGATGAGTTCTGGGCTGCGTTCCTCCTCCCTCTTCAGGAGCGACTGCCAAATCGTCGCTTCGTCCGTGTCAGTCCTCTCCTCCAGACCCTCCGGATCGTCAAAAGCCCTGCCGAACTCGCCCTTCTCCGTGAGGCTGTCGCCCGCGTCGATGCCGCCTGGGCACGCTTCTGCGCCACCGAGAAACTCATCGGTAGAACCGAACGACAGATCGCTTGGCGTCTGACCGAATTCCTTCTCGAAGCTGGGCTCGATCATGTGGAATTCTGCATCGTCGCGAGCGGCCCGAACGCTGCCTCGCCACACCATTCCACAAGTGATCGCATTGTCCAGCCTGGTGACCCTGTTGTCATCGACATTGGAGGACCCTACCGAGGCTATTACGCCGACCTGACACGGACGCCGGTCGCTGGCTCGCTTCGCAACTCTGATTTCGCCGCCGCGTATGAGGCGGTGCTCGAGGCACAACAGGCTGCTTTCGCGGCAATGCGCCCTGGTATTCCCTGCGAGGAGATCGACCGGGTAGCCCGTGACGTACTGGCCGAACACGGTCTCGCCGATGCGTTCATCCATCGTCTCGGTCACGGACTGGGACTCAGCGTTCACGAACCACCGTACCTCGCTCCGGGCAACCGAGACGTGTTGCAACCTGGGATGGTTGTGACTGACGAGCCAGGCGTCTACTTCCCGAACTGCTGGGGACTCCGCATTGAAGACGTCGTCATGATTACAGAAGACGGAGCAGAGCGGCTTACCATCTCGCCCCACGACTTGCTTGAACTCCCGTGACACATCAGCGCGGCGTACGCTCCTCGGCCAGCGCAACCGCATTCCCACCACGCCGTTTCGCGGCATACATCGCGTGGTCTGCTGCGTGGAGAAGGGCATCGACGGTTTCACCATGCTCGGGATAGGCACTAATGCCCAGCGAAATCGTGAGATGAACTAGCTGGTCGTGAATCTGGAACGGAGTACCTGCGATCCGTTCACGCAGCCACTCAGCAATCTCTCCCGCCGCATGGAGATTCGCGCCAGTGAGCACTACCGCAAACTCGTCGCCCCCATACCGCGCGATGAGATCGCTCGGGCGCAACGACTGCACGAGGCGTTGCCCCACCGCCTGCAGCATCGCATCTCCAAAGAGATGCCCCTGCTTGTCGTTCAGTGTCTTGAACCCGTCAAAATCGATCAGAACCACAATCACATTGTCCACCCGGCGATCAGAGAGCATACGCCTCACGTGATCGAGGAGCGCACGCCGGTTAGGTAATCCGGTCAGTGGGTCGCTCAGCGCCTGGCGTTCCAGCTGCTCTGTCAGTTCCACTTGGCGCATCAAGAGCTCCAAATGCACCGCAACGTTTTGCGCCAACCGAAGATCTTCCTGGTCAAGCCGGTGTCCCTGTTTGCTCTCAATGTTCAGGACACCAATCGGCTGGCCGTTTCGGCGGAGCACCGCCACCACCTCACTCTCCATCTGGAGATCAGGCTGGGCATCAAAGTAGTCCGGATCCTGCCGCACATCCACCACGAGCTGCGCCCGGTTTTCCCGCACTGCTCGACCAGTTATCCCTCGGTCCGCTCGCCATTCGTTGTAAGTCAGTCCCCCTTCAACCCGAACCGCCCGTCCCGCAAAGCGCGACCCGTCTCCGCTGAGTAGAGCTAAGCCAACCAGCCCATAACCAAACTCTCGTTGGAGTCGCTCAGCCACTATTTGAAAAGCCGGATCTAGATCACGATCCTCACTGACCATCCGCGTCAAATCGTGGAGAAGCTCGAGCTCCATGAGGCGACGTCGTTCCAGCGTTACGTCCCGTAGAACAAGCTGGAGCTGCGGCTCCCACCGTGCACCAGCTCCAGGAAGTTCGACGATCCGCGTATGAAACTCAAGAATTCGGAGCCGTTTGTCAAGCGACAGCACAGGGATCATGACACCGGAGGCTGCTACCCCAGCTGAACGTTGACACCACTCATCCCAAGGCAACGGAGCAAGTGTCCGGACCGCCTCCGGTAGTCGTACGCCCAGCAGGCGTTCCGGACACTCATAGCCAAGGAGCCGGGCCGCCGAACCGTTCGCCAGCCGCACCTGCCCGTCGATCGCACACAGGACAATCCCAACCGGCTGCTCCTCGACCAGCGCACGATACAGTTGCTGGTTCAAGAGGAGTTCCCGACGAGCTTCCGCCACCGTCCAGGCCATCGCCAACGCTTCGGCTGCCGAGTCGTATAGTTGCATCTCGGCACGGTCGCAATCCTCCACCCGCCGAAGATAGATCGAGAGCATGCCAACAACTCGTCCGGCGCGCCGGATCGGCACCACTACCTCGGCCTCCGACCCGATTTCACAGCAGCTCTCTGAAACCGTGACTCCTCGATCGTCATCCGCACGTTCCAGCATAGCAATCGGGCGGACAGATGACTCCAGGACGCGGTGCACCAGCTCCGCCGCTCGCCCGCGCGCCTTCTCCTCGACCTCACGAACAAATGCTGCTGTGAGGCCGACTGCTCCCTCTTTGACTACCGCGTTATTCTCCCAGTCGATCCGCCACACTGCGAGCGCCGGGACACCGAGAAGCTGCTGCAGCACCCGGAGACCCTGCATCAACCACTCGGGCGTCAGCTCGGCAAGCAAGGTAAGGTCGGCCCCAACCTGCCTCAAGGCATGAAGCTTGACAAGCTGACGTCGCTGCCGATCACTCTCTTGCGCCAGCACCGACCGAGCTATCGCAGCAATTCGTTCCAGATCGGTTACGGTGATCGGACTGCATAGAACTCTGACACAGCCAACTGCCAAAAACTCGAACGTCGTCGCTGACTCACCGTGCACAACTGCAACAAACACGAGTCCAGACCGTACCAGCCTCGAGAGATCGAGCGCTTGGTAGCGGAGAAGCGCTCCATCCACCAGAACGACGGTCGGCTTTGTGACGAAAGACTCAGTGAGCGATTCCGGCCACGCCTCAACCAGCACTACTCGGCTAATCTCCACGTCTTCCGCCAGACGTGCCACGACCGCTCGTCGTGCTGGATCATGGTCAATGATGATCAGATCGAGATCTCTCGACCTTCCCACACTGAATGCCTCGGCATGTATATCTACCTCCACCACTTGTACTCCCATCATACTGGCTAGGAGCCATTCTAGGACTTTCTTCCCAAATCGGATACCCTGCCTTTCTCATGTCCTAGTGGTATGCTCCCGCGTTCACCGTGCGTCCCCGCAGGGTGTACCGTGGTGAGCGTAAGCTGCTCACCGCGGTATCGCCATAGTTCGCGAGCCCACCAGCGAGTCGCCAATGCGACCACCACACACCCAATTCCACCCAAGACCATCGCACCCGCCGGTCCCACAGCACTAGCAAGAAGACCAGCTTGGAACTGACCCAAGCGTGGTCCCCCCGCTGCAAAGACCGAGGCAAGCGCACCGACTCGCCCTCGGTAGGCATCTGGCGTTGCCAACTGTCTCACGGTATGGCGCAGCGCCATACTCACAGCATCAAGCCCTCCTGAGAGAGCAAGTAGCGCGAGCGAGAGCCAGAAGGAGCGGCTCACCCCAAAGAATGCGAGCGAAGCGCCGTACCCCACGACCACCCAAACCACCACTCGCCCCGGATACGTCGGCAACGAGACAAGCGCGAAAAGGGCCGCTCCAACAACCGCACCTACGCTCGGAGCGGCAAACAAGAGCCCGAGCCCCTCCGGCCCTACTCCGAGGACATCCTGTGCAAAGACAGGAAGCAACCCCGTTGAGGTTACAAGAACAACAGCGAAGAAGTCAAGGAGCATCAGTTGCCAGAGAACTGCTCGTCGTCGCACAAAGGCCAGTCCATCAACGAACGCTTCCCAACCACGCCGTCCCGGCTTAGGGAGTGGAATATCCCGGCGCATCATCAGGAGAGCGCACACGAGCGCGAGGTAACTCAATGCATCAATCCAGAATGCCGCCGACACTCCCAATCGTGCGATAACGAGACCGCCGAGTGCAGGTCCGGTGACCGCCGCCACGTCCCAAGCCAGCACATTCAGTGTCAAGGCATTCGCCAGGCGCTCACGTGGAACCAGCGCCGGAATCAGCGCCTGTCGGGCTGGTGCATCGAAGGCCATTGCCGCTGCAGAGGTGAAGGCGAACGTATACAGCACTGGCAGCGCTGTCCATCCTACACTGACGCAGATCGCAAGACTGGCCAACAAGGCCGCCGCGACCGTCTGCGTCACGAGCAGAAGCCGGCGGCGATCCACTTGATCCGCCAGCATACCGCCAAACAGTGAGAGACTAATTGTCGGAATGGCCCGTGCCAGTGCGATACCACCAAGCTGGGCCGGCGATCTTGTCAACTCGTACACCAGCCAGCTCAAAGCCACCGTCTGGATCTGTGTGCCGAGCATGGAGACGAACTGACCAGCCCAGAGCAGGCGGAAGTCGCGGAAGCGCAAGGCAGCCAGCGCCTCCGACCAGTGAACAAACACTAACCTCCTCCCTCCATCTACAGCCGGGAGAGCAGCGTAGCATGAACATCGGCTATGGGGGTACACTCCAGGCTGAGAGCTGGAAAGGGGTTACTCAGTGCAACCAAATGTGATACGCCTCGTGCTCTACGCGATCCTCGGTGCCACTGTCACGGTGCTGATCATCGGTGTCCCCACCGCCCTCATACCAAATCCGATCTTTGGACGAATGATCCCACCCGATACGGTCGACTACCTTTTCTTCGGTACCACGGTACTGCTGGCGGCAGCACTGGCTGCCACCTATGCCTGGCCAGCTGCTTGCCCGCTTCCGGAACGACGCCTCGCTGTAGGCACAATCGCTACCTATTTCGCCGTGGGCTGCCCAACCTGCAACAAGCTGGTCTTGCTGCTCCTGGGGAGCAGTGGAGCACTCCAATGGTTCGCACCCCTCCAGCCCGCCCTCGGCTTGCTCGGCATTGCGCTACTTATCTCCACACTCGCCTATCGCGCACGGCTCTTGTGGCGAACTCGGTCCGGACAAGCTTCGACGGCCAGCAAGTCAGTCTGATCGCGTGAGCGCCCTGCCGCGCATCTCCGCTTCGGAGAGAGGTCCGCTTGCGCGGCGTCATCCCGCTTCCCCTCTTTACTTCATCGCTTTCGTCCTACCCTCCTTTTCCTATCACCGGGATCACCCAGTCTCGATCCACCCTGCAAATTGCTCACCGCATGCCTGCGTCAATCGCCTATGGCCAGCCTACTTCTCGCCTGCTGTCCCAGTCACCGCCCGCCTTGCCACAGGAGCTCCGGTGTCACTTGCTAGCTCCTGACTCACTCACGCCGTCTCCCCCAAGGTTTCCTACACGCTCGCTTGGAACCACTGACTACGCTACGGTCTCCCAATCGGAATTCTCCCCAAGACCCTCAATCACCAGGAGGCCAAGCCCTCGCCTCTAATGACAGTGACGACTCCTCGCTCAACAACCACACGCTTTGCAGTAGGTCTTCGATGCACACATGAGCCAAATAACCTCACGCTGTCCAGATCTGCTTCTGAGAGACCATACCCGAATGAGAGGCATCCCTGCGACCGGCGATACACAAGACGCATGAGCGACGAGATCACGGGGAAAGAAGTGTGTCGCGCGCCTCATTCGTGGGTTGTTGTGGCTCATTGGCGTTAACCCTCTCCCCTTCGGCTCCAGACGCTGATCGGGTATTCGATTCGCAGAGCTGATACGCTCTGCGCGGACCATCAAGCGAACGCGGAAGCTCATCTCCGGGTCTCGTCGCTTCCGTCGCAGGACGATACACGTGGGCTCTCAGTGACCTGGATATTCAGAGAGAGTACGTTGGGGCGAGTACACTCTGCCTGGCGGGCTCCGTACCGTGACGTGCAAGTATCTCCGCACCAAACACGTTTACGCGCATTGCAGTGAGATCAGTTCGCGAGTACAGAGATACGGCTCAACTCACGTTGCATTCCCTGTTCGGCTGGAATGGCAGCAGGAGACCGTGAGGAAAGGCGAACGAATTAACAGCTAGGGTAAGGCTCGGGTACAGATTAGGGAGTAGTGGAATGTTCATGTCGCGAGCTGTCGCAGGAGCACGAGCGTCATTTCCAGGATATGTAGTGGGACACCAAAAAGGAGCGCTCCAGGTCACCCGGAGCGCTCGGTGCCGTCTCGAGTAGGCCGCGAGGGACTCGAACCCCCAACCCGCTGATTAAGAGTCAGCTGCTCTACCAGTTGAGCTAGCGGCCCATAGCCCGCCTACGCCGTTGAGTATACGCGTGCGCTGTTCTTTGTGCAAGGGGGAGAGGATACAGGTCTGGTGCGTAGCCACAGTGACACGCTCCCGTGCATTCACGAACACCAGGCCCCCAGCACCGCGACAAGGACCTCCAACGTCGCCACTCTCTGGGCCATGTATGAGGTCTCGCACCTCACGACGATCGAAAGGCTGCATGTACTGCTGAAACTTCGCATAACTCTGCTCAACCCATCTGCCACCGGAGATTGCACCTTCCGCGAGCTCTCCACTACTGGGGATACCAGTGGAGACCTTCCAGATGCTGACGCAGCGGGAGGTTACGTGAGTGCATCTGCCAAGGGAGAGATCAAGAAGCAGGGTGACAACATTCCCGAACGATAGTCTCGCGATTCCTGGTGACCCAGCACTTGCGGAGCGAACTCTTGCGCCCGGCGCCGTCGTTGTCCAGCAGTAGTGGGAGCTGGGTTCCTTATGGCAGCAACCGGTGCTTTGCAGAGCGCTTTCTCACCCTCACCGCTGGCGTCTACTCTGCCAATTTCGCAACGGAGCTCCACGAGGGATGCAAGCTCGCAATGGAAGTCGCTAACCACTGCACGGTCGTAGAAGAGGTCGTTGCAGTGCCTCCGCTCCTTCTTGCCCACGACCATGTCCGCGGCTCTATCCTCGGCGAGACCGGCTTCTCGATGCGTGGCGCCTCTTGTCGCTTGCTGCCTGCGCGAGCACTCTCTTTGTAAACGCTCTTTCGCTCGCCACCCCTGAATCCACTCCAACAGCTCGATCACCGGAGCACCCGCTGCTCGGTCTCTCTGGCGCAGTCCATGAGGGTATTCCGCCGGACGAGTCGGACTGCTCCACCGCGCCATTAAGCACGCGAGCCAGCAGCTCAAGCTTCCCATCGACCGGCATGAGCCACACGCACTCTTCAAGGAAACACGCAAACGCCTTCCAGGACGAAGACGCGGACCACGCTATTCCTTACAGGCATTCTTCAAGGAGACACACATACCAAATTGTGGCCATGCTGCAGTCGGTCAGGACCACAGCATGGCTCACCCAGAGTTGTCGATCCTTTCGTCTCAACTCCTTGGCGGCTGATGCTGGTCACCTCGAGAAGAAGCGTTTCTCTGCCCGCTACCATTCCGCGCGCCGTGTCTCGCCTCCACACCGCATATCAGCGTCCACGCGCATCCAATATTCACAAAAGAAAGGTAGCACGTCACATTGGTCAGGAAAACCCCGCTACCACTCGTCAAGGTTCTGGTGGCACACTGTTCATAGCTGGCGATCGCGTCGGTTGTACACGGGAGACTGCCTCATGACGAGTCGCTGGAGCATAACCCGACGCCGCTTCCTGATCGGCATCGCCAAGCTGCCCGTGCTCGCTGCGTGTGGGCGAAGATCCTTGTCCACCAGCGATTCGGAACTCGTTGCTTGGCCTTCCCAAGATCGCTGGCCACCAATCTTCTACCAGGCCTCCCCGGAAGCACAGGAGGCATATCGTTACGCGGCTACCCATCCCGAGATCCTCCAGTACTTCCCCTGTTACTGTGGCTGTGGCGAACAAGGACATCGCTCCGTGCTAGACTGCTCGATCGAGGCATTCCGTCCGGACGGATCAGTTGTGCTCGGTCGCATGACCTTTGGCTGAGCGATCTGTATCGACATCACGCGTGACGTGATGCGGCTAACAGCTGAAGGTCGATCGCTCCGGGAGATCCGTACCTATATCGACCAGACCTACAGCAGCTACGGTCCTGGAACGAACACACCATGGCCACCATGATGGGAGGTGGTACCTCCACATCGCTGCAGGGCTGGTTGGTGCCTCGCCTTCATGCCATCCTGAGGAGGCCACCAGCAGAGAGAACCTGAAGTTCGGATCTACCTTCCCTACGCCGTGCCAGCGGGATAGACTTGCTTGGTGGCACACGCATTCTCTGGTGTTGCCTGAGCCACCTACCTCTGCCCACCAGGACATCGCGGCCTGCGGACGGAATGGTTATGCCTCCTCGTCCACAGCGTAAGCCAGACTTAGTAATCCCGGCCCGGTGTACAGGACCATTGCCGGCGTGAACGACGTCACATACTGCTCGACCACTCGGAAACGCTGCGTGATTTCGTGCGCTAGCGTCTCAGCCTCTGCAAGCGCACCAGCGTGCAGCACCGCGACGCGCAGCGGGCGGTCACCAGCCTCGCGCTCCATGCGACGCAGCATCACCTCAATGGCTCGCTTCCGGGTGCGTACTCGTTCGAGCGCCATAATTTTACCACCCTGCAGGGTAAGGATAGGTTTGACCTGGAAGAGATCGACTGCGAGCTTGGCAAGCCAGGGCGCGCGTCCACTCCGCACCAGAAAACTCACTGTTTCCAGCACGGCAAAGAAGCGAACCCGCGGGCGAAGCTCCTCCACCCGCCGCACAACGGATTCCAGATCGGCACCACGCTCGGCAAGCCGCGCCGCCTCAAGCACCAGGAACCCCTCCGCCATCGTTGCCGCGCCGCTGTCGATGACTCGGATCGGTACACGGGTCACCATGCCTGCCGCAGCAACCGCGGCCTGGTATACACCAGTTACCCCTGATGAGACGTGGATCGAGACGATTCCTTCCACTGTTCGACCGAGTGTCTCATAGACGTCCACAAACTCGCCGACCGCCGGCTGCGAGGTCGTGACAATCTCCCCCGCAGCGAGCCACGCGAACGCCTCCTCGACCGAAACATCAATCCCATCTCGGTAGACCCGGTCACCGCGCACGATCCGTACTGGCACGACTCTGATTCCGTACCGCTCAGCCAGCTCTGCTGGCAAGCAGGCGACGCTATCGGTGACGACACCGAGCATCCAACACTACTCCTCTTCCGGCGGCCACTGTTCCTCGTCCCGGTCGTACCAGAAACGTCGCCAGAGCGCCACGCGGCGGAGTCCTGGATCTTGTGGTAAGCTGCGGCGGTTTGCCTCCAGTCGCTTCAGGATCGTCAGGAGGAGCATGCCAATGCTCCCGCGGAGAGCAGCGTCCGATCCACCACTCACCACGATGAGTCCAGGGAGCAGCGCCAGCCCCAAGAGCGCCAGGACAGGCGTCCGGCCTACCAGGCGCCCAAGTGCCAGCGCCGCCAAAAGGAGAAGCACTCCTGCCGGAAAGACCACCACAAGCATCCCCAGAAACGGACTTAATCCACGTCCTCCACGGAACCCCAACCAAGGAGACCAGTTGTGCCCGATCACGGCCGCCAACCCACAGGCCACCGCCATTCCTGCTCCGGCCCCGACCTGGTATGGTAGGTACGCAGCGAGCCCACCCTTCGTGACATCCACAAGTCCAACCGGCACAATGGCCCACCGCGCGACCACGTAGTACACCCCCGATCCACTGACGCTTGGGAAGCGCTCTCGCAGGTCAATCCCTGTGAGCAAATATGCCGCGATTTGTACCGTCGGAATAGAACCGAGCAGAAACCCAGTGATTAGCAGGATAATTGTGTCCATATCGGCACCATATGTGCGAAGAACTCACGTGTATATTATAAAGGCGGAAGTACTGGGTTCGGAACGACGATGCAGGAATGTTCCCTGACTCAGCCACTCAAGAAACAGGGGTGGCCGATGTCCTAACACGGGAATGTTGAAACTATGATGCTCCGTCGGTCTCCCGCGCTCGTTTGGAATGAGGCGGCCTTTCTGGCTGCACTGGAGGCGGCAGTGACCGCCTTGGGTGAGCATGCCCCCAGTCTCAATGCGTTGAATGTCTTTCCTGTCGCCGCTGGAGACACTGGCACTAACCTCCTCCTCACAACACGAGCAGCGCTCCGCGCCGCACACAGCGCGGCCGGTGAAGGACTACCGGCAGTCACCGAGGCTGCGGCACAAGCCGCACTGCGGGCGGCACATGGAAACTCTGGAGTGATCTTGAGCCAGGTGTACCGAGCTTTCGCAGAGGTGTCGCGAGAGCGCACTGTTCTCGATGTCTTCTCCTTCAGCGAGGCGCTCACTCGTGCCGATACACTCGCTCGCCGCGCGCTGCTACATCCCGTCGAAGGCACCATGATCACCGTCCTTCGTGCTGTCGCCGAAACTGCAGCAGACTTTCAGAAGACACAGGGGACACTCACGGACTTGCTCCTGGCAGTTCGGAGTGCCGCCACCGCAGCAGTCGCTCGTACTCCCGAGCTTCTCTCGGTCCTACGCGAGCGTGGTGTTGTCGATTCAGGCGCACTCGGTCTCGCGGTGATCTTCGACGCCTGGGCCGCGCTGACCGGCGGTAAGAAGGAACTCCAACCGCTCCCTGTCCTCTCGAAACCAGTTGCCCAACGTAATGAGCCAACAACCGGCTATTGCTTCAATGCGCTTCTTTCTTGCGACGGCACACCTCGAGAGAGGATCGCAGTGGAACTCGCTCGCTACGGAGAGTCAATCGAGATCATCCACCATGGCGACCTCCTCCGTGTCCATTTGCACACCACCGCGCCCGACACTGTCCATGAGATCCTGCGTCGGGTTGGTCAAGTGCGGTCGATCAGCATCGACAGCCTTAGTGGCGATTTTCCTGAGGTCCCACCCACCGAGGCTCGGCAAGCTCTCCTTGTTGTCCTCTCCACCGCCCCGGGTATCGTCACCTTGGCGCATCGTCTCGGAGTGTACGGTATTGCAACCAACCGGAAGACCCGGTCAGCGAGCTCGCTCGCAAGCCGCCTCGCTCAACTCCCCGTGGAACGCATTATCGTGCTCCCCAGTAGCAAGACCGACGCTGATAGAGTGCAGAGAGCCGCGCGCCTGCTTCCTCAATGCCTCACGGTCTTGCCGGTGCAGTCGCTTGCGGCACAACTCGTCGCTCTTTCTTTGCTCGACCCAGAACGCGAGCTGGACGAGACACTACCCGACATCCAAGCTACCCTCGCCCGTCTGAGCACGGTCGACGTTGTGGCGCCGAGGTCCGGTACTGGCAAGGCTGCCAACGCTCTAGGTCGCGCCACTCACCTGCCAGCAGCAGCCGTCCACGCCCTATCCTCGCTCGACCCAGAGGATGCCGAGCTCTGCACCATTGTTATTGGTGAGGCAGTCGACCGGATCGAGCCCGTCCGGCAGGCTATCGCCGAACGTTGGCCCCACCTGCAGGTTGAGCTTTTCTGGGGACATCAAACTGCCCCTCTGTTGTCCATCGCCCTCGAATGACTGCAGGCTAGATCACTGCAGGCCTGCATCAATCGGGTAGAAGACAACTTCCTGGGACAGACCTCGGCAACGAGCGAGCGAGAGCCTGCTAGTCTGTATCTCGTCCGGACCGTTCCCTGATTGGATGGTCAACGTCTGCTGGTCGGGCTCTCTGGCCGCCGCCGAGGCAGACGTCTTCGTTTGCTGGAGCTTCAACAATCTCTTTATGAAGGTCGCAATCGGTCAGGCAGGTCCCTAGAAAACTCTCGCTCAGGCAGAGCGCCAGATCCAAAAACATCCTCAAGAAGTGGAAGGATCGCGGCCTCGTCTGACCAGCACCTGACCACTCATCTGCCGCCGCCCTGGGTGACCCAGGAACGGCGACGTTTTTGCAGTTTTCTGGTTGGCGATGACAGTTGCCGTGACATCGGGCACCACTCTGAGCGGGCCCGCCCCCTCTCCGGGCACGCCTCAACGCACGTTCAACTAAGACAGTGAAATCGGCTAGAGACGGCCTCTGTTCCCTCTCAGCACCACACCCGAGCGCCACCCCCTCTCCGCAGAACAGTCTCAGCCTCGAGGAGACCTTTTCCGCAATGCAACCAACGACGCTCTGCATCGCGCCTACTGATCCACAACCCGGTGTGCGGTCGTTTGCAGGGAAAGCGGGTCTGCACCCTGCTCGAGGAACTCACACGCCGCAGCCCGTCGGGCTGCTGCACCCATCCCCTTGCAACTACAGTGCCGTCTGCCCGCGTTCACGCAACCAGCGGATGAAGCGCAGCCAGGCAAGCTCGCGCTCGCTGAAGCGCGGTACGTGCTCGGGGTCCAAGGGCGTCTCCAGTAGCCGACGCTGCGGCAACTGTGCCGCTAAGATCCAGGCAAGTGCGTCGGTCCGCTCGCCTAAACGCAGGCGTGGGACAAGAACCGTCTGCCCTCCCTCAGTGAGCAGCACAACCCCATCTCGTACCTCGGCCCACCCCACTACTGGTACGCCACAACGCCACAGCACTGCGATGAGCTCACTCAGTCCTGTCGTCCGCACCACTCCACCCAATTCCAGAGGACGCCCCTTTACGGGAGAGCGTCGGCGACGCTTGATCCGGCCATTTTAGCACATTTGTCCTGCTTCCTGAGGACAATTCGCCGGCTCTACACCGGACCTTGTGCCGGCTCGTGGCAACGGTTACCTTCTGCCGCACGCCTCCACAACCGGAATGGCGAGCCCTGCCGCTCCAGGTCGAGACCCCACAGCATCCGGAGCATAGCGGTGGAGCATCATTAGCCCAATCGCAGCTCGCCGCACTCGTTCCCGACCGAGTTGGATCGCCAGGTCCTCAAGGTGTCTCCCTGACGGATAAATGTTCGGCGCATTGCGAAGTCCGAACTTGAGGTAGATTGGCGCACAGATGCGTACAAGCTCAGCAATCTCGTAATGCCGCACGAAGCCGCCCATATCATCTGGCACCTCAACGTATACGTCAAGCGGCACGTCCACCGCTGCACGGATCGCCGCGAGCTGGGCGAGGGTAAGGTCGGTCGCCACATTGTAAGTATCGGCTCCACGCTGCACAAGTAGCTTGACTGAAGCGGGGTTCGTCGCACCCATGAGGACACTCACCTTGAACTGCATGTCCCGAGGCAGCTCTCCAGCGCGCCGCATCTCGCTCGCGACCCATAGCGCCCCCTCGTCGGCAAGGAGTACGCTGCGCATTCCCAGTTCAGCTGCTCGCCGCACGTCCTCTAGACAATGCACGAGCTGCTCTTGGCCGCGCAGTTTTGCGCTCACCATCGCCCCGGCGCTCACTCGGGCCATTCCGCCAATGTCCCATCCCGCACTCGGACGCGCGAAGAGACTCACTTCCATTCCCTCCGCAGCTGCGAGATACCCCATCTCGCGGATTTCCTCGTCGGTGAGCAGCATGACACCACTCCCCTGCGAGAGGCGATGCACAACGATGCCATATCGTTTCGCCTCCTCAATGACGGCGGCCAGCACACGCGGCCCCTCCGTACTTGGAATTTCGATCCGGTACTGTGCTTGTGGGAAGCTCGTGGAGATCGCCTCGCGGTAACCTTAACTGCTCCAGGAATGCTCGTGTCCGCTCCACCCTTCGTCACCCCCATGCGCCTTCCCTGCGAGCACGACGTACCCGTGCTCGCCGTCGCTTCTGCCAGATGTCGAGTGCAACTGCCAGGATAATGACCGTCCCAGTCACTGCCTGCTGCGCGTACGTGCTCACACCTAAGAGCACCATCCCGTTCTCAAGCACACCCATGATCGCCGCACCGAGCACCGCACCCAGTACTGTTCCCCCCCACCCATGAGACTGGTCCCACCGATGATAGCCGCGGCAATCACCGGAAGCTCAAACCCCAGTCCAGCTGATGGCTGCGCCGACACGAGTCGAGCAACAAGGATCAGCCCGGCTAACGCCGCCAAGGTGGAACACAGCACGTACACCAGGAGCTTTACTCGCTCTACTGGGATTCCGGCAAGTCGTGCAGCCTCCGGATTGCCAGCCACCGCATAAATGTATCGCCCGTACGTCGTGAAGCCGAGAAAGATTGTTCCGAGGAGCGTCAGCATGACCATCATGACAGCCGCTACCAGAATAATCCAAATATATCCCTGACCAAGCCAAATAAACTCCTGGTAGTCATAGGGGGCCGTCACCGGATATCCCTTCGTCAACACGTACACGAACCCCCGACCGATGCTCAGCGTACCGAGCGCAGCGATAAACGGCGGAAGTCCTCCGCGGGTGATCAAAAGACCGTTCACGAGTCCAACCAGCGTACCCACACCGAGTCCGGCCAGCATCGCCACCGGCAACGGGACTCCCCGCTCAAGAAGCATCCCCGTGGAAAGACCAGCCAACGCTAAAACTGACCCAACCGAGAGATCGATTCCACCCGTCAAATGACCATCGTCTGACCGATGGCGGCGATCGCCGTAAGCGAGAAGGCACGCCCAACACCGAACAGGTTGCCCGTCGTCAGGAATGCGTCGGTCGTCACGGAGAGGAAGGCGCCGAGGACAAGCAGCGCGACCAGGATGTTGAACTCGCACAGTTCAGTTAACCGGTACAGTACCCACCGGGCGAACGTTCCCCTTCCGGCAGACTCCGCTGCAGCACCGCGATGCCGTCGCCTACTCGACACCGACCCCGTTTCCTATTGTGACGACTGTACATCCATCGGTGTCACTGTCTCACTGTCCGCACCGGTGGCACCAGCACTGGCCGTGCTACTTGAAGCACCAACAAGACGTTCACCGGCAGCTGCCGGTCATGCACATATCGCACCAGCGCGCCTGGATCAGCCAGATTCGCCGCGACCATCTCGTAGTGCAACGGCATAAGGTGCGGCGCGCCAATCTCGACCGCGAGGTGGGCTACCTCACGGATGTCGAGACTGCCAACAATGGCCTCCCGCTCCCGGCACCAGTCGCGCCCATTGATGGGAAGCAAGGCCACCTCTGGCTCGAGTGCCCGGACCGTCTCCCCCCGTTCGTCGTAGACGATCGTATCCCCGGCATCAGAGTGTCGCACCCCGCCGAGCTCCACGACATACCCGAGAAACCGCAGTACCCCTTCCACTTCACCGAAGCCGTAGGCGTCAGCAGTATG
>CALIMB010000006.1 GCA_938028665.1 uncultured Thermomicrobium sp. | reverse complement strand
TCAGGGTGCTCAGCAACCCAGCGCTCGGCCAGCGCACGAGCAGTCTCTTTGTCGCCAGGGGCAAGCCGCCCCTCAATAACGAGTTCACGAAGGTAGTCCTTGACTTCAGCGATCCAGCGTCCTGGTGGCAAACCAAAGATCGCCATGAGTTCATGACCATCCAACGGACTCTTGATCTGTGCCAACGCTGCTTCTTCTTCGAGGCGACGGATATGTGCCCGGAGACGAGCCAGCCGCGCGGCCGCTTCTCGTCGGCGAGTAGCACGCGCGCTGGTCACGTCGGCAGCCGCAAGGTCGAGAAGGTCGTCCAGCAGATCACCTGCCTCGACCATGAGGCGGCGTACGGCTGAGTCTGTCCATGTCTCGTCGTAGGCGGCCGGACGAAGATGCAGCTCGACGAGCCGCGCCACATGTTCGGTGAGTGCCTTTTCTTGCCGGAGACGCCGCAACACCTTGCGAGCAAGATGAGCGCCCTCGATCTCGTGCCCGAAAAAGTGAACTTCACCGTGCTCGTCAATGCTCCGTGTCATCGGTTTGGCCGCGTCATGCAAGAGGGCGGCCCAACGGACGGCAAGACGGGGTGGACTCTGTCGAACAACCTGGAGAGTGTGCCGCCAGATGTCTTTGTGCCGTCGGTCGGCCCTATCCTCAGCCAGCGGAATCAGTTCTGGGAGGATGTACAACAGAAGGCCAGTCTGGCGCAACAGCTCCAGACCGCGATCCGGTTCTGGGGCGAGAAGCAGCCGGTTCAACTCGACTGCGATTCGCTCGACACTGACGCGCTGCAGTTCAGCGGCGAGGTCGCAAATGGCAGCGCGTGTCTCTGGCTCGACGTCGAAGCCGAGCTGTGCGGCCAAGCGTGCTGCCCGCAGCATGCGCAGAGGATCCTCGCGAAAACGCTCCTGTGGGTTGCCAACAGCGCGCAGCACACGCTGTTCGAGGTCGCGGAGGCCATCGAACGGGTCGACCAATTCGCCGGTGACTGCATGGACGGCCATTGCGTTTACCGTGAAATCGCGTCGCGCCAGGTCCTCGCGAAGGCTGTTTCCGAAGCGGACCGCTGGTCGTCGCTCAGGTGTCGGATACCACTCGGTGCGGTACGACGTGATCTCTACTGTAACACCCGCGAAGACGAGGCCGATCGTTCCGAAGGCTTCCCCAACGGTGTAGATGCTGTCGGCTCCTGCCTCTTGGCCCAGGTGCTTGGTTTCTTCCGGGTGGGCCGAGGTGGTGTAGTCCAAGTCGGTGACCGGTCGGCCAAGCAAGAGGTCACGCACAACTCCGCCGACCAGGTAGAGTTCGTGGCCGGTACTGCTGAAGACGCGCGCAAGCCGGTCGTTGATGTCGTGCAATGGCGGCGGTAGTCGCTCGAGTACTGAGTCTTCGAATTGCGAACGCAATTCGATCGTTCCTCGCTCGTTCATCGTTCGTGCCTCCGGCACGCTTTGCCATTGTACCTGAGCAGAGCCCAGGTCGAGCACAGCGCGCTTCCGGTGTTCGGGTGGTTCTCCAATTGGCCTGCAAGGACCAAAGAACACAGCGCGGTTCTCATGCAGCTTGCCCGCAAAGCGGGAGGTCGGCATGACGCCGGCGAGCGATCCAAGGAAAGGCCGAACGGGAAATATTCTCGCGGTGCAGCAGTTCTGCCACTCGGGCGAGGCGGATTTGGGAAGAATGGGTCACCTTCTCTCTGTCCGCCGTCATTGACACTTTCCACAAAGTGGAATGGCTGTGCGCTATACTGGCAAATCGATCTGGTAGCGGTGCGGACGGTGTTGTTGGTAGGATGCAGACGACGGCCTTGACTTCCCTGACCATCCTCCTCCGGTTAGATGCGCGCGGGTTGATCACCGAGGTCACACCGACCGGTGCGGTACCGCTTGGGCAACCGCTCATCGAGCTTGTTCTGCCAGAGGAACGCAAGCGGGCCCAGGCGCTCTTGGCTGCCGCTCGGTACGGTGAGCCGGGATGGGCCGAGCTCACCCTCCTCTTGCCCGGGGGGATGCAGCGGTGCCAGGTGGCGAGTGTGCCCGGGGAATTGGGAACCACCAGCTGGCTGCTCCGGCCACTCCCGGATAGCCGGCGACCACCACTAGACGATCCGATCGCACTTGAGCGTTGGCTGGGACCTTTCCTCCTTGAGCATGTAGAGGTGGGTATTCTCGTCTTCGATCGCAATCTTGTGCTCCGTTACGTCAACAAGGTGGCGGCGAGCCTTCTCGCTGATCCGGCGACGGTTCTTGCTCCTGGTGTCTCCTTTATTGTTGTCCAGCAGCTCCTTGACCAAGCATTCTCTGCCCCGGGATTGGGTAGTCGTCTCCGTGAGGCGTTTGCCAACGGAGAAGCGCTGCGGCACCTGGAACTGGAGCGGCGTGATGGCCTGGTGATCGAGCTTGATTATTTCCCTGTGTGGGATGATGGTGACACCATTGCCCACGTGCTGCGCCTGCGTGACATCTCGGCTTGGCGCACCAGCGAGCAACGAGCTGCGCGAGCTGAGCGTCGCTACCGAGAGCTTGTCGAGCTTCTCCCAGTTGTCGTCTACCAAGCACAGGTTGATGTGAGTACAGAGACAAGTTATGTGAGTCCGCAGATCGAGCGTCTCCTTGGTTATTCCCCTGAGGAATGGCTAGGTCGGCGCGGTATGTGGGTACAGCACCTTCACCCGGATGATTACCTCTGGGTTATTGCCGCAATTGAGCAGGCGTTGGCTCAAGACGGAGAGTTTTCGCTTGAATACCGCATGCTGCACCGAGACGGGCATGTCGTCTGGGTACATGATTGGGGACGGGTACGGCGGGATGAGCATGGTGGTCGGTTCATTCACGGCGTGATGCTGGACGTAACTAGCCGGAAGGTGCTAGAGCAAGCACACGAGGAGGCGCGCGCGCGACTGCAGGCGTTGCTCCAGACTAACCCTGCGGTCATCTATGCGGTTGATCCGCAGCCGGTTCTCACTGCGTCGGGGCAACCAGCCTACCGGTGGCAGTATGTCAATGAGCAAATTGAGCAGCTGACTGGTTATTCGGCGCAAGAGTTTTACGCTCGCCCTGACTTGTATGCCTCTCTCATTCATCCGGAGGATGCGCGGTGGGTGAGTGAGGAGTCCCTGCGTACCGATAGCACGGGTGAGCCCTTCGCTATGGACTATCGCCTTATTCGTCGCGACGGCTCGGTGGTTTGGGTGCGCGAGTATGCCGTGCTCCTGCGCGATGATGCCGGGCGACCACTCGCCTGGCAGGGTGTCATTGTGGATGTCACCGAGCAGAAACAGCTTGAGCAGATGCTCCGTGAGGCTGAGGCACGGTACCGGGTGCTGATCGAGCAACTGCCCGGTGCACTGCTGGTTGTTGCAGCGCAGCCAACCTGGTTACCAGACGGTACGCCCTCCTTTGAGCTTGTCTATGTGAGTCCTCAAATTGAACAGGTGACTGGCTATCCAGCGCAAGCGTGGGCCGAGGCAGGCTTCTGGTTCCGCTTGATCCACCCGGACGATCGGCAGCAGGTGTTGGACTGTCTCAAGCGCTGCCTCCACCAGCGCAGCAGTCAAGTCGTGGAATATCGGCTGGTGCGGGCGGATGGGCAGATCGTCTGGATCCGCCATGAGACAACCCTTGTCCTGGACGAGAACGGAACACCACGCTACTGGCACTCACTCTTACTCGATGTGACCGCGGAAAAGCAGGCCGAGGAGGCACGTCGAGAAGCCGAGGAGCGTTTTCGGCTCCTGGCTGAGCACCATCCTGCGGCCGTCACCATTGTTGAACCAGAGCCAGTGCATTTGCCCGATGGTACGCTCGGCTGGCGGACACTCTACACAAGTCCGCGGATCACTGAGCTCACCGGCTATACGGCTGAGGAGTGGAGTGCACTCGGTGTCTGGCTGCGCTCTATCCACCCAGAAGACCGCGAGCGAATACTGGTGGAAGCGCAGGAGTGGTATACCCAGGGGCCGAAGCGCCCGCTTGAGTATCGTTTTATGCGGAAAGATGGGCGGATCGTTTGGCTGCACCAAGAAGGGGCACTTGTCCGCGATGCGGCTGGCCGACCTCGCTATCTTTACCTGATTACGCAGGACGTGACAGAGCAGCGGAGCCTGTTCGAGCAGCTTCAGCTCGCCGAGGAGCGCTATCGCACCCTGGTGGAGCAGCTGCCCGGTGCAGTGCTTATTCGGCCGCTTCTACCCGACGAAACGGCGTGGAGCAGAAACCAGCCGTATGTGTACATCAGTCCGGGTATCCAACGGCTGACCGGTTTTTCACCGGCTGAGTGGAGCAACGAACGGTTCTTGGCTCAGCTTCATCCTGATGATCGTGAGCGCGTTCTTGCAGCGACCACTGAGGCCGACCGTGCTGCCAAACCGATCGCGATCGAATATCGCTTACAACGAAAAGATGGGCATTTCACGTGGATTTGGAGCGTTTCCGACGTCATTCGACTTCCCGGTGGCGCACCACCATATCGCCAGATCCTTATGATGGATATAACGGAACGCAAGCGGGCGGAGGAGGATCTACGCGACGCTGAGGCACGCTACCGAGCACTTGTTGAGCAGTTGCCAGCTGCCGTCTACGTGGAAGGGGTGACCCCGGTCCCTCAGCCGGACGGTCGGATGGAACGCCCGCTCCTCTATATCAGTCCGCAAGTCGAACAACTCACGGGCTATTCTCCGGAGGAGCATCAGCGTGATCGCTCACTCTGGAGGGAAGCGATCCATCCCGATGATTATTCGCGAGTGCGCCGAGAGACTCGCAAGGCCTGGGCAACCGGACGATTCCACAGTGAGTTTCGCATCGTCCATCGCGATGGAACCGTGCGCTGGCTCGAGAGTACGGCGCAACTCATTCGAGATGCGGATGGAAAGCCACTCTATTGGCAGGGTGTGATGCTCGATGTGACTGAACGTAAGCGAATAGAGGAGGAACTCCGGGCTGCCGAAGAGCGGTACCGAACATTGGTCGAGCAGATTCCCGCCGCGGTCATGGTCACCTCGGCGACTCCCGTCCGCTTGCCCGATGGGAGTCTGCACTATCCAATCACCTATCTCAGTCAGCACATTGAGGACGTGACCGGTTTTGGCCCTGAGGAGTTTGCGGCCACTCCTGGTCTTTGGTTCAGTCGGATTCATCCAGATGACCAGCCACGTGTCTCGGCTGAGGCAATCCGCACGGATGAGACCGGTGAACCGTTCCATGTCACCTACCGTTTCCAACGGAAAGACGGCCAATGGGTCTGGCTGGAAAATCGTGCGGTGCTGCTGCGAGATCGTCATGGGAACCCGCTCTTGTGGCACGGGTTACTGCTTGACGTGACGGAACGGAAACGCAGGGAAGAGCTCCTTGTTGCCCAGACAACGCTCTTGCGCCTCATTGCAGAGGCGGCTCCGCTGAGTGAAGTCTTAGACGTACTCTGCCGGTTGGTCGAGCATCAGGCGCCGGATCTCCGTTGTTCGGTCTTGTTGCTCGGCTCGGATGGGCGCTTATACCATGGCGCCGCTCCCAATTTGCCGCATGTGTACCTGGCTGCAATCGAGGGACTCGAAATCGGACCATGCGCTGGCAGTTGCGGCACGGCGGCCTTTCTCAATCAACCTGTCTATGTGAGCGATATCGACACGGATCCTCGCTGGGCGGACTATCGGGACGTTGCCACACGGTTTGGGCTCCGGGCTTGCTGGTCAACGCCAATTCGTGATGCAACCGGCAGGGTGTTAGGGACGGTCGCGCTGTACGCGTTTGAGCCGCGTGGGCCGCGGCCGGAGGAGCAGCAGCTCTTGGAGCTCGCGACGCAATTGGCCGCGCTTGCGCTCGAGCGCTGGCGCGAATCAGAGGATCTCCATCACCGTGCCTTCCACGACCCACTCACCGGCCTGGCCAATCGCCTGCTCTTCCTGGATCGCTTGGAGCATGCCCTGCTTCGGGCGGAACGTGATGGCGGTGGTCTGGCTGTGCTCTTCATCGATCTCGACGACTTCAAGCGGGTCAATGATACCTGGGGCCATGCGGCGGGAGACCTCGTCCTGCAGCAGGTTGCACAGCGCCTGAGCGCGCAAGTGCGAGCGGGCGACACAGTGGCCCGTTTTGCCGGCGACGAGTTCATGGTGCTGTTGGAGGGGGTCACAAGCCCCGAAGAAGTACGTGGCGTTGCGGAACGGTTGCTGCGCACGTTGGACTGTCCGGTTCACCTCCAGGACACCGCTGTCCATCTGAGCCTTTCCATTGGAGCAGCACTGGTGCCGGCAGCGCCATATCCGGATAGTGGGGCGCTGCTCTTGGCTGCTGACCAAGCGCTCTACGCCGCAAAGCGACGTGGAAAGAATACTGTGGACATAACAGTGTGCGCCAGGGTCATTGAGTCACCGAGCAGTGGAAATGAGAAACAGGAGATATGAGGAGCTGGTGGGTGACGTAGGGAAGCGGACATGTGTTGAGGTGTTGTGTTATCGGTGGTTTGTTGGATCGATGCTGCCACGTATCATGTTGGTGGCGTGTGCGCCAAACGATCACTTGAAGGGTCGGTGCTCGTTGCACCGTTGTTTGTTCTGATGGCGTCGTTACCCGCTGCGCTTTCCTGTTCGCTTGCCCGACTTATCTTCACGGGATCTGCTCAGAGTGCTGAGAGCCGAGATTGGCGTACTCATACTCGTCCTCGTGTTCCCCACGCTGTCCGGCCTATTCTTTGAGCCTGGCGGTGCAACGTCAGGCAGCAGCGCTGCTGATCGCCACGATTGGGTGGTCGCTGCCGGGCGACTACGATTGTTCTCCTGTGCCTCGTTCTTGGTCGCGAGCACATGGAAGGGGCGTGTGATGGTTCAGCGGACGTTCCTTCTGCGGCGGGAAAACCTCATGCTGCTCGCGAGTCTCCTGCTCCTCCTAACAGGGCGTCGTGGTTGTTGACCCAGTCATGCTCCGCACTGCGGACTCACTCACGAGCGTACTCCTGCTCAAGGTAATTGGGCACGTGGTGACAGCGCTGAGTACGGGACGGTCTGCAGGAAGTCTCTGGATGATGAGGATTGCTCTGCTGCTCGTCACCGCGGTTCCGTCCTGGTGTTGTCAACCGACGCTGGTCGAGCACGCTCGTTCGTGACCTTTTCCCATGAGTATCCTTTTCCTGCAGGCGCAGGTGTCGTTGCTCCCGGACCGGTTTGGCATGTGAGCTACGGTGCATATTGCGTACCCTTGGTGCTCGTATCTGCAGCAGCCCTGATAGGTGTCGTACGAGAGTCTGCCTTGCACAGCACGTGGCACGGGGTCTTCGATGGGTTTCTCCTCCGCGATGCATGCAGAACGTCTGGAGAATCGGTGTGTGGCCACCATCGCGATACTCATGGTAATCGAGCGGACGGGTGTCTTCGCACAGGGGCAGCGCGTGCTCGTTGTGCGTCGTGTGGCAGTGATTACTCGCGGACCTGAACTCCTGCCGAGAGGCGAACAGGGCCTGTACCAAGTGGCTAGGTTGCACGACCTCGGAAATGGGTATTCCAGGCCATGGTCTCCACAAACTGAAGTCACAAAGGCGTGTCACGCCCTCGTCGGTACGAGCAAAACACACGAGTCAACCGCGTGAGGAGGAGGCCCAGTTAACGTGCGCCCTGGTGCGTCAGCGTCGCACTGGTAGGGTATCATCATCTCCTGCGGAGGGGGAACGGTGGCCGGGCATACTGTCCGCTTGGTAACAATTGAACGTATCGCTGGCCGCGAACTCTGGATACAGCCGGCGACGTGGCACGACCTCTGGCCGTTGGCGCGCCTGCAGCGGATCTGCTTTGAACCGCGGCAGTCCTATAGCCTGTTCACGTTGCTTGCGCTCTGGCTTTGGCCAGGTGTGCGCTTGCTGGTAGCGCGCGTCGGCGATGAGCTGATCGGATGCATCGTTGGTGATCAGCGGAACGGGCATGCTCGGGTCCTTAACCTCTGCGTGCGGCCTGACTGGCGGCGGCGTGGCGTTGGATCGGTTCTGCTAGCAGCGCTCGAGCGGGAGTGTGATGCAGAGCTCTACACCCTTATGGTTGAAGACAAAAATGCCCCGGCACAAGCATTATACCGGCGCTTCGGCTACATGCCGGTGGCCGAAGTACGTCACTACTATGGACGGAATCGCCACGGCGTCCTTATGCAGAAGCGCCGTGGCGAGCGCTCCTCATGGTCGTAACGATGGTCACCAACACCGACCACTCAGGCAGATAGAGCCTTGCCCTGGGTTGTGAAGCATCAGGACGATTCCTGCACCCCACACCACGATAAAGAGCAGCGCAAGGATCACAGCAGTCAAGACGATCGCGCGTCCACGCGGCGTCAGTGGCTCTGGCTGCATCCCGATGAAGCCCATACCTAGCCCCTTCCGCTTCCGCAGCGGATTGTAGCGCGTCGGAGCACTGCTGTCGCGTCCCACGTTGTGGCTGGTAAATGCGGGACAGCTCGCCATAGCGCTGTGCATTGTGTTTTAGAACACGTGGTTAGTCCCAGCTTCACTTTTGCACGTGAGCCCGTGTCTTTGCTTGGTCAAGCCCAGGCATGCCGAGCAGCCCAGATGAAACCAATGGATTCTCGTTCCGGATACGATGATTCCTCGGATTTTGCACTCTGGCAGCCGATTCGCCAAGCTGACGAGGACATGCAATCATTCGCTAAGTGGTTGAACATCCCGATTGCTCGCGGTCTCAGCGAGAAGGCAGAACCGACAAACTCAGCATGCCGGGTAAGACTTACTCGCGTCGTCGGGGTGCTTTGGTGCTCCACGGTATGGAGTCGTTTCGCTATTGATAGTCATGCGGCAAGGCGCGATCTGATTCCTCTTCACGACCGTGCCGCTTGGCACATTCGTCTACCAGCGATCAACCCCGAGCAGGATTAACAGGGTATCCAGCTCCTGCTGAGATTGCGCGACCTTGCAATCCGTTAGGCGGTGCAGCAAGCCATTGGACGCGTCCTTGTGGCGAGGAAATAGCCGGTACCCTACAGAGGAGACACCTCACCACGTGAGCCCCACGAGAACCTATTCGTTCTCACTCCCAAGAGACAACCGTTGATCCTCCGGCGAGCGCCCTCAGTGCGGTCCTTCCCATTCGAAGAGTGGAGCGTAATCAGGGCCAAGCTGGTGCTTGACGTCGTCCATTTCACCAGCACTCACAGCCTCCTGAACCACGCTTATAACCGCACGCGCCCAGAAGGCAGCCTCTGGCATTGGAGCGTGCAGGCGCTTGGCAACGTGCTCGTAGAACTCCTTCAACGACATGTGCCGGCCCTCGCCAGCATGCGGGTATTCGAGAATGTAGTCCTTGACAATCATCGGGAGTTGCGCAGCCAGGTCCTTTGCTTCTCCACCAGCGAGTCGCTCGGCCAGTGTCTCGAGGACGGCACGAGTGACCCGTTCGGCTTCGCCCCGCGAGGCCAGACGCGCTCGATGTTGCACCTTGCCAATGAATTCATCGAACTGCATTGGTACTCCCTCCCCGTGGTCGCAGTTGTGACACTCTCAGCATGCGACAGAACGGCGCGCTGCGCAAGTGGTGAGGCGCGGCATGAGCCGTGGTTGCTTCCGCTGTCCCCAGAAGCGAGTGAAGCATGCAGGACGCACACGAAGTTCAGTGGTCACGGCTTGAGAGCCAACAAGTTGGAGTCTTTGGGAACATTGGACGATGTACCACGGCGAGCCTGGCATCGTTGTGGCACAGACGTCGTCTTCCAGTAGAGTGGCGGCGACACAATAATAGGTTCCCACAGAGGTGGCCGGCATGCTGGCAAACCACGCCACTGCTTGGAGTCTCTGTTGGAACAGGATCCTTGGGATACACCGGCGGCCCCGAGTAGAGAACGTCACTCGCGTGCTCTGTCGGCAGGCTGAAGGAGTTCTTGGCGCCCTGACTCTGGCCCAGGCCCACGATGCGGCTGGCGGAATCGGATCTTTTTCGCTTTTTGCATTGTTTACGATTGGCGTCTGCTGTGTTCTTCTGTGCTGGTGCTGGCCTCGGTGAGGCGGTACACGCGTTGGGCGTTTCCGCCAAACAGGGCTGCGCGTTCGGCCTCGCTCAGTGTTGCAGTGAGTGTTTGGTAGACTTGGAACGTTGTCAGATAGTCAGCGGCCAATGTCGCGACTGGCCAGTCGCTGCCCCAGAGAAGTCGGCTGGAGCCGAAATGCTCAAGCGCAAATTCCACCACAGGTCGGATTGTCTCGGCTGTCGGGTTGGGTCCGGCTTCAGTGAGCAGGCCAGAAAGCTTGCACCACACGTTGGGATACGGAACGAGGGCAGCCATCCGTTTGCGCCACTGCCCAAGATCTCCGCTTGCAATCGGAGGCTTGGCGAGGTGATCGACAACGAAGGTCAGGGTAGGAAAGCGCTCCGCAAGGCGTGGGACGTGCGGCAGGTGCTGGATGCGAACTAATAGATCGAGCGTCAGTCCTCGCTCGGCGACAGCAGCGATACCGCGCTGGACAGAAGATGCTACCAGCCAGTCGGGGTCGGGCATGTTCTCAGCGGTTGCTCGGACACCACGGAAGGCTCGATACTGCCGATAGCGGTCAAGTTGTTGGTCAACGTCTGGCGCTTCCAGATCAACCCAGCCCACTACGGCAACAATCCACGGATACTGTTCAGTAAGCGAGAACCACCAGGCATGATCCCAGGCGGAGCGTGCGGCTTGAACAATGATGATCTGGTCAACACCCGTTGCTTGACGTTGGGCATCGAGATCTTCTGGACTGAAACTTCGACGGAGCGGACGGAGTTGTTCTGCAAGTTCCGGGGTCATCCAATAGAGATCGGATCGTTCAATGTCCCAGAAGTGAACGTGTGTATCGATAATCGGGGTCGTGCCGATGGGCATCGTGTCCACCTCACTTTCAGGCTGCGCTGACGAGCTGCCCGGTCTGGGGGTCGTAAGGGAGTGGCGGAACGGCGGCGAGTTCTTCCCAGAGGGTATCCGGAATTGGCCAAGTCGCCAGCTGCACTGTCTCCTCAACCCGTTCTGGCCGGCTCATGCCGACGATGGTGGCAGTGATTCGCGGGTCGCGCAAAGAGAATTGCAGGGCCGCAGCGGCTAATGGTACGCCGTGACGAGCGCAGATTGCTTCCAGCTGTCGTGCACGTTCTAGTTCCTCTGGGTGCGCCTGACGATAGGCGTAGCGAGGGTAGGCTGCTGGGCCTTTGGCCAAGAGACCGCTCCCGTAAGGAGCAGCGTTCACCACTGCCACGCCGAGTTCATTTGCTCGTTGGATCAGTGGCTCTGCAGTTCGATTGAGCAGTGTATACCGGTTGTGGGTAATGACAACCTCAAAGAGACCTGTTTCGATATAGCTAAGCAGCATGTCGATCGGCCCCGCGGCAACCCCGACATGCTCAATGACCCCTGCATCGCGCAAGGTCAAGAGCGCCTCGACGGGCCCATTGGGTGCGAGCGCTTCGGTAACTGTGAGACCAGCGTGTTCCGGATCGTGAAAGTAGACCAGCTGCAGTTTTGCCAGGCCCAGGAGCTGCAGGCTGCGCTCGACTGATCGACGAACTTGCGAGGCGTCGAAACGGCCAGTCGCGAGGTCCCGGTCGGCCTTGGTGGCGAGGACGTAGCCGGGTGGGAGTCCGCCAATCTCGCGCAGGACGAGGCCGATCCGGCGCTCGCTCTCTCCGTCACCATATGCTGCAGCAGTATCCAAGAAGGTGATAGGGCTGGCGAAGATCGCACGCAGGGTGGCCACTGCTTGCTCTTCGGGGACAGAGTATCCGAATGTCTCCGGCATATCGCCAAGTGGTGCACAGCCAGCACAGACAATACTAACCTCAAGTCCGGTATGTCCGAGAATACGGCGGGGCAGTGGGGTGCTCATAGGGGAACCTCCTGCGCTGTGCCCGAACCGTCGCGGTGCTGTGGCCAGTCGAGGTCGAAGACCAACTCCATTGGTGCCCACCACTCATCCGGATTGGCTTCTGGGGCGCGTTCCTGGAGCGTTGCCATCAAGCGGTTCCATTCAGCGGAGACGGGATCCTCGTTGACACGGGGAAAATCGCGTGTTAAGTCGAACGAATCATCTGTTTCGATATACATGAAAAGGCGTCGACCGCGTAGGAAGATGCGCATGGTACGGATACCAACTTGGCGGATGCGGGCGCAGACTTGAGGCCAGACCGCTCGGTGATACTGGATGTACGCGGCGATGGCATCGGGATCATCGCGAAGACAAAGGGTAAGGCCATAGCACTTCATGGCAAACCGATTCCTTCACTGGGCCAGCCAGCCACCGTCAACGACCAAGATACTGCCGGTGACCGCTGCCGCCTCATCGGAGGCGAGATAGAGCGCGGCAGCAGCTACTTCTTCCGGCCGAACCAGCCTCCCCATGGGTTGCCGGGCTTCGAGCGCGCGCCGGGCGGCCAAAGGATCCGGCTCACGAGCCACGAGTCGCTCGACCCACGGGGTGTCAACCGTACCCGGGCAGATGCAGTTGCAACGAATCCCGTCCTTGACGTAGGCGATGGCGATCTGCTTCGTCAGCGTGACGATTGCTCCCTTACTCGCGCAGTAAGCAGCACGCTTGGGGATACCAATGAGGCCAGCCACCGAGCCGATGTTGATGATGACACCAGAGCGCCGGGCGAGCATGCTGGGTAGCGCATGCTTGCAGCAGAGGAAGACTCCGCGAACGTTTACCGCGAAGACCTGCTCCCATTCTTCTAGCTCAGTCTCGACGATATCCTTGGTTGTGCCGATACCAGCATTATTGACCAAAATGTCGATGCGACCAAAGCGAGCAAGGATACTGTCCATGAGTGCACGGACGCTTGTCTCATCACGGACATCGACTTGCTGGGGAATGATACGGTCGGGTGCGAGCAGCGCGGTTGCCTCGGCAGCCTGGGGATTAACGTCGGCAGCGACAACGACCGCGCCCACTTCTGCGAAGCGCTGGGCGATTGCTCGGCCGATCCCTGATCCGGCGCCGGTGACAACGGCGATACGGTTATGGAGCTCCATCAGCGGTAACTCCTCTCTCAACCACGCACCGCGCCGAGCAAGAGCCCACGCGCGATATACCGCTCAAGCACGATGGCCAGCACAATTACCGGCCCAATCATCAGCAGGATCAGGACGGACATGTACCACCATTGTGGACCTCGGGTCGCGTTCTGGGCTGCGACAAGGAGGGGCATTGTCTGCGCCTTAGCGCTACTCAGGAAGAGGGCCAAGAGATATTCATTCCAGGCCAGAACAAAGATAAACAGGAAGGTAGCGACCAGCCCGGGAAGCGACAGCGGCAGGACGATGCGCCAGAGGATTTGGTAGCGGTTGGCTCCATCAATGGCTGCGCTTTCCTCGAGTTCGAGTGGGATGGTGCGAAAGTAGTCACGCAGAAGCCAGACCGCGATCGGCAGGTTCGCTGCAATATAGGCGACGACCAGGGCAGTCCGCGTGTCGAGCATCCCAAGACGTTGAAAGAGAATGTAAATCGGAATGACGATCGCAACCGGTGGCAGCATGCGCTGCGAGATCATCCAGAAAGCAATGTCAGCGTTGCCAAGCCGCGGACCACCAACACGACGTAGTACTGCTCCCCGAGCAAGTGCGAAAGCACCAAGTCCACCAGCGACGGCGAGCTGCCAAGGCGCCCCAAGCTGAATGCCGAGAGCAGCAAGCACAACGAAGCCGAGAAAGACCAGCACCGTCGCCAGCCGTACGCGGTAAGTGAATCGGCTCAGCCCGTACGTCGCTGCTGCCCCGAAGATGAGTGTGAGGATGGAGCTTGTCACGCCAACGATGACCGTGTTGAGATAGGGACGCAGCGTGTCATTCCCGAGGTCAATGAGAATGTATCGCCAGGCGTGGAGAGACGGCGCAAAGTCCACAAACGGAATGTAAGTCGGTCCTTCATTCACGTGCACTGGTAATTTGAAGGCGGTAATCACCAGCCAGTACAGCGGAAAGAGGACGACGAACGTCCAGAAGCCGAGAATGGCGTAGGAGAGGATCGCTCCGAGTGGGCTCGGACCTGTCGGACTGGTGCGCCAACGGAGTGCCATTGGTGTCCTCCTAGAGCGCTTCGGTTAGCCGGCGATGCACAAGCCGTACGTAGGCGATACCCACAAAAGTGACGACAAACAGCAACGAGTACGCGACAGCGGCCGACGTTCCGTAGTCGAGCGAGCGCCAGAGGACGTAGGCGTGGAGTGTGAGGGATTCTGTCGCAGTACCGGGACCGCCACCGGTTAGAACGTTCGGCATGTCGAAAATCTTAAAGGCCTCGATAAGACGAATCAGGATGACGGTGCTCGCTACGGGTGCGATCTGTGGCACGGTGATGTGCCAGAAGATCTGCCATCGGTTAGCGCCGTCAACGATTGCGGCCTCGATCGGCTCGGGAGACTGGCTCTCCAGGGCGGCAAGCAGGACGATGAACATGAAGGGTGTCCACTGCCAGAGGTCACCAATCATTACTGCAACTCGCGCGCCCCAGGGATCGTTGACCCAACTTACGTTCGCATAGCCCAGCCAGTGGGCAATTGGTGCAAATGGCCCTTTCCCGGTATCGGTGAGCATCCGGAACGTGTAAGCGACGCCAACCGGTGTGATCATCATGGGGAGAAGGAAGACAACTCGGAAGAACCGGCGTCCAGGCAGCTGTTGTGCGCACAGTGAAGCGAGCAGTAGCCCTACAAGGAACTGAAGGGCCACGCCACCAAAGACGTAGACCCACGTGACGACAAGCGTACCGGGTCGGCCACCGCTGGCAACGATAGTCCGAACTGCGAGCCAAAGCGCAAGCAGGCTGGCGAGCGCCACAACGCTATGACCAGCAAGGCGGAAGATGTTCAGTGGTCCAGTACGCAGCGAGCGCCAGAGCAGGACAAGCCCAATCGCTGCTAAGACCACGAAGGCTAGCCAACCGATGAGTCCAGATTCCCCAAGACGGCCGAGGAAGTGTTCACGCTCCGAGCCGAGGAAAAGCTTGCGATAGTTCAGTAACCCAACGAAGTGAATGCGAAATCCCCCAGACACCGGTTGGAAGCGCGAGAGCGAAAGGTAGAGCGAGAAGAGCAGAGGGAAGATGGACAGGACCAAGATCACAAGGATGGCCGGAAGAACGAGCACAGCTCCAGCTTGCCGGTCGGCCCAACTGACCAGTGCTGCCCGCGACCAGGGGATGCGGCGGGCCGGCGCCGCCACCGCATCCCCGCGCCGTTGTGGCGTCGTTACGGGTGGGAGACCACGCACGATTCGCGCTTTCCCTTCCGCTTCAGCGGATGCTGAGGCTTGAACGGTAGGCTTGCTTCTGCTGGTCACGACCCAGTTCGTTCGTAATCTCGTTCCAGCCTCTCGTCAACTCCTCCATCGCCTGTTTGGTGGTCAACTCGCCAGCGAGGTAACGCGAGAGCACCGTATCGAGGACCACTCCCTGATAGCGCTGCGCACCCGGAATGCGGAGATCAAGCACCATGTTCGGACTGTTGAGGCTCTCCTTAATTGCTCCAAGGTAGTTTCTCGCGGCGGCTTCGCTCATGCCCGCTTTGACCCAGAGGTCGATGTTCTCAAACTGGGAGATCCGGTACGGGTTGAAACCGGTCTTGCCAATAGTCACGTCGACGTTTGCCTGAGCAGGCTGGCTCATGTAGGAAAGGAAGGCGTATCCGGCATCCTTGACTTTCGCAGGAGCATTCTTATTAATCGCTCCGGACCAGCCACCGAACGCGGCATAGGGTGCGTGATTCACCCCGTTGATCGCGTGCGGGCATGTGTTGGCGTCGCAGGTGACAAGTTTGCCGGTCTTGCGGTCAAGTACCTCCTTGGTGCCGGGGAGAATGATCGCGCCCACCTTGTCCTTCACCTTGGACTGCTCGGGATCGATCGCCAACGTGCCGATGTCACCCCAGTCCAGCGTGAGGGCGCAGCGCCCAGTGACAAAGGCGGCGCGGCTGTCACCCACGTCCCAGTTCAGCTCGTCTGGGGGACCGTACTTACCGGTCTCCTTGTAGATTTCGAGCGCACGCGCAAACGCCTCATTGTTCGTCAGGGGCTCCAGTGTATCGACGTCAAAAAATGCACCCTGCTGCGTTCCCTGGCTTTGCAGGAAGGAGGCCGCAATGGACCAGAACATCCAGTAGCTCTGTGCGCCGCGACGCTTGGCAATCCCAGAGCCAAAGTCAGGGACGCCATCGCCATTGAGATCCTTTCCATGGAAATGTTGGGCTATTGCCAGATAGTCTTCCCATGTTTCGGGCGGCTTGAGTCCTTCAGCCTCGAGCAGGTCCGTGCGGTAGTACACCATCTGGAAGTCACCGTCGAGCGGAATGGTGTAGATCTTCCCGCCATAGGTCGCGCTGAAATTCCTAAAGAACGGCGCAATGTCGTCCCACTGGAGCGCAGGGTCAGCCTCAATCCGTGGGGTGAGGTCTTCGAGATAACCAGGTTCGACGTAGTCTGCCATCCACTGCGGGGCGAAAACGATGACATGGTAACTATTCGTGCCGGTGGTAAAGTCAGTGAGGATCTTTTGGTAGAGATCGGCGAAGGGAACCGTAATGACGTTAATCTTGGCGCCAGTCAGTTTCTGAAAGTCCGGCGCTCGCCGCTGCAGCGGCTCGGCAATCTGCGGCCCGGTGAAGGTAATGACATTAACCTCAACACCTTCGAACTGCAGACCAGCTGCTGGTGTTCTTGCTGCTGGCACTGTCGGTGTCGCTTGCTCCCGGCGACAGGCAGCAAGGAGCGCACTCCCAGCTGCGACCACAGTTCCCAAGAAGTGCCGACGCGACAGGACGCGTGTCATGATCTCATCCTCCTCCTCAACTCAATCCGCTCTGCCGTCCAATCAGGAGTCGTTCCGTCAAGCTCACCATGGCCTAGTCGTTGCGAGAGTTGCTCAGCCGCGTGCTGGGCAGCAGCAATCAACTCTTCACTGCGCTGCGACGTGATGCGCGTCACCGGGACAGAGATGCTCAACGCGGCGATGACTGTCCCGCTGGCGTCGCGCACCGGTGCCCCAAAGCACCAGACGTCGGGGAGTGTCTCTCCGCGGTCTATGGCGTAGCCTTGCTCGCGCACGCGTGCCAGCTCGGCTCGCAGAGCTGCCGGGTCGGTGATCGTTCGCGGTGTTAACGCAACCAGCGGCCCCTCGGCTAGCAGGCATTCAAGCTCCTCCTCCGGCAACCAGGCGAGTAAGCACTTCCCAAGCGAGGTGGCATGGGCAGGCAGACGTGTCCCGATCTCGGAGGCGAGGCGTACCCACTGGGTCCCCTCTTGTTTGCCAATGTAGAGCACTTCACGCCCTTGCAGAACAGCTAGCTGGACCGTCTCGCCCAGTTGACGGGCAAGCGGACGTGCTACCTCCGTAAAGGCGCGGAGGAGATCGCTTTGGCGTGCGTACGCACTGGCCAGCACCAAGACATGCGGACCCAGCCAGTACCGCTTTGTTGTCTCCTCGCGCACCAGGAGGCCAGCCGCAACGAGTGTCGCCAGCACCGCGTGGAGCGTGCTCTTCGCTTCGCCGATGGCGCGTGCCAGCTCGCTCAACGTCTTGCCATCACTCGCGCGAGCGAGCGCGTTCAAACATGCAACCGCTCGCCAAACTGCCGGTGACTGGCCATGCATTCCAATTCCTCGTTTTCGAGATAACGAACCATGTTCCTATCAGTGAACCACCTCTATCCTAGAAGCAC
>CALIMB010000005.1 GCA_938028665.1 uncultured Thermomicrobium sp. | reverse complement strand
AGCAACTTCGCGTCGTCCTCCGGCAGGCGCGAACCCGAGCTCTCGACCCACCGCTTCTCCTGATCCGAGGCATGAACGAAGGCTCGTCTCCTCACTCCGGCGCGTCACTGACCTTTATCTCTGCACAGAAATTGAGGAGGTCATCCTCGGTCGTGGGATGCGGCCACTTGAGGAAGATCTTGCGATCGATCGTCCCGAACAAGAGGTCGGGTTAAGTACGACGCACCGCGAAGCGGTCTGGCATGTGTATGGCGTGCTCACTAACCGGGAGCTGTACAAGTTATTGTATGCATGTTTGAAGAGTCTGGCGTGTGTATGAAGTGCTCACTAACCTGCTCCGTGAACAAAACCTCTACCTCCCGGAGGAACGCCGCCAGCTTACGTTGGATATTTCTCGCCTGCGTCCGGATCACCAACAGTACGACCCCCGTCATGGTGGATGAAGTTCTCGGGGGATGAAGTCCACGATCTGACTCCGGTTGCTCTCTTGCTCTCCGCTTTGCTCGTCAGCACTGCTTTGCTCGTCAGCTCTGCAGTGATCCAGCAGCTCCTCTGTTGGTCGGTACTGTGGGTCAGTCGGTCTACCCTCGCGTGGCTAGCTGGCAAGTCCTCCGCACCGAATTCCCGGACTATCAACAGGTCATCCCCTCGATGAATCAATGGGTAACCCCGGAAATGTTTGCCGCCGCTGCGATTAACCTCCAGACCATTCCGCTGGGTGACACGACTGACCGTCAACTTCTCCTCACCCACCGCACGTAGGCCGCACGGAGGCAACCGCTGGTCGTACTACTTCCTGAACGGGATACTTGGACCCAGGTCCTCCCAAAGCTGCCCGCCGAGGAGCTCGCTGTCCTGCGGCTCACACCAAGGCATGCTGCGATTCTTGTTCCAAAGAACGAGCTTGCTCAAGAGGTTGCTTCTGCCCTGGGAACTGCTGGATGTGTGGAGTGAGATGGTCACGCGCGGACGAGCGCTCTCCGTCAGCCCCTCGGTGAAGGTCTTGACCTGGCACAACGCGCAGGACCTGGAGTTCCCACTCGTTGTGGTGCTCATGCCTGTTGGGCAGCCGCTGCCAGTCGATCGGTCTGACGTGCAGATTAATAAGATTCGCAGAGTCGCAGCTCTCTGGCGCCGCACTGCTTACCTTGCCATGACGCACTTGTTGTACTTACGCCGGCTCAGGGGACAAGGCCGCTTTGTACCGGGTGTGAGGCGCTCGAGTGACAGAGGATTATGTGGGGAAAGGACGCTGCTGCGGGGCATCTCGGAGGGTCGGTGCTGGCGTCCTGAAGCTCACGGCGGCGCTCCTGGCCGAGTCAACCCAAAGGGGCTCTCGGCAGCTTACACCGCTGCGTGCATGCGCTGCCGGAAGAACCGCGCGATACTGCTGAGTGACTCCTGTGCCTCCGGAAGTTCCAACCACAGTTGCCAGACGTGCCACATGCCAGGGTAGATCGCTAATTCCACCTCGACGCCTGCTGCCTGTGCAGCTGCTGCTAGCCGCTCGGCGTCTTCCCGCAGAAGTTCTTCTTCACCGGCATGGATGAGAAGTGGTGGCAGCCCAGACCACTCTCCATAAACTGGCGAGATCAGCGGATGACGCGGGTCTTGGCCAGCAATGTATGACCGGTTGAAGCGTCGGATGGCCCGCGGGTGCAAAACCGCATCGCCAACGAGCTGGCCTTTCCCCTCACGGCGTGCCAGATCGCCGACCGGAGACAGGCAGGCGAGAGCTACGGGGAGCGGAATTCCGGTATCACGCAACGCCATCGCCAACGTGATCGCAAGGTTCCCACCTGCTGAGTCCCCAGCCACCGCAATGTGCTGCGGTGCTACTCCTTGCTCAAGGAGCCAACGGTACGCAGTCAGACAGTCTTCCAGTGCTGCCGGCCATGGATGACGTGGTGCCAGCCGATAATCGACGAGTAGAGTGCGGAGCTCAGACCGCTGCGCCAAATCTGCGACCATCCGAAGGTGTTGTCCGCTCAACCCGAACACAAATCCTCCACCGTGGAGGTACAGCAACACCCGATCGTGTTGGCTCCTCTTCGGGGTGAGCCAAACACAGCGGAGACTGTCGATGTGGAATTCCTCTCGCTTGATGTCCGCAGGGAGCACGATGCGCCGCGCGCTCTGCTCAATCAACCACTGAGCAATCCCCAGCGGCAGGTATGCTGCGCCAAGTCGCGCTACCCATATCTGCACCCGCAGCCTGGGCTCAGGCTTCCTCGCTGTGGTTCCCCCGCTCATTGCAATGGCACGACTAGTACCATTGGCACCGCAACAGGTTGACCCATCGAGAGGCGGTAGAGCGCCTGGGACACAGATGCAGTGTCAGTATATCTAACCCATTGACCGATCCTTGGGCTGGCCGCTGGGGGAAGATCCGTCGAGAGAGTTCTTAAAATGAGTTACTGATGCACCAACACATTGCCTGCTTCCCAGTTGTATCGCCAAGTGACCTTGGGTCTGTTGTGCCTGCAACAAACGAAGCCTACAAAAGGGACGAGAGAGCTTGGCTCCCGTCCCTGTAAGCGTTGACTCTCCCCATGGCGCACTCATCGGATGCATGGTGCCACCATTCCTGGTGGCACGTGGTCACCCCGGAGTAGCCGCACATCAGCATCAACCATCAGCTCGATCATCTCCTCGAAGCTTACTGTCGGTCGCCATCCCAGCACAATCCGCGCCTTCGTCGCGTCTGCGACCAAGAGATCGACGTCGGCTGGCCGGAAGAGCGCTGGGTCGACCACCACATAGTCCTCCCAGTTTAGTCCCACGCAACTGAACGCGATCTCACACAGTTGGCGTACCGAGTAGGTCTTCCCTGTTCCCACCACAAAGTCGTCCGGCTGCTCCTGCTGTAACATCAGCCACATGGCACGGACATAGTCCGGGGCATAGCCCCAGTCTCGCCGCGCATCGAGATTCCCAAGTCGCAGCTCCTTCGCCAGTCCTAACTTGATCTTTGCCGCACCATGTGTCACCTTGCGTGTCACGAACTCTAGACCGCGGCGAGGACTTTCATGGTTGAACAAGATTCCTGAAACAGCAAACAGTCCGTAACTTTCACGGTAATTAATGGTGATGTAGTGCCCGTAGACTTTGCTCACCCCATAGGGTGAACGGGGATAGAAGGGAGTGCGCTCGTTCTGCGGCACCTCCACCGCCTTGCCAAACATCTCCGAGGAACTCGCCTGGTAGAACTTCGCGTCCGGCTTCACCAATCGGATCGCCTCTAACAACCGTGTTACCCCCAGTGCCGTGAATTCTCCGGTCAGGACGGGTTGCTGCCACGACGTCGGCACAAACGACTGCGCTGCCAGGTTGTAAACCTCATCCGGTTGAAACGCCCGGATAATCTCGATCAAGGAAAGTTGGTCTAAAAGATCACCTTGCACGAGCTCGATCTTGTCCAGAAGATGGGCAATGCGCCACAGTGTCTCCGTACTCGAGCGGCGCTGCATGCCGACAACGCGGTAGCCCTGCTCGAGCAGGAACTCTGCTAGATAGGAACCGTCCTGTCCAGTGATGCCGGTAATGAGCGCTGTCTTCCGCTTCCCCATCGCGTGTCTCGTCCCCCTGATCGACTCTTGCTCTAACCGCTCCCGGATTCCGGCTTGCCCGCTGAGCGGTCGGCTGCCAGTGTACCGGAATCTCTCAATCCCCTCCTGCTCGTCGTGCTGCGAGTGCTGTCCCCGCGATGACCAGTACACCAGCGGCAATCGTTCCCCATGACGGTCGTTCTCCCAACAGCGGAATCGCCAGCGCTAGTACCGTGACGGGCTGCAAGTACAGGTACGTACTTGCCGCAGCGGCAGGCACAAGGCTTAAGCCACGGTTCCAGAATGCATACCCCAGTCCAGTGCAGATAGCACCCAGGTAGAGTGTCATCAGGACTGTCTCCACAGTCCAAACTGGACGCGCCCCGCGGAGGAACTCTGCACTAGCCCCCAGTGCCAGCAAGAGCGTGCCTGCCAGCATCATATGGAACGTTGCTGTGAGTGCTGGCCAGTGCGGCAAAAGACGCCGGCCGAGTAATGTGTAGATCGTCCACGCCACAGTAATTGAGAGGGCGAGCAGATTGCCCACCCAGGCACCGCCGAGTCCCTCCTGAGCTGTTGCCAGCGTCAGCCATGTTGCACCAGCTGCCGCCAATCCGATGCCGGTTGCCTGCACTGGGCGCACGCGTTCCTTCAGGAAGAGCCAGCCGCCCAGTGCTGTCAACGCTGGGTAAGGCAGGCTCAGCAGTGAAGCCGCCGTTGCGCTCGTCCACTGCAAGGCGAGATTGAGCCCCAGGTAGAAGTACCCAACGCCAAGTGCGCCAAGACCCGCAATCGGAAGCCACGAACGAAGTCGGACGTGCAGTCGCTCACCTGTCCACCAGGCTGCTGCTCCCACCACAAGTGTGCCAAGTAGCCCGCGGAGCAGACCCAGTAAGAGCGGTGGTACTTCCCCGACGAGTACTCGCGTGCTGATATACGATGACCCCCAAAGGATCGCTGTCGTCGCGAGGAACACGTGTCCGAGAACCTGCCCACGCTCTCTTGTGCGCGTACGCGCTACAGTTTGCCGTTCCATTCACCCCCCTCAAGCGTGCCGTGATCTCGGTTCGATGGTAAACTCTGCCTGGTCGTACGGCGAGATAGGTCGATCCCACCAGCTCGCCGTCGCCAGTTCCATCGGCAGAGGCTCTGTCTCTTGTCGCTCGACCGACCATTGGAGGGGCAGTACAGCGACTCGGTTCGAGGCGGGCAGCCATGGAGCGTTCTCAGCGACGGTATTTCACAGTCGAAGAAGCGCGGACGCTTGTCCCGCGTCTCCGCGGTCTCCTGACTGCACTCCAAGCGGAGAAGCGCGAGCTCGACCGTGAGCTTGCTGAACTTCGCCGTCTTACTCCGATCGCTTTCCTCAACGGCCACGGCGTGCGACTCCATGCCCATGAGGCGCGGGTCGCAGAGCTCACCCGAGCAATCCGCGAAAAAGTGCGCCAAATTCACCAGCTCGGCGTCGAAGTTAAGGATCTCGACATGGGTTTGGTCGACTTCCCCAGCCTTCGTGATGGCCGCGAGGTGTACCTCTGCTGGAAAGTCGATGAGCCGACTGTTGCTTACTGGCACGAGCGGGATGCCGGGTTTCGTGGTCGCCAACCGCTGGAGAGTTAACTCGTTTTACTTGTCACGGTAGTGCGAAACCGGGCTGAACTATGTCTGCTAATTGTGACTGCGGCTTCTCTCGTCTGGGGCCTCGGGTCGAGTACCAGCCCGTCGTTCAGCACCAGGATCGCATGATGACTGCTTTGAGGAAGTACTTAGGAGGCCGTTGACAGCTGTTCTGTCGACAAGGCCTGCCTTTCGGCACCGACGCACGCGCGAGGTGGCTTCAGCGGCACCGGTCCGGCACTTCTCAATGCATTCGGATGGTTGTCGGTAAGGCCCGCGTGACTCACTACGACATGCCGTGGCGCGGAAGTACGGCCAAGTTCCCGCAGCACCGAGGGTCCACGTGGCTCACTACGACATGCCGGGGTGCCCCACTTCACGGTCTTGACCACGACGAACAGCGTCGTCGCAAGCTGCAGGGCTGTTACCGGCAGGTGGTCTCACCCCGCGTTTTGTCCTAGAACATATCGCGCGGTCATTGCCTCAGACTGTCTTCGTAGCTCTGTTTCATTGTTAACCAGCTGCGTTCGCCGAAAGCAGGTGACACTGCAATGATCCATTGAATGATGGAAGGCCACCCACCAGTAGACCACAAGCGTCACGGTGATACTCACTGCTACCCCACTGGCTAGGAGCTACAGCAGCCGCCTGTCGCACGATCCGTGCCGGTATAGCCGATCAGATCTTTTAGAGCTGTTGTCGTACGACATCGGAATGAGAGAAGGCTGTCCACCCTCACAAAAAGCCGACGTGCGCCATAATCCTTGTGGCAAGATCTGCAGTGACTTCGTCCGGTATTGCTCGCTCTGTATGATGCCAAAGAGTGTTACGCGGGCTGTGTCTTGCTTGCATTCTCACTCGTTCTCACGGCTGGCCGAATCAACCGGCAGAACATGCCAGTGTAACAGGTCGCTCTCTTACTTTCTGCGTGACAATCTTCTGTTCATTATTCGTGCTTTGGACGATTGGACGATGCTGGTCCGGTGAACTACGACGATGGGGGGATATCGGTGCTGCAATTCTCCCACGTCTGGCGCAGCGCCCGCGACATGGGCTCATCCTTGCCCTTCTCGCTCTTGCGTTGCCCTTCTGACAGGTATTTTTGCAAGCTACAGACTTCTGCTCAAAACTATGAGTCGCTGCCAGTTCAGGGCTTGCCTCGACGGCAACCAGCGGTGCGTCGGCAAACAAAGCCGCTGCGGTCGGGCGAACGGGCGCGCTACTCTCTCGTGCAAGACGTTGGGTGATTAGCCACCGGATGTGTGTCCTGAAAGGGCATCGCCTGAGGAATTTCGGAGTGCTCCATGGGTTCAGGCAGATTGTTACGCTGGTTCTGGCTTACGTCGCTGCTGTTCCTTTGCGCATGTACTCTCGCATCCCCCACACCAAGTCCTAGTCCTGTCACTGCTCAGCTCGCACTGTCTAGCTCCGCGATTGCTCCGGGAGCGACGATTCCTCGTGAGCATACCTGCGACGGTGCCGATCGTTCACCGCCGCTGGCCTGGGCAGAGCCTCCACCTGACACTGCGTCGCTCGCCCTGCTCGTCGAAGATCCCGATGCACCAGGTGGTACCTTCACCCACTGGCTCCTGTATGAGCTCCCTGCCCACACGCGATCGTTAGTCGCGGGGATCCCACCGCTGGACACGCTCCCTGAGGGTGCCCGGCAAGGCCGTAACGACTTTGGAACGGTTGGCTATCGCGGGCCGTGCCCACCGCCCGGTCGCACGCACCGCTACATCTTTCGCCTCTATGCGCTTGACCGCCCCACCGGCCTTGCACCCGGTGCCACTCGTAACCAGTTCTTGCAGGTCATCAAAGGGCATGTTCTCGCTACTGGCGAGTTGGTCGGTTTCTACAGCCGCTGAGCCCTGCGCTACGATTCCAATGGGAGAAAGGAAGGAGTATGAGCGGGCGCGGTGCTCTGCGGCCACCCAGTGAGATCCGTCAGATGTTCAATCGCATAGCGCGCCGGTACGATCTTATGAACCGCTTGATGACCTTTGGCCGCGATATTGCCTGGCGTCGGGCTGCCGCCCAGGCTGCTCTCGAAGTTGCTCCTTCCCTTGTCCTCGATGTGGCCACCGGGACCGGTGATCTTGCGCTTGAGCTGGCAACTCACAGTACTTCTCGGGTGCTTGCTCTGGATTTCAGCTTCGAGATGCTTCGCCTGGCTGCCCGCAAGTGTGCTGCAGTGCGTGCGCAGCATGTTGCGCTCCTTTGCGGTGATGCCATGCGCTTGCCGCTGCGTGACTGTTCGGTTGATGTCTGCACGATCGCTTTTGGCCTCCGCAACCTCCCCGACTATGCCGCGGCTATCCGTGAGTTCGCGCGAGTCCTGCGGCCTGGTGGTCGCCTCGTCATCCTGGAGACGGCGCCAGCTTGTGGTCTGCTTGCTCCCCTACTGCGGCTCTACTTTGAAGGCTTCATCCCTTGGCTCGGTGGACTTGTCAGCGGTGATCGCGACGCCTACCGGTACCTGCCCCGTTCGACCGCCGCATTCCCTCCACCGCATGAACTCGCCATGCTTCTGCGCAGTAGTGGCTTTCCCGTGGTCCGGTACCGCACGTTCATGCTTGGTACTGTTGCTCTCCATGTCGCCGAGCGCACTTCTTCCATACTGCGCGGGGAACCCGCCGTCGCCTTCCATCACCTACCCGAGACTGCCAACCAGAATGGACCCATGCTTCCGCTGATCGGAGAGTCTCCATCCTTGCCCTGCTGAGAGGAGCTCCCGATAACCGAGTGAGAGCCGAGGGATAAGAACGAATGTTCGGTATGCTTTGGTCAGCTGGATGCGAGATGTTAGCCATACAACACACAGTTCGGCTCTGGATTCTGGGTCAGTCGTACGGGTCTTCCTCTCGAATCTACTGTGGGTACCACAGGTTTCCTATGCGATCCCGGCTCGCTCAATCTGGCGATTGAGGACGTGCAAACCATGGCGTGTCATTCTCCGGGGACATGAACCTTGTCGCCGCTGCGGTATCAGCGTGGCGCAACCTATCAGCGTGCTTCACCCTCGTCAGCCACTCAGGTCTCTTGGGAACTTGCTCACGGGCTGTGCTGAGGGATTTCTTCTCACTTATCGAAGTATTCCAAGTTCTCCCAATGCTGACTCCAACGTTGTGAGATCCTGTTCCATTGTTGTAAAGGCGGCATGATATGGTTCCGCAGTCATCAAGTCAACCCCTGCGTCCCGCAGAAGTTCCAGCGAATCCTTGGAGGATCCTGCCGCAAGAAACGCAAGATACCGCTGTCGTGCTACCTCGTCCCCCGCAAGCACGGCGCGCGCGAGTGCTGTCGCCGCCACCAGGCCAGTCGCATACTGGTACACGTAGAACGCCCGATAGAAGTGAGGTACTCGGCTCCACTCGTGACGCACTTCGTCGTCGAGTTCAAGATCCGGCCCGTAGTACTCGCTAATCAGGCGGCCATAGAGTGTGCAGAGCCCGTCCGCACTTAGCCCTTCCCCACGCTCCACTGCCTGGTGTGTCAAAAGCTCGAATTCAGCGAAGAGCGTCTGACGATACAGCGTGATGCGGAACGTCTCAAGTGCGTCGTTGACCAACGCCGCTCGTTCGCGTGGGTCAGTTGTCTGCTCAAGCAGATAGTGCGTGAGCAGTCGCTCGTTGAAGGTCGAAGCGACTTCGGCCACAAAGATTGTGTACTCTGCGGTAGGATGTGGCTGCGCCTGCGAGCTGAAGTAAGAGTGCATCGCGTGCCCAACCTCATGGGCCAGGGTGAACACTTCACGCAGTGTCCCGTTCCAGTTCAGCAGGATGTATGGGTGGACACCGTAGACGCCGAGACTGTAGCCTCCTGATCGCTTTCCCACCGTTTCATGGACATCGACCCAGCGGTTGCCGAGCCCGTTTCGCAGCGGCTCAACGTAGTCCGCGCCAAGCGGGCGCAGCGCTTCGAGCACCACTTCGCGTGCTTCCTGGTATGTATACGTCCGTTCCGGTCGCTCCACCAGTGGCACGTACAGGTCGAACGTTCGCAGCCGTTCCAGGCCTAAAACCCGTTTCCGCAGCGCAAGGTAGCGCTGGAGAAGGTGTGCGTGTTGCCGTACCAGCTCGATCAGTGTTGTGTACACCTCAACCGGGATGTTGTCCGGGTGAAGCGCAGCGTGCAACGCAGAGTCGTACCGTCGAGCTCGTGCATAGAAGGCGTCGCGCTGATTTGCTGCACTCAGGAGCGCAGCAAGCGTGTGCCGATGTGCAATGTACGGCGCGTTAAAAACCTCATATGCCTGCCGCCGCACTCCCCGCTCCGATCGTTCCAACAGAAGCTGATAGCGCCCTTTGGTCAGCTCGACCGTACGACCGTCCACGTCGGTCACTGTGCCGTATCGAATATCGGCGTTGTCCAAGAGCGTGAAGGCTGTGCTCGGTGCTTGTGCCAGCGGTGTGGCCTCAGCAAGCAGTTCCTCGATCTCGGCCGAACGCACGTGCGGCCGCTCCCGCACCAGCCGCTCGAGCAGTCGCCGGAACGGGGTTAGCCCCGGCTCCTGCTCTACCATCTCCAGGAGTTCCGCGTCGGTGTACGTTGCCAAGAGCTCCGGGGCAATCCAAGCAGAAGCTCGGGCGGCTAGTGTCCCAACGTAAACCGCACGCTCGTACCGCTCCGCCGCTGCCGTGTCACGCGTGTCTTGATCACGTGCCAAGAGTGCATAGGCGTACAGCTTACTCACCCGCTGGTCCAGCTCGTCCGCAAGTTGCAGAACCCGGAGCACTTGTGCTGCCCCCTGACCAAGAGTCCCCCGTAACTGTTCGAGTGCAGCAAGATCGCGCATAAGCAACTCGCGCTCCGTCTCCCAGGTTTCCGTGTTGGGAAAGAGGTCTTCTAAATTCCAAGTCTCTTCGATCGGAACCTGATCGCGCGTCAACTGTTGGACCACTGTGAACCTCCTCCACCAGTGTCGTGACTCCCCAGAGATCCTACCCCTAATGTGCTTCCTCGTGGACGCCTGCCACATCTCTCAAGACAAGATGCGCCGGCACCTCTCGTGACGGAACGACCCACGGCCATAGCCTGGGCTGCCGAGGGGACATCTGTGTCGCTCGCTGTACCGCGGCCTGCTCTCGTGACGGCAGCCGGTAGTACATTGGTTCGGAGCAACCAGTTCACGGATTCAAGATCGCTGGGCCAATGTAACCGGCCGTGCTCGCTTTTCGAATCTCAGTCGGGAACAAGGGACGAGCCATTCGAGAGAATCCTGCAGCTGAAGAGAGAGTGAACCGAGAGGTGCCAACTGACACCTCGTCGGCGTATGGCTTCCAACAGGAGTGGCCTCGTCTGGTGCTTTGCTCCCCTCGGCCTAGTCGGTTAGGCGAATTGGTGCTCGATTCATCGCGCCCCAGCATCCACTTGGGCGAGTCAACTCTCGATGTTAGGATCAGTGCGGCAATGGAGGGTCAACTCTGATCAGGGACGGTAACGCGATGGAACTCGATTGGCAGCTACTTCAGCGCTTGTGCGAAACGCCCGGCGTACCGGGGCACGAGGAGCCTGTCGCTGCGCTTGTGCGCTCAGCCCTCGAACCGCTTGTCGATGAGCTCCGGAGCGATGCGATGGGTAACCTCATCGGCATTCGTCGCAGCCGTGGAGGTCGCCGGATCATGCTGGCTGCGCATATGGACGAGATCGGCTTCCTCGTTCGCTACATCGATGACCAGGGCTTTCTCCGGCTCCAACCGGTCGGTGGCTTTGACCCTCGCGTCCTCGTTGCGCAGCGTGTCCACGTCTGGCCGCATCAGGGTGAGCCGTTGCTCGGTGCTCTCCAACTTGCCACGAAGCCGGTCCACCTCCTGACCAGTGAGGAACGAAAAGCCCCAGCGCTTGACGATCTCTATGTTGATCTTGGCTTACCACCAGACGAGGTGCGGGAGCGCGTCGCGCTGGGCGACATGGTAACACTCGCGCGCGATTTCGCCCGACTTGGTCCGACTGTCCTAAGTAAGGCGCTCGATGACCGCGTCGGTGTCTTCGTGATGCTGGAAACACTTCGGCATCTCGATCAGCACGAGGTCGAGATCGTTGCGGTTGCGACCGTCCAAGAAGAGGTCGGACTCCGCGGCGCTCAGACAGCTGCCTTTGGCCTCGAACCCGATGTCGGTATCGCTATTGACGTCACGATCGCTGGCGATGTCCCCGGGATCGACGCGCAAGATCGCGTCACCCGCCTTGGTGAGGGAGTGGCGATAAAGGTCTTCGATACCTCCCATCTCCCCAGCCGTCCCCTGGTTCAGCATCTGCGCGAGATTGCCGAGCGTCACGGCATCCGCTACCAGCTCGAGCTCCTCCCTCGCGGAGGGACTGACGCCGGCGCTGTGCAGCGCACCCGTGCTGGTGTTCCGGCGGTTACCCTCTCCATCCCTACTCGGTACGTCCATACTGTCAACGAAATGGCCCACGTTGCCGACATCGCTGGTGCGGTTGAGCTTCTCGTCCATTATCTCGCTGAAGCCCACGAGCGTTCATACCATCCCTATTCGTGGTAAGGCACCAGGGAGATGCTCTCGTCGCGCGAGGAATTACGCATGCGACAGGCACTAGTCGTTCTCCTCGTCCTGACCAGTTCATTCCTCGTACCAGCTCCTCCACAGGGTGCCGCTGAAGACGCAGCCTTGCGCATCGTGCAAGTCATCGTCGAGCCGACATCGCCAGCAGCGGGAGATGTCGCGACCGTCCATTTCCAGGTTGTCGGCTCTGAGGGGGCGCCAGTGAGTGGGCTCCAGGTTCGTGCCTTGGTTCTCCCCGCCTCTGAAAGCTCGAACAGTGCCGCGGCGTCTATCGCTGAGATTCGCTTGGCACGCGAGATTGCACCTGGTACATACGAGGTGCGAGTTCCACTGAACGAATCCGGACGGTGGCGGCTCGATATCGAGGCGACGAATGGTATTGCTTCCGCCGTTTCGAGTAGCTTGCTCGACGTCGTTCCCCGCCTCGCTGGGCCTCTTCCAAGTGAGGCTCCGCTTGTTCTACGCACAACTTCCTGGGCAACAGCCCTCCGCTTCGATCCGAGCACTGGCAGCGTCGTACGGTTACGCGGTGAGACACTCGTTGCGGCCGAGGGGATGACCTACTTCGTTCGCCGTTCCTCCTCCCCAGTCGGAGCTATCAGTCGACTGTACGGTGGGCTCTGGCAGCTGAGCCTTGTGTTCACTGATGTGCGTTCCGGTCAGGAACGGCGCATCGATCTCAATCCTGTCCGTGCCTCGCTCCAGCCTGGTTCGACTTCTACCCCAGCGACGGCTATGGCTGTGGTCGGTCTCCCAGAGAAGCCGGTTATCTTTGTCTATCAAGCTGCTCGCCTCGGTCAGGGCTGGTTTGCAGAAATCATTGCACTGGACAGTCGTTCTGGCGAGCTGCGAACACGTCGTGTGCTGCCCGGTGCCCTACGGGGAACGCAGCTGCTGCCACGGGTTGCTGTGACGGCGGGAAGCCAGCTTGTTGTGTTCGAACGCCTCCTCTCGCTTGATGGTTCCGGGGAGGCACGGGTCTCGATCCTTGACGTGGAGACTCTCGAACTCCGAACCTCTCGTCGTTGGTGGTTTACCGCTGCTGCACCCGGCGATACTGACTGTCTTGCGAATCCGACAGCTGACGGTGGCGCTCTGAACTCAGACCAGGTGCGCTGGTTCTCCTGGTGCAGGGATTCGTCAACAAGCTGGCTCGGCCTGTGGGATCTTGCCACGGGTGAGACAGTTGCCCGCATTATCGCTCATCCCGCAACGACGGTGCTCCTGCCGTCGCATGATGGTCGCTGGTTGTATCTTGTTGAGACTCGTTTGCGTCGCGTTGTCGCTCTCGATACTGACACCGGAGCACGGCGTGAAACGCCGCGACCAGACTCCGCAAACGAGGAGATCTCCTTGTGGCAGCGCTTCGCACGGCTGTTGCTGCCGGACGTGCAAGCTGCATCGGCGGCATCACTTCGCGCCGCGCTGTCTCCCGATGGTCGCCTGCTCTATATCGTCTTCCCTTCGACAGACGACTTTGGAGATGGTATCTGGGTCTACGAGACCGCAACCCTGGAGCCCGTCGATCATCTCCTGCCAGGATGGCTCGTCCGCGGTGTCGCGGTTGCCTCCGACGGTACGGTCATCGCCATCGCTCATGGGTCAGGTGGAGATCGCCTCATCGTCCTAGACACTAATGGACCGAGGCTGATCATCACCGTACCAGAACGTGTTAGCGAAGTTCTGCAGAATTGAGAGGAGGAAAACGCGTGGCGACCTTAACAAAGCGTGAGCGTGTGCAGGCTGTACTCCGCGGCGAGGCGGTCGACCGTCCTCCGGTCTGTTTCTGGCATCACTTCCGCCCTCATGGCTCCGGACACCGGCTGGCAGAGCTAACATACGATTTCTTTGTTCGCCGTTTCGATCTCGATATCGCAAAGCTGATGCCGGACCTGCGGTATCCCTTTCCCCGGCGTGCTGTGGTCGAGCTTGATGACTGGTATCTTATCGATGCGATCGACATGTGCCGCTCACGCTATGCGCAGGAGTGGGTTCGTGCAGTGCGTCATCTTCGTCAGCTCACCGGACCCGACGTCCCGATTGTTGTCACAGTGTTCAGCCCGCTGACGCAGGCACTCTACGCTGCTGCTCGTCCCGAGCTCCTGCTTGAGCATGCAGCCGCGCACCCTGCGCTGCTGCACCAGGTGCTCGCGGTGTTGGCGGAGAACATCCGTGCCTACGTGGAACTGGTTGTGGATGCTGGTGCCGACGGTGTTTTCTTCGCTCTCCAGGGTTGTACGGCCGCAACGATGCCGATCGAACGCTATCGCGAGTTCGGCCGGCCCTACGATCTTTTGGCGCTTGCCGGTGCTGCCGATGGCTGGCTCAACATTCTCCACGTGCATGGCGATCGTGACCTGTTCTTCGAGGATGTGCTCGATTACCCGGTTCAAGTCCTCAGCTGGAGTGATCGGCGCGCTGGCCCCTCCCTAGCCGAGGCTCGGCAGCGTACTGAGAAGTGTCTCATGGGAGGCTGGGACGAGTTCGGTCCTTTAACGTGTGGTCCCGTCGAAGCGATACAGGCTGAAGCGCTTGATGCACTTCAGCAGACCCATGGCCGGAAATTCATCCTCGCCAATGGCTGTTCCGTCCCCGACGAGACCGACGAGCGCTGGCTGGCTGCTGCTCGCCGGATCGCCGAAGAACTCCGAGTCTCCTGACAAGGTCATACCAGCCAGTGATCGGCTGCTCGTATCTCCCGCGTCAGGGCGCAATGCATCGCGCCCGTAGCACACCCAAGGAGGGGCGCAATGCATTGTGCCTGTCTCTTCTGCTAGTGAACGCAGAGCCGCCAGTTCACAGCCACGACCTCCCGTTTGTCTAGGACCGGCGCAATGCATTGCGCCCGTCACTTCCTTCGCGGTGATGATGCTGTTGGCCGTGCGGACGCGTAGGTATCCCCGAAGCAGGCCGGGCGAGGGAAGCGTCTTGAGCTATCCAATCCTTGGACCCTGCTGCACCAGCGAGCAAGGCGCCTCCCCTGGGAATCCCCACCACCTCTTCAGCACCATGGTCGACTCAGTGTCACTGTTCCTCAGGCGCCCGGCTGAACAACGACTGTCGCCTGAAAGGTTTGATGGCCGTTCAGCCAGACTGTTACCCGATAGGTTACCGGCGCCCCATGCTCTGCTGGTAAATCGAACGGTAACGAGATCCAGTTCAGGGGAAGTGTGAGCCCACTGAGTAGCTGCTGGCTGACTGGAATCTCTGCCCGTTCCCAAACCACACGGAGTTCGTCCTTCGGCTGTATATCACGCACAAGCATGGCCAGGTAAATGCGTGCCGGCGCTTGGACTTCCTGTATTCGTGCTCCCACCGGCATGCCGGTGCCTGGATCTATGGCACGCACGATGCGTGCGTCCTCAACGGTCGCTTGACCGAGCTCTGGTGTCGGTGTTGCACCAGTGACCGTGAAGCTTCCTTGAGCGATCTCTTGCTGATCGACAAAGATCTGAACGGTGTAGTGCCCGGGCGGCAGTGGCTCGTTGCGCTGGAGCGTGAAGGTCCGGACGAAGGCGAGTGTGAGGTCGTCGGGGCCAATTTCGGTCAAAACGCGTCCATCGACCATCCAGCGACTCCAGTAATCACCGCTTCCATCTACTGGTGCGTTCGCCAGAATTGCAACGACCTGCTTTGTCCCCTGCGGAAAGACGCTCTGCGCCTCGATCGGTTCGGTACCACTCGGCCGTTCAGTCGCGAATACCAACGTCATTTGCTCGTCAGTCGTCCCTCGCTGTCCACCGACCGTAAAGACCAATGAGTCGATAAAGCGGTCGTTGAGATAGAGACGGACGCTGTATTCCCCGCCCGTGAGCGGGGTCTTCAACTGGAGTGGGAGTGCGATCCAGCGCGGACCCGCTGCCGCGTCAACAAGTTGTCGCTCCGAGCGTCCGATCTCACTCGCTCCTCGCAGCCAGACTGCACTCAGCCGTGCCCCAGCTGGAAGGTCGGTCGCCCGCACGACAAGATAGACCTGCCGCGTGTTGCCTGGGAGTGTTCCTACTTCGTCCTGTGGGGCCTCATCTTGTCCGATTGTCGTCGCCAAAACAAGTTGCCCGATAATCGGCTCGGGGCGATAGCGGACTTCTCCTCTATCGGGGGTTAACACGCTGAGCGATAGCGAGGTTGGGGTCGATGGTGTTCCTTGTTGCATCGGTGCTGTCGCGCTGCAGCCCGAAAGGAGAAGTACGAGGAGCAAAAGAGGCAGGAATTGCACCTTCATCGGTTAACCGCCTGTCGAGGTCCGGGACGTCGATACGGCCCAAACGCTGCCTGATACTCCTCAGCTGCCTCCTGAGCCGTCAAGTGCACATAGATCCGTGTTGTCACCGGTGAGGCATGTCCCAGGATCGTTTGCACCGTCGACTCGCGGACCCGCCGGCGAACGAGTTCGGTGGCGAGCCCATGCCGGAAGGAATGCGGTGTGACCGCGTACTCGACGCCCGCTTCTTCGCAGAGTCGGCTGACGAGCGCCTGAACAGTCCGAGGCGCGATCGCCTTGCCCGGCTGGCCTGGACGGTCGCGTCCGCTAAAGGCCGGGTACAAACCGACCCCACGCCCACTGTCTCCACGCGCTCTCCAATAAGCTGCCAGTGCTTCGGCAGTTTCGCTGTCGAAGTGCACTGTCCGGCTCTTCCCTCCTTTTGCCCGGTAGATTCGCGCTGTCCCCGTCTCCAAGTCAATGTCTTGTCGACGCAAGGCACACAACTCAGAGACTCGCACGCCGGTCCGGAAAAGAAACAAAATTAGCGCCCGGATCTTCAGGCGACGAAGTTCCCGAGTCGCCTCACTCTCTGCTGGCAAGCTTCGCACATGGGCAACGATTCGTTCCAGATCATCCGTCCGTACATCAGGTGGCGGTGGGGTGAACCGCGGGAGCACGGTCGCCGCACGCACACGCAGCTTCTCTGCCGAGAGGCTAGGATGCAGGTCAAACGAGACCAGATAACTGAAGAACTTCCGCACAGCAGCAAAGGTCGTTTGTGCTGTCCGCATCCGCGAGACTTGCTCCGGAGTCCGAATATCTTCTGGCACCAGATCACGGAGGAAAGCGATCGCGTGATCCTCGCGGAGTTCGTCGATTGGTGCAGCGGGGTCGATTCCCTGAATCTCCGCCAGATGACGTAGGAACTTGCGCAGCGCAATGCCGTATGTTGCACGGCTTCGCGGTGATAACCGTAGATCTGCTAAGAAATGGGCTACGGCTTCTTCAATCGTCACTGTCACGCTGATTCCTCCCTCTCAAGAGGGAAGTATAGCGTACGAACGCAGAAAAATCACAGTTCATTGCCCTGGCGGACTGGACGTTCCACCAGTGACGGTGGTAAGACTACCCGCGAACCCGTGCTCTGTCGAGTGACCGGGTTCGCACGTTCTCTGTGAATACGAGGGGAACAGTGATGAACCAGTGGCCCCAGGGTAGGTCGCTGGAAGCTGTGCAACCTCGAATCCGGGTTGCACTCATGGAGTTCGGGCTCATGGCCAGCCTGTTCGGCTTGTATTATGTCACACGCGGTATCGCTGCCGGTCGCGCGTATGACGCGTTCCAAAATGCCTTTTTGGTCATGCGGATCGAACGGGCGCTCGGCCTCAATTTCGAGCAGACCGTGCAGACTTTTGTTCTTGCCCATCCTCTCCTCACCACGGTGTTGAACGGTATCTACACGTATACCCATCTCTGGACCGTGGTGTTGTTCGGGGTATGGGCGTTTTTCTTCATGCCGCAACGGTATCGTGAGGTTCGCGCTACCTTTCTGGCGATGCTCGGTGTCGGTCTGCTCTCCTACACCTTATTCCCTCTTGCTCCTCCTCGTTTCTTCCCGTGGCGCGGCTTCGTCGATACCCTTGCGCTCTCCCGTGGAGTCAACTATGACCACCCTGGGATTGCGACTCTCTACAACCCTTTCGCCGCGATGCCAAGCTTGCACGTCGCGTTCTCCGTCTTTGTGTGTGTCGGACTGTGCCGCCTCTCGCGGAGTTGGCTTCTCCGTTCACTCGGGTTCGTCCACACGCTGCTCATGACCTTCGCTGTTATCGGCACCGGGAATCACTATGTGCTTGACTGCCTAGCCGGAACCACGCTGGCTATCTCCGCCTGGTACCTTGTCCCTCGTCTGCTAATCCACCCCGCGGAGAATCGCCTCCCTGTACCACTCCCGACAGAGCTTTCGACTCGTCATCGTCTCCTGGGTTAGGGCGTCATTGT
>CALIMB010000004.1 GCA_938028665.1 uncultured Thermomicrobium sp. | reverse complement strand
GTGTTCACAACATAGAATGCTCGACACCGTGAGGGAGGGAGCGGTGGGCAGACGTATTGTGAAAAATCGAGCGTACCACTATAAACCCATCCTGGTGGCGGATTCGGCTCGGTCACCGTAACGTTGACGTTGGCAACACTTCCCTGAATGGTCACAACTCCGCACACTCCGTCCTAAGCCGGGCACGTCAGAGTGGTTGGTGTGCCATCAATGGTAACGATGACGTCAGTGTTCGTCGGCGTTGACGGCTGACTGGGGTCATCGTCTATCCAAGCCTTGTAGATAATGACGCTCGATCTTTCTTCTTGAAATGAAGGTGCCACGTTCACTACAGTGTGGAACAGGAAACACCAGCCTCGGTAAGGGAAGTCGTCGAAAGGAGGCTCGCGACACAGGTTATCCGAGAGAAAATTGAAGGTGCCGGTACCACTCCCCGGGATGGCTTCTGGCGGCGGGACTTCACTCACGTCATAGGTTTGTGGTAACGGTGACAGTTCGATTTGAGTCGATCCACAGGAAGCAAAAGGGTTGTTTGGATCAAACGGGCAAGAAAAGGTGAGCGTGGTATTCCCCATGGAAACGGTCACGACGGCATCAGTGCTCGCGGAGGTTACCGTTGGGTACCACTGTTTTCCGACAGCGATGGCCACCAAGTATGGCCGTGGATCTTCAGTCGGCGAGTCGTCCGAATTCCCCGGTTCCTCCGCGGCAACAAGATAAATCGGCAATAAACCTGCCAGCCAACGTCACGAGCAGAACAATCACCCTGCCGCGGTGTAATGAGTGCTGATGCCATATATTGGCCCTCCCGGCGGGCTCTATCTCAAGCAAACAACGTTTAGTGCACAACTGGCAGGCGCTCCAAGGTGCTCTCCTTGGAGAATACCTTTTCATTACCATGAGAGCGCCAATAGTTTAAGTCGCCCGATCGGCTCGTGTTGGCGTTCCTTCTTCTGGTGCTCTCACTAGTCGAGCTGCCGCGCTATCCTGTTTTCGGTGCGCCGAGTCAGGATAACGAGTTCTCTGAACGAACCCGACAACAACGTTTCGGCGGTGTGCAATCACTTTCAACGCGGGGTCGCCTCTTCCCACCCGCCGAAGTCTTTGCCAGACATGACCGAAGATGAAGTGGCCTGCTGAGGGTAGAGTGTTAGCGCAGAATTCGTCATCGCCCAATAGGTGCCAACGGCTCCAGTCTCCTGCTGGGGGTAGAGGGTTAGCGCAGAACCCCGGGGCGACGCGTTCGTTCTCGCAACGTGACGCTCACCCACAAGCGCAATCGCTGTGCAATCGCGTCACGGACCTTGCGAAAGGTCTCGAGTCGTTGTTCATCATCCCCCTCTACGGCACTGGGATCGGGGAACGACCAGTGAATCTGCTCACCACCCGGAAAGATCGGGCAACTCTCTCGTGCCTGGTCACACACCGTAATGACATAGTCAAAGGTCTGTCCACGAAACTCGTCGACTGACTTCGCGCGGAGCCCATCCGTGTCGATTCCGAGCTCGTCAAGGACGCGCAACGTCAGCGGATGCACCTGTGTCGGTGCGGTTCCGGCGGAGTAGACCTCGACCGCATCCCCTGCCATCCAGCGCAAGAGCGCCTCACCCATCTGCGAGCGAGCTGAGTTGTGCGTGCAGACAATGAGCACCCTGATCGGCCGTCGCTGTGCGTTCTCTCCCACGTGACTCCTCCTGAACGGCAAATCCCCAGCAACACTAGAGTATGTTTCATCAGGTGACGGGGATTATTGCGAAATTGTGAACCCCCTCTGACAGCCCTGAGGTGATGCTATCCATGGTTCAGTATTGCAGACCTCACCGCATCTCGGTGAGGGGTCATGCAACTGGTAGTCCAAGCCGACCAGACGCTTGTCAGCTGGCTCAACCGCGCTGTTCACCGATTGGTGGGGGCACTCCACCCCAACGGATCCTTCTCTTCGGCTCATTGGCTCGGAGTACTGCGGGGCGCCGCTCGGATTGAGATCTCATTCGTATTTGGGATACCCAGCTCGCGCCGCTCGAGCGGATCGACCATGTGCTCGAGCTCTTGGCAGACGCTTCTCATCCGGTCGAGCTCCTCGTCTTAAGAGTTTCTGGAGCGCTCCGAGCCCCCTTTCCTACTCGTGATGTTGCGTGAGGTACGAGTGCACTCTGAGTATCTAGAAAGCGCCGAGCTGAAGCTGAGCCTTGGCTCCGGCAAGCACAAGACGATCTCGAAGCGGCCTGTGCACTCCATGATGTGCACAAGTCCGTCCAGGCCTGCTTTGGACAGCAAGCAGCCGAGAAAGCTCGAAAGGCTCTCTGGTATGCCGCTGATCTCGATTCCTGAGGATACACGGTTACCCGGCTGATCGCTGAACTTCCCCACAAACTCCAACGCTCATTGGCATCGCTTCGCTCGGTAGCGCTCGGACTTGACAAGCTGTATATCCCAACGCGCTATCTAGACGTGCTCGGCGTGCTGACTCCAGTAGAGACCTACACCCATACTGTAGCGGAGCGTGCTATCGCTGATACCCAGGCGATCCTCGCCGTTTATACTGTCTCGAGCTGAAGCGCTGTCCATTGACACGCACGTTCACGCAGTCCACCGCAGGGACTCGGAGAGCAGTGAGCTCGATGCACGCCCCTTCTGACTGCAAGCCCTGCATTATCGAAAATGGATCCGGGGCTCACGTTAGAGGGGTGCCACGAATGGCGCCTATCGAAGACAGCCAGGCACAAACCAATTCGACGACGCCTCTGTCTTGCCGCCAGGCGTTATGCGATCATGGGCTGGGGGAGGGGCTGTGGGACAAAAGGAGCGCGATCGCGGCTATGCCTGGGTGATTGTCGCCACACTCGCACTCACCGAGACGGTTTCTTGGGGTGTGCTCTATTATGGATTTGCCGTCTTTCTCGTGCCCATGGAGCGCGAGCTTGGCCAGTCACGTGCCTCGATCACCGTTGCGTTCTCGCTGGCTCTGCTCCTTTCCGGACTGGCTGCGCCCTTCGTCGGCCGTCTGCTCGATCACATTGGCCCGCGTTGGCCAATGACGTTCGGCTCGCTTCTGGCCACACTACTCATCCTTGCCTGGTCACGGATCCAGGCGCTCCCTGCGTTCTATGCGCTCTGGATCGGGCTCGGACTCGCCATGGCTCTTGTCCTCTACGAGCCAGCCTTTGCCACGCTGGCTAAATGGTTCGAACGGCGCCGGCGGTTAGCAGTTACAGTCCTCACGCTTGTCGGCGGGCTTGCCTCCCTCATCTTTACTCCGTTCAACACGTGGCTTGTTAGCTTTCTGGGCTGGCGTAACGCACTGGTTACTCTAGCTGGGCTGCTGTTCTTCGTCACAGTTCTGCCGCACGCGCTGCTCCTGCGTGCGCCACCGAATCACTCAGAGAGCGCACAGAGGGAGTTAGCTTCTGGTGCTCGCAAGGCGCTCCGTACTCCTACCTTTTGGGCACTGAGCACGGCATTGACGCTCGCTGCGTTCGTCACAGTGGCCGTGAATGTCCATCTCCTGCCGTACCTGCAGGGTCGTGGCTTCACGCCTGCCTTTGCTGCGACTGCAACGGGGCTCGTTGGCCTGATGCAGATTCCGGGACGCGTACTCGTCGCACCGCTCGCTCGCTGGTTGTCCGACCGGATGTTGACCATCGCTGTCTTCCTCGTACAGGGTGGTGCCTTGCTCCTCTTGCTCCTCCCAGGAGGTGGCACGACTGCCGTTCTCGGCTTCGTCGGGCTGTTTGGAATGGCCAACGGGATGATCACCATCGTGCGGGCAGTACGTCCTGCGGAGTTGTTCGGCAGCCCGGCCTACGGAGCTCTTGCTGGCACAATGGCGCTTCCCATAACGCTGGCGCGCGCTGCTGCTCCCCTGAGTGTCGGCACGCTGTATACAGTCCTTGGCCACTATGAACCAGTTTGGTGGAGTCTTGTCTTGCTCGGATGCGTCTCGGCCGTGGCAGCGGCGGTGGCTGAGTCCACAGCGCGGCGAACGCGCTCGCCCGTATTGCGTTCACCCGAGTCGAAGTAACTTTTCCCGGTGAAAGAGACCTCGACCAGCATGCAAAACGCCAAACGCCGCTACCCAGATGACCACACTGCCAAGCAGTGCAAGTCGCCAGTCAATGAGGAAGAGTCCACTCGCTTGGGCCACGAGGATCCCAATGAGTGGCATGGCCAGAAGCCCACTCAACTGCATGACCTCTTGCAACCCGCGCACCCGCGCTGAGAGGAGCACAACGGTCCCCAGCCCAAGGAACGCCACCCCGGGGACCCCAAGAAGTGCGAGGATAAGCCAGGGCACGCTCGGCAGAAGCGGTGGCCCCACGCTCGTGACAGCCATGGCCACGAACACGCCGATGAGCGTGCCAAACCAGCCGATCGTAACGGCTGGCAGTGTGGCGGTCAGAACTTTGCCGAGGAACAACTCCTCATCACGGATCGGCGTCACCAGCAGTGCCTCAAGCGTCTGCCGCTCGCGCTCGCCTGCAAGACTATCCGCTGCAATAGCGGTCGCGACGGCGAGCGGGACCAGCAGCATCAGCGGTGCAAATTGATAGCTGATGAGCATGACCGCGAGCTGCTGGCCCGGCTCGAGCCGCTCGAGCTGAGCTCGCTCAGAAGCAGGGAGTCTGCGAAGTAGTGGTTCAATCTCGGTGTCTCGCGTCTCGACAAGAAATCGCCCCATGATCCCAAAAGCAACCGGTAAAGCGATGAAGAAGATCATAGGCAGGATGACCAGTGGCACGAGCACCGGCCGGCTCCGCCGCACTGCAATGAGATCCTTGCGCACGATTGCCCAGACACGCTGCCAGTGCACGCCTCACCTCCGCTCCGTTCGCTGGTGCAATGCCAAGTAGACATCCTCCAGCGATGGTGTGCGGAGTGTCACACTGTACACCGGAATACCGGCTGCGACAAGCGCGGCAATCACTTCGGGAACCTGCCTCCTCGTCATGCGGTCGATGATGATCCGGCCCGGTTCTGGCTCCGCCCATACTGTCAAACTGCGGCGAGCCAGGACATCAAGCGCGATATCCAGGAAATTCGGCTCCACTTCAATAGCGAGTCGTGCTGGAACGCCGAGCGCGGCTGCAAGGTCCTGTGGATGCCCCTCTACCAGCACACGTCCACGTTCAAGAATCACAATGCGGTCACAAAGCCGTTCCGCTTCCTCCAAGTTGTGCGTCGCCAAGAGAATCGTCCGTCCCTCACGCCGCCGCTCGGCGATTAGTTCCCGGGCGTAGTGTGCCGCAACCGGATCAAGCGCCGCGGTTGGCTCGTCCAAGAGGAGCAGCTCCGGATCGTGCAAAAGGCAGCGGGCCAGCGCCAAGCGTTGCCGCATTCCGGCACTGTAGGTCGCCACTCGACGGTCGGCCACTTCGATGAGCCCAAACTGCTCGAGCAGTGCCGCAATGCGCTGGCGCTGGATTGCCCGCGGCACGTCGTAGAGATCGGCAAACACGTGCAGCAGCTCCCGCGCCGTCAGCCGCTCGTCGAGTCCCGGAGATTCGCTGACAACGCCTGTTCGTTGCCGAATACGCTCGCCATCGACGAGAGGATCAAGCCCGAAGACACGCACAGTGCCGTTGTGGGGCGTGAGCAGCCCCAGGAGGAGACGAATGGTGGTTGTCTTTCCTGCTCCATTATGGCCAAGGAGCCCGACGATCTCCCCGGCAGCAACATGAAAACTGATCCCCGCCAGTGCAACTGTCTCGCCGAACCGCCGCTCCAGTTGGTCAATAACGATGAGAGGTGCGTGGATACCCATGCAAGTACTACCCTCAAACTCCAGAGAGCTATATTGCCTTTCCCCGTACATACGCTCAGGGACTCTCATGTTGAGAAAGCCGTATAGGGAAATAGGGTGACGACAGTGCGGCAATCTCTTTACCGCGGTTGAGGACTATTGCACCATGTGTGACTATGATAGCAGGCATATACTGGGCACATCTCCGCGATTTTCCTCATGCGTGTGGGACAGTCGCAGCGCGAGACGGATATCAACGCTGGGGCTGACTGGCGGGCTGGTTTCTCGTTGAGATGTTGATGACCAGCTCTGACACATGACTTGCGTCTTCCTCCGGAATGCAATCTCCACTGACTTGGGGTGAGGGGGCATCATCTGCTCCTGCATCCAACGAGTTGCTCTGATTCTAGGATGATCGCCGTGGCATCCCAGGCATGCTCAACGGTGAAGACGTTGACCGGCATAAATGCCCTGGAGACAGTCCTGACCCCTGCTGCCTGTCTGTGGTGCCCCATCGGCTGACGTGTTGAGCAGGAACTAGTGCTCGTGCGGCCTACTGGGTGACCGGGCATCGTGACCGACAACAGCAGAAGTGGATGTGTGGCAACTGAACACTGGAGCAGCCGAGAGCATGGTAGGGCTGCCGAATCATCGTTCCCCAGGAACGCGATCCTTCTGCGGTTGTTCCTATTGGATGGTGCCAATTGGCTGTTGTCCGGGCTGCATGTTCCGGACATGCTTGGCCTACTTGGAGAGAGGAGGATCATGCTATGGAACGACCCGAACAGCCGCAGCGACTCGTGTTCACTCCGCTCACCATTGCTCTGAGCGGCGTGATGATCGCCATCGTCTTCGTAGCCACTCGCTTCATCCAGGTGCCGATCCCCAGTGGTTATATTCACCTCGGCGATATTGCCATCTATACCGGTGCTTTCCTCTTTGGCCCCATTGTCGGCGGCATCAGCGGCGCATTCGGCCCGATGTTGGCCGACCTCACCAGTGGCTATGGCCAGTACGCTCCCGCGACACTTGTGCTCCACGGGCTCCAGGGCTTCCTCGCTGGATGGATCGGCTGGCGTGCCGGGGTTTGGCGTATGATCCTCGCTGTCACCCTCGGCGGTCTTCTTCTTGTTGTCGGGTATTTTGTGTACGAAGTCGCTGTGCTGCGTATTGGCCTTGCGACCGCGACAGCCAATGTTCCCTTCAACATCTGGCAGGTCGTCTCGGGTGCAGTCGGCGGTGTCGCGTTGACTATCCTCTTCCGGGAGAGTTACGCTGCGCTCCTCGCTCGTTTGCAGCCGCAACGGTTCCACCGCGAGGCCTGAGCACCTGCCCACCGAATGCTCTCTGTCTGAGCTGATGAGCGCAAACGCAGCACTCGTCCAGTGGTGTGGACAACGTGCTCATGGACTCTGAGATGCGACCGCGGGTACGGTCGACCGCAGATGCGAGGCCGAGCACAGCGATCCGTGCCGTCGTTCGGGCTGAGGGGTTCACTTACCGCTATCCTGCTCTTTCCTCTAGGGAACACCCATACACGGCGCTTGAGGACCTGACCTTTGTTATCCCCGCGGGGCAAATTGTTGGCCTGGTCGGTCCGAGCGGGAGTGGGTTGACCACGCTTTGCCTGGCCCTTGCCGGTCTCGTTCCTCACGAGACAGGTGGCACCGTGCGCGGATGGCTTGTCGTTGCTGATCAGGAAATAACTAGCGTTCCACCGGCTCTGCTGGCCCGCTCGGTCGGCATCGTCTTTGAGGATCCAGAGGCCAATCTCATTGGCCTCAGCGTGGCGGACGAAGTTGCCTTTGCGCTGGAGCTCCGCGGGCTCTCACCCGAGGAAGTTGCACGTCGGGTCGCCTGGGCACTTGAGACAGTCGGTCTGACGCACGAAGTCGACCGGCCGTCTGGGCACCTTTCCGGCGGGCAGAAGCAGCGTCTCGCCCTTGCGGTCGCGCTCGCTATCCAGCCTGAACTGCTCGTACTTGACCAACCCACTGCCCAGCTCGACCCGCGCGGAAAACGCGAATTGCTGCAAACGCTGGCTGCGCTGGCGGCTGATCCGGTTCGCTCGCTGACGATCGTGCTGGCTGAGCGTGATAGCGACCTCCTGCTCCCGCTGGCCGAGCGCCTGCTCGGCCTTATCAATGGTCGACTTGTCCTCGATGCTCCGCCAGAGGATGCCTTCACTGATTGGCAACGTCTCCCTGCACTCGGCATCACCGAGCCCCAGCTGGCAGCACTGGCCCGTCACCTCCAGGTGCGCGGCCTCTCGGCTGTGCCGCCACTTTTCCGTCACATGGACGAGGCAGCAACGTACCTGCGCACGGCGTTTGGGTCTGCGTGCCACGAGCCGGGTGAACCGAGTGCTGTCAAGATGGCATACGGTTCATCTGGTGGCCTGCGCGAGTCTCCAGGCCGACGGGCTACCCGTGCTATCGCTGGCGAACCAGTCCTTCGCGTTGAACACGTCTCTTTCCACTATCCGAATGGGCCGCTGGCCCTACGTGACGTAGAGCTTGCTGTTTTCCCTGGCGAAGTAGTCGCCGTTGTTGGACCGAACGGTTCCGGGAAGACAACGCTTGCCCGACAGGTGATTGGGGCTCTTCATCCCACAACTGGTCGCGTCCTTGTCGCCGGCCAGGACACGCGGACGGCGACGATCAGCAAACTTGCAGCGTTCGTTGGTTATGTGGCGCAAAACCCGGATCATCAGCTTGTCCATGCGACCCCACTGGCTGAAGTCTCTTTCGGGCTGCGTCAACTTGGACTCTCCCCTGAGGAGAGTGAGCAGCGAGCCCGGAAAACGCTGGCGCGCTTCGGTCTCCTGGGGCTCGCCGAGCGACATCTCCCGCTTCTCAGTCGTGGGCAGCGCCAGCTGGTTGCGCTCGCTGCCGCGGTCGCGCGCGAGCCGTTGCTCCTTGTTCTCGACGAACCGACCAGTGCTCTCGATCAAGCCGGTCGTGAGCTCCTTCTCCAGCTCCTCGCTGAGCGTGCAGCCGCTGGTGCGAGCACCCTTCTCATCAGTCACGATCTCCAGTTCGTCGCACGATGTGCGCACCGCGTTGTGCTGCTTGCCGAGGGGAGCGTGTGGGCTGAGGGATCGCCACGCGCTGTTCTCGGTGATGCTGCACAACTCGAGGCTAGTGGATTGGTCCCGCTTCCTGTCACCGAGCTCAGTTGGGCGTTGGGGCTGCCGCCAGCGCTCGAGCCCGAGGAACTTGTCACGGCGCTTTTCGCATCCTCTGCTGCTGTCGCACCCGAGCCGGCGCAGGCTGCTCGCTTGCCGACACCGCCCAGGCGCTCCGAGCCAAGCGTGCCGCCGCAACGACGGACAGTGCCTGCCTTGGCACGCCTCGATCCCCGTGTCAAGTTCACACTGGTCCTCGTCGCCGTACCATCGCTGCTGCTCTGGCAGAGTCCGTTCGTCCTCGCCGTGACGGTCGCCGCGCTGCACGGTCTCCTTTGGCGTGGTGGCGGTTTCGACCGCGCGCGACTCATGGCCGTCTGGCGAGCGCTCATGCCGCTCCTCTTGCTTGTCCTGGTGCTCCGCCCTCTCTTCGATCGTGCTGGTGAGCCGGTCCTCGTCTCTTCTGGACCGCTTGTGCTGACCCTTCCTGGCATCCTCGGCGCGCTGGGTACGGCGCTCCGTCTGGTCGCGCTGGCGCTGCTCGCACTGTCCTGGGTTGCAACCACAAGTGAGCGAGCGCTGGTGCAAGGGCTTGTCCGGCTGGGACTTCCAGCGAGCGTCGGGCTCGCCCTGACGATTGGTCTCCGTTTCATCCCTGTCTTCGCTCAGACGTTCTCCACAGTATCTGAAGCAGTGCAGACCCGCGGCTGGGATATTCCGGAACGGGGAATAGCACGTCTGCGCGCCTTGCTGCCTGTACTTTCTGCTTCCCTCGCCGCGACATTCCGCCAGGCGCAACAACTGAGCTGGGTTCTCACCGTCCGTGGTGTGGGAGTGCGCGGACACCGCCCGCGTTTCGGTGAGCTCCGCCTCGGCCGAGTCGATTGGCTCGTGCTTGTCGCGGGGCTCGCTCTAGAGATCCTATTCCTAACTGCCACACTCGCGGGCTTTGGTCGTTCTCCTCTGTGGCCGGTCGGCTGAGGCCCGTACCGGTCACTCTGCCATCATGGTCCACTCAAGAGAGTGCGCGTGTCCGATGCGCGACGCATCAGCTTCGGTGGTCGAAGCGGATATCACCCTCTTCCGCGTAGAGGACTGAACCAACGGTCGCCAGTTGTGCGACGCCGATCGGCGATTTGCGGCTGGAACAGCGCCTCAAGCAGTGGTGCGCCACTGCCGGCATGCTTCGGCAGGCAACCTTCCCCGGTGCACCGTTGCAGTACATGCGCTCCTTTGATCGCTCATTGAGCGACCAAGCACGTCGCTCAGTAGATGCACTTGATATAGCCGCCGTCCACCTGGAGTGAGGCGCCAGTAATGTAGCTTGCGCGCTCTGAGGCCAGGAAGACGACCGCGTTGGCGAACTCTTCAGGGTCACCGTATCGACCCAGCGGGATCTCTGCGATTGTCCGCTGGCGGACTTCCTCGACAGAGACTCCTGCCCGCTCAGCGGTAACTTGATCGAGGTAGAGTAGCCGCTCCGTGGCAATCCGTCCCGGCAGCACGTTGTTGACGCGGATGTTATACGGAGCAAATTCCTCGGCCAGTGTCTTCGCCAGTGCTGCAACTCCCGCCCGGAAGACATTGGATAGGATAAGGTTGGGGATCGGTACTTTGATTGAGGACGAGGTCATCACGATGATGGCGCCACCTCCGCGTGCCCGCATCGAGGGGAGCACGCCGCGAATTAGGCGTACCGCGCTCATCAGCGTCAGCTCGAACGCTGCCTGCCAGGCAGCATCGTCTGGAAAATCTTGGAACGTGCCGGCCGGTGGACCCCCGGCGTTCGTCACCAAGATGTCGATGCCGCCGAAGTGGGAGACCGTGCGCTCGATAAAGCGCGTGATGTCCTCGGCGCGTGTCACGTCTGCCGGAACTGCCAACGTATCCACCCCATAAGCACGCGTGGCCTTGGCCACCACTTCGAGTGCGGTCTCGTTCCGGCTACAGATCGCGAGGTTCGCCCCTTCGCGCGCAAAGCCCAGCGCCACGGCCTTGCCGAGACCTTGACTAGCTGCTGCCACCATCGCGACCTTCCCGCGGAGCCCCAAATCCATCACGCACCTCCCACTGAAAGCAGAGCGCCGGGCAGCCCTGGCCGGCGCCTCCTCGCACCCCTTGCGAGTATGAGCCGAGCAGCGGGTGTTGACAAGCCAATGTGGGGCGTGTGGCCCCACCAGAGGAGCGCTGAGCACGCTGTTCTCCCTAGGCGGAATGTCTCACACCGAGCTGGCAGCAGCCGAAGCTGAGCTTCTTCCCCCTTCCCTCGCTCATCTCTCCCACGCCGCGCATCTCTTTGGGTTCTGCCAGTGTGAGGAGAGATCTCAAGTGCTCGGAGCAGTACTAGCTGAGGATGCTCTCCGGTCCAGAAGAGATTACTGTCGCCACGGGTCCGTCTATCCGCGGCACCTCTTCCGGCATCGGGAGCTCCTGCACCGCAATGGTGTGCTGACGACCGTACTGCTCGCTACCGACTCACTCTCACCACTACTCAGCAAAGACCATAAACTCAAACAAGTTCCCGAATGGGTCACGACAGAAGAAGCGGGGCCGTCCTGGGATTGGTGTCGCGTCATAGGGTTGGTATCCGGCCTCGGCTAGCCGAGTGCGGATTGTTGCAAGGTCGTCAACTTCGAAACAGAGATGGCGCCGCGAGCGACCACGTGTCTCGTCATCCTCCGCAACAATGTGCAGCTCGCTCGGCCCGACATCGAACCAGAGCAGGATGTTGAGTCCGGCCAGATTCTCTGGCACCGGCTTCTCCCGGAGACCGAGCACGCCACCGTAGAAAGCGCGGGCAATCTCCGTCCCGTCGAGCGGTGCAGTGATCGAAACGTGTTGGATACGCTTCAGCGTGGCCATATCTTCACCTCCTGCATCTCTACTCTCCAACACGACCGACAACGGTCATTGTTCTCCTCTGGTGCGATCATCGCATCCACCAGACGTGACCAGCTGCTGCTTCCTGGAGCTCTTCCGTCATGTCAGCCCCCCGTACGGGGGCCTCGTGCACACCTTCTTGCGGGAAGGCCGCCGAGCTCCTAAATCACGGCCCATAGCTGGTTGCGCTGACCACAATCGGAGGCAAACGATGGGTAAAGGAGGGAGCGGATCGTGGTGGTCGGCGTTGGCCGAGCATCCTGGCACCCTATTGGGAAGAAAACGCGCAAGGTGAGTACACAGCTTCGGGTCCGCAAAACGGCTTAAACCCCTCACCTCGGAGAGGCGATCAGGAGGCGTTGCATCAGAAAAAGACACGTTTCGTCGACAGCTTGCCATCGTGCCGTCTGCCTCTACCTGCCGAGCTGCCCGGCTGTTGCGCAGCGGGGCGAGCGTTTTCAGAAGGGAATGGTGCCAGGTCCAGTCTGTCTCCCCCTTGACAGCGACGTCATTTGCTCTTACGATAATCGATAATCGCAGATCCGCAAGGTAAGGGTCGTGGCCATGCACGATGATCCGGAACGGCAGGAGAGGCGATGAGCTGGCCCCAGTTTGTGACCGTTACGCTGAACGGTTTGACGCTGGCGGCACTGTATTTCATCGTTGCCATCGGGTTCACGCTGATCTTCGGAGTGCTCCGCGTGGTTAATCTTGCCCACGGATCGCTCTACCTGTTCGGTGGCTACCTCGGTTGGAGTGTCGCTGATCGGACGGGGAGTTGGGTGCTCGGCGCTTTTGCGGCGCTGCTCGTCACCGCTCTTGCTGGCTTGGTGCTGCAACTCGGTCTGCTGCAGCGCATCCATGGTCAGGAGCTGCGTGAGGCGCTGGTGACCATCGGCGTCTCGATCGTTGCTGCCGATCTCATGCTGGCGCGTTGGGGTGGCTTCACGTATGACTTTTCCCCGCCCAAAGTGATTACGGGTGGCCTGCGTATCCCGCTGCTGGATGTCGGCTACCCGCGCTATCGCCTCTTTGTGCTTGCCTTCGCCATTGTGCTCGGGCTTGTAGTGTGGTTTGTCCTTGCGCGCACCCGCCTTGGGATCATTGTGCGTGCCGCCATCGACGACCGTGACATGGTTGCGGCGGTCGGCATTGACGTGCAGCGTCTCTTTGCGCTCATGTTCGCGATCGGTGCTGGGCTGGCGGGGCTTGCTGGGGTGATCGGTGGTTCGGTGCTCTCGATCTCCTCGGGAGAAGACGCACGGTATCTCTTGGCATCACTCATCGTGGTCATTGTTGGCGGAATGGGAAGTCTGCCAGGTACGGCGGTCGCTGCGGTGCTCGTCGCGCTCGTCGAGCAGTACAGCCTTGCGCTCTTTCCCACGTATGCAGCGATTGTGAGCTTTCTGCTGATGGTTGTGGTGCTCGCACTCCGTCCACAGGGACTCTTTGGGAGGCCGGCGTGAGGAAGCTGTGGCTCGTGGGAGCACTGGTTCTTCTCTGCTTTGCAACGTTTCCCCTGTGGGGTAGTGCCTACTTTGTCGGGCGCATTGTTACCCCCGCACTGTGCTTGGGTGTGATCGCGCTCAGTCTCTCCTTACTTGCTGGTTATGGCGGGATGGTCTCCCTAGCGCAGATGACGCTGGCAGGCCTGGCCGGTTATGGCTATGGCTATCTGACCAGCACTCTTGGACAGCCGTGGTGGATCGGCGTCCTGGGAGGACTTACTGTTGCCACGCTCGCCGCACTCGCTTTCGGGCTTATTGCAGTGCGTTCGACTGGTATCTACTTCCTTATGATCACGGTCGCGCTTGGCATGGTCGTCTATGCCCTTGCCAACCAGAATCGTTCGATCTTTGGCGGTCACACCGGTATCCTCGGTATTCGTGCTCCGGAGCTCTTTGGCCATTCTCTCGGAGAGCGTACGCTCTTCTACTACTTCTGTCTCACGATTGGTCTTGTGACCTATGGATTTGTTCGCTATCTCGCTGGCACACCTTTCGGGTTGGCCCTACAGGCGCTGCGTGATAACCCGCGGCGCTTGAGTACTCTGGGCTATAATGTTGCGCTCCATCGCGTGACGGCGTTCACCGTCGCCGGTTTTCTGGCCGGAATCGGTGGTCTGCTCCTCGTCTGGTACAACGGAGCTATCTCACCAACGACAATCGATCTCACCCGACTCATTAATATCCTTGTTATTGCGGTGATCGGTGGTCTGGCTTACGCCGAGGGCGCATTTCTCGGTGCGTTGGTCTTCGTTCTCGTCACTAATTTCGCGAGCTCATTTACCCAGCGCTTCAACACTCTGATCGGGCTGACCTTTCTTGCGATCGTCCTGTTCTCCCCCGAAGGGCTGAGCGGCATCGTGTTGCGCCTTTGGTCCTTGCTGCGCCGCACACTCCTTGCGCGTCTCGCACCGTCGCGTCATGCCGGCTTCTAGCGAAGGGAGGTGTCTTCTCGTGTTGCATCTGAGAAGCCGATCTGGCGATCCGAAGGCCAGGAGGAGAGGAGGAGAACGATGAACGTGCAGGAACCCCGGTTCAGCCGTCGAGCGCTCCTTCGGCGCGCGGGACTGTTCGGTCTGGCAGCCTCTGCGTCAGCTCTGTTAGCGGCGTGTGCCGGCCAGCAGGCGACGCCAACTCCCGCGCCACCAGCTGCCAGCCCCACGCCAGCTGCGGTTGCTTCACCGACTGCTCCGCCAGCGACGCCAGCTGCAGCGCCCAGCCCGACAATCACGGTTGGGCCGGCCGCCGGTGAGATTGTCATTGGTATCCTCGCAACGCTGGAAGGAGCCTTCGCGCTGTACGGTGAGGAAGCTGTTCGCGGTGTCGAGCTCGCTGTGGCCGAGTTTGGCGGAGCCATCGCTGGCAAGAAGATTCGGCTCGTCAAAGAGAGCACGGATGCAACACCCCAAGTTGCTCGTGAGAAGGCTCGGAAGCTAATCGAGCAGGATAAAGTCGACTGCATTGTCGGACCGCTCTCCGGGGACGAAGGGTTAGCACTGCGCGACTATGCTAAGACGGTCCCCGATAAGACCATCGTCAACGGTACCTCGGCTGCCCAGGACACAACGCTGCGCGATCCGGCTCCCAACTTCTTCCGCTTCTCAACCGACGGTGTCCAATGGATGGCTGGACTTGGAACATATTGTTACGAGGTCAAGGGATACCGACGTGTTGCTACGCTGGGTGAGGACTACTCCTACCCCTACAGCCAAGTGGCTGGATTTCTCTTGGAGTTCTGTCGGCTCGGTGGTGACGTGGTTGCACAGTTCTGGGTACCAATTGGTACGAAAGATTACAGCTCGGTCATCACCTCGATGCCTAGCGACATCGATGCGATCTATGTGATCCTTGGTGGTTCAGATGCGGTCAACTTTCTGAAAGCATATGCTGAATTTGGCGGCAAGGCGGCGCTCATCGGCGGGAGCTCGACCGTTGACCAGAATGTCCTGGAGACCAAGGGACCACTCCGCGAGCGCGTCATCGGCATTCCGGGGGCTGGACCGGTAGCAGCTGACAATCCTGATCCGGCATGGCAATCCTGGGTAGAGACCTATCGGAAGCAGTTCCCACAGGGCCTCAGCACGCCATCGCTCTTCTGCTGGGGCTACTACGTCAATGCCAAAGGCTTGCTCCTGGGTCTCCGAGCTGTCAATGCGGACCTAAGCGATGGACAGAAGAAGCTTCAGGCTGCGCTTGCCAAGGTGGAGTTTGACGGCCCCACTGGCCATATCAAGCTGGACAAGAATCGCCAGGCGATTGCCAACAACTTCGTGACTGAGGTGGCTGAGGGACCAAACGGTACCTTGTACAATAAGCTTGTCAAGGTGGTCGAAGGGGTCAACCAGACGCTTGGACTGCCCGAGGACAAGTACCTCTCGCTTGGCTCATTCACGCGTGACAACCCGACCTGCCAGAAGATTAAGCAAACCTTTGGGTCTTGAAAACATGATCGCTGTTGAGGTGCATCGCCCGCAAACTGCGGCTCATGCCCTGGAGCTCCAGGGCGTGAGCCGCCACTTCGGTGGACTCGTCGCGGTGCGCGATGTCTGGCTCGCCCTCGAGCCGGGCGAACGACGTGCTATTATTGGTCCCAACGGCGCAGGGAAGACGACCCTCTTCAACGTGATCACTGGGGAACTCCGGCCTACGACCGGCACAATTCGCTTCTTCGGGCGTGACGTTACGCGTCTGCCACCCCACCACCGTATCCGGCTCGGCCTGGCACGCACCTATCAGACCCCTCTCATTTTCCCGCGTCTAAGCGTTGCCGATAATCTCTATCTCGCCATTCGAGGTGTCCAACCGTGGCGACTTAGTCTGCGCCGGCCAAGGGCTCAGGATCCTGAGCGCGTGGAGGTTGAGCGGCTCGCAGAACAGGTTGGCCTCCGCCATGCCTTGCACGCACTTGCGGCCGCGCTCTCGCACGGGGAGCAACGGCAACTGGAGTTAGGGATGGCGCTCGCAAGCCGACCGAAGCTCCTACTCCTCGATGAGCCTGCTGCCGGCCTCTCTCCCGGTGAACGGGAGCAGTTGAGTGCGCTTCTCCTCGCACTGGAGCCCACGATGACGGTTCTGCTCATCGAGCACGACATGGATGTAGCGTTCCAAGTAGCACAGCGTGTAACGGTGCTCCACGAGGGGCGTGTCATTGCTGAGGGAACACCGGGCGAAATCGCCAGGAACGCGACCGTGCAACAGATCTATCTCGGGGGGACCCAATGACGAGCGTACCGCTTCTTGAAGTCCATGGGCTCCATGCCTATTATGGCCAGAGTCATGTCCTCCAGGGAATCGATCTGGTGCTCGGGCGCGAGCCGCTTGCTGTCCTCGGGCGGAACGGCATGGGGAAAACAACGCTTTGCCTGGCACTCACCGGTCTTTTGCCGAGTGTCCGCGGGTCTGTCCGCTTGGCTGGACACCAGCTTATTGGTCAGCCGCCGCATCGGATCGCTGCGCTTGGGGTGGGTTACGTCCCGCAAGGGCGACGCATCTTCCCTTCCTTAACTGTTGAGGAACATCTCCGGCTTGTCCCTCGCCGTGGCACGAGCACGGGAGACGCTTGGACGCCGGAACGCATCTATGCGCTCTTCCCGCGGTTGGCCGAACGGAGGCGACAGCCAGCCGGTACGCTTTCTGGTGGTGAGCAGCAGATGCTGGCCATCGCTCGTGCACTCCTCACCAACCCGCAGCTCCTAATCATGGACGAACCATCTGAGGGGCTCGCTCCGGTCATCGTCGAGCACCTCATCGCGACTCTTCGACATCTCGTGATAGGCGGGCTTGCTATTCTTCTTGTCGAGCAACGACTGGCTGTCGCCACCGCTCTCGCTCAGCGCATTGCCATCATGGTCAGCGGGCGGATTGCGCTCGAGACGACCTCTGACATGCTCCTCGCTGATCCAGCGTTGCAGCAGCGGTACCTCGGAGTGAGTGCTCAGCGCGCAGCCTAGGGAAGGGGGCGAGGATGCCGACGGTCGTTCTCATCGGCACGCTTGATACCAAGGGGAAGGAGTATGCGTTTCTGCGACAGCGCCTCCGCGAGCATGGCTGCGAGGTTATCCTGGTGGATGCCGGTATTCTTGGTGAACCTGAGACCGTTCCGGACGTCACCCGTGAGACAGTTGCACGGGCTGGTGGTGTCGAACTTGCGGACCTCGTCGCTCGTGCTGACCGCGGGTATGCCATCGCTGCCATGGCGCGGGGAGTATCAGCCCTCGTGCAGGAACTCTTCCAGGCAGGACGCTTGCATGCGATCCTTGCGCTCGGCGGGTCAGGAGGATCAGCAATTGCCACCGCAGCGATGCGTGCGCTCCCGATCGGTGTCCCAAAGTTGATGGTCTCGACCCTCGCCTCTGGTGACACTCGGCCGTATGTTGGAGCCAGTGATATCGCCATGCTCTATCCGGTGGTCGACATCGCTGGGATAAACCGGATTAGTGAGCGTATCTTAACCAATGCTGCGGCAGCGATCGCTGGTATGGCGCAGGCTTACGAAACCTACCAGCCAACGGTGCCAAGTAGACCGCTTGTCGCCGCGACAATGTTCGGTGTCACCACCCCTTGCGTCACTGAAGCTCGCCAAGAACTTGAGGCACGCGGCTACGAAGTCTTAGTTTTCCATGCGACCGGCACAGGCGGTCAAGCAATGGAGGGACTCATCAAGGGTGGCTTCTTGGCTGGTGTGCTCGATATTACGACCACGGAGCTCGCAGATGAGCTTGTCGGAGGTGTGCTTTCTGCAGGGCCGGAGCGACTGGAAGCGGCTGGTGCGGCGGGCATTCCGCAAGTTGTCTCCCTTGGAGCACTAGACATGGTCAACTTCGGCCCGCTTGATACCGTTCCTGAGCGCTTTCGGCAGCGTCGCCTCTACCAGCACAATCCCACTGTGACGCTCATGCGCACCACCCGCGAGGAGTGTGCCGAGCTCGGCCAGATCATCGCGCGCAAGCTGAATGCTGCGCGCGGCCCAGTAGCTCTCTTCATCCCACGACGCGGTTTCTCAGCGATTGATGTCGAAGGCAAGCCGTTCTACGATCCGGAAGCAGATCGCGCTCTGATTGAAGCGCTTAAAGCCAATCTTGCCCAGCATGTCGAGGTGCACGAGTGGGATACCGATATCAACGACCCCGCGTTTGCTCGGGCTATGGCTAGGCGCCTCGACGAGCTCATTAGGGCGCAAGCTACGGAGAGAGCACCCTCAGCTTGAGGAAGTGCCCGTTCAGTTGTGAGAGGAAGGGAAACGATGAGTTGGCGTCCGATGACGCGTGCTGAAGCACTCGCCAAGCTACGTGCCACTCTGGCCGAGGGGAAGCCGATCATCGGTGCTGGTGCAGGAACAGGACTCTCGGCTAAATGCGCTGACGCGGGGGGAGCAGATCTGATCATCATTTACAACTCCGGGCGCTACCGGATGGCGGGGCGAGGCTCTCTTGCCGGGCTCATGCCCTACGGCGATGCCAACGCTATCGTCGTTGACATGGCTGCCGAAATCCTCCCTATTGTCCGCCGTACCCCCGTCCTCGCTGGTGTTTGCGGTACCGACCCGTTTCGCCTCATGCCGGTCTTCCTCCGTCAGCTGAAGGAGATGGGCTTTGTTGGTGTCCAGAACTTCCCGACCGTGGGGTTGATCGACGGGATTTTCCGTCAGAACCTTGAGGAGACTGGAATGGGGTTCGATCTCGAGATCGAAATGATCCGGATCGCCCACGAACTCGACATGCTGACTGCCCCGTACGTGTTTGATCCCGATCAGGCTCGAGCGATGGCCGAAGTGGGGGCGGATATTATTGTTCCGCATGTCGGGCTGACGACAAAGGGCATGATCGGGGCCAAGACCGCGCTCACGCTTGATGAAGCCGTCGAACGCGTCCAGGCGATGTGCGATGCTGCCAAAGCGGTCAATCCCGATGTGATCGTGCTCTGCCATGGTGGGCCGATCGCCGAACCTGAGGATGTCGCATATGTGCTCGCCCGGACGCGCGGTGTGGTCGGCTTCTTCGGCGCTTCGAGTGTCGAACGACTACCGACTGAGCGCGCGATGCTCGAGACGATGCAACGATTCAAGGCACTTCGTCCTTCATGAGGGAAGAGCAGAGCGATGCTCCACGAACAAGAAACGCGTGATTGTCCTCCAAGACGCAATTGCAAAGCGCTTGCTGCCAACTCAACAGCGACGAGCGGATTGGTCATGACGGAATGGAGAGGAGAGAAAGACGAAGACGTGAGATCAGGACGCACCGCAAACGATGCAGCGATTCCCGGCATGTCCCCAGGACCACCCGAGACCGGTGTGTGAGCCTCACCGTTGCGAGGTATGCCGTGTCCCCCGCCCTCCGTAAGCCACCAACCAGCTGCTGCGGAGGCAGGGGTACTGAGCAGTGTGGCACCGCTTGGAAAAGGCAAGGACGAGGCCTGGTAGTGTGGAGCTTGACAGCCTACAGGGGCGGCCGTAGGATCACAATATAGAATCGATTCTCGAAGAGAATGCGAGGACATCAATGCCAGATCCTAAACCACTCAACCGTGATCAGCTACTACCGAAACCGATCGTTCGCCGCGTTCTCCGCGAGGAGATCAAGGAGTACCTCATCGACGCAATCCTCCGTCGCCGTCTCACTCCCGGTGACCGGATTGTTGAGACGCGCATTGCTCAGGAGCTTGGGGTCAGCCAAACGCCGGTGCGTGAGGCGCTACGGGATCTTGAGCTGCTCGGTTTCGTCACCAGCGAGCCCTTCCGCGGTACGCGTGTCCGGGCATTCACCCACGAAGAACTGGTCCAGATCTATCCCATCCGCGCCGCAATTGAGGGTGTTGCGGCCCGTGCCGCTGCTACGCGTATTACCACCGAGCAGCTCCTCGCCCTCGAGGAACAGATCGACCGCATGCGTGAGGCGAGTGAGTATGGCGACAAGGCCTCGGCGATTGAGGCTGACATTGCCTTCCACCGGATCATCGTAGAGGCGTCCGGGAACCGCCTCCTCCAGCAGTTCTGGACAAGTTTGAGTCTGGCGACGACGACCTTTCTCACCTTCTCCGTCCATCGCCGTGCCATCGAGGGGCTCGCTGCTCGTCACGAACCCATCTTAGAAGCGCTGCGTGCCCGCGATCCTGACCTCGCAGAAGCGGTGATGCGCCGTCATATTGAGGAGCCGGGACGCTGGGTCTATGAGGCACTGTCCAGGGAACTGAACGCTGACCAAGAGCGTTGAGATGTCCTTCTTCGGCTAGAGCCATGAGCCAGAAGGGAGTAGTTCTGTGGGTGTTCGCTTGATTGATCTTTCTATGCCGGTCCATAACGACATGATCACCTTCCCGCGTGTCCCGCCCCCCAAAATCGAGATGCACGAATCGTGGGAAGAGTTCGCCGAGCGGATCGGTGCTGCCCAGTATGGCGCAACCTGGCTCACTGCCAGCTACCGGTTGTACCTCAATGACCATGTGGGCACACACATCGATGCCCGCAAACACCTCGTCGCCGAGGCCCCTGGGCCGGAGGGTATCCCCCTCGAGTACTGCTATGCCGATGGCGTTCTCCTCGACTTCCGCCATAAGGAGAAAGGCTCTGCTATCACCGCCACGGAGATCCAACAAGCACTGGAGAAGATTGGCTATCGCCTCAAACCACTCGATATCGTCCTAATCTGGACCGGAGCTGGGGCGTATCAACATGAACAACGCTATCTAACTGACCACTGTGGCATGACCCGAGAGGCAACGCTCTGGCTCATCGACCAAGGTATCAAAGTGATGGGAATCGATGCCATCACTTTCGATCCACCTGTCTGGGCTATGTTCGAGCGCAAACAGTTCTGGGAAGCCCATCTCGTTATGCGGGAACGCGAGTACTACCACATCGAGAATATGACTAACTTTGAACAGATCCCTCGTCCCTATGGTTTCAAAGTAGCGGCCTTCCCCATCAAATGGGTTGGGACGACTGCAGCCCCCGTACGTGCCGTCGCCATCGTCGAGGAGTAGTTCCTATGAGGAGACTGGCAACGGCTGCGCTTGTTCGCTGGTTTGACGATCCCGCCTGTGCTGACGTCACACAGGCCGGTGGCAAAGGGGCAAGTCTGGCTCGTCTGGCGACTGCTGGTCTTCCCGTCCCCCCAGGCTTCGTCGTAACCAGTGCTGCTTTCGCGACATTCTTGCAAGCGACTGGGCTCGACACGACCATTCGTTCTCTCCTCCGGCAACTCGATCCGAGCCAGCGGCACCAGCTTGAAGCCATCGCGGCCCAGCTCCAGCAGCTCATCAAGTGCCAACCGATCCCGTTGGAGCTCGATGCAGCGGTTGCCGGTGCCTATGCCGAGCTTGGCCACGGTGAGTCGATCCCCGTCGCGGTTCGCTCGAGTGCGGTGGCGGAAGATTCCTCGCAAGCATCCTTCGCCGGGCAGCAGGAGACGTTCCTCGATGTGCGCGGGATCGATGCCGTGCTGGAACGGATCCGCGACTGCTGGGCATCCCTCTTCAGTCCGCGCGCCCTTGTCTATCGTGCTCGCAAGGGGTCGCTCGACGACCTCGCCTTCGCTGTCGTCGTGCAGCAGCTCGTCGTGCCGGAGAAAGCGGGTGTGCTCTTCACAGCTGACCCCGTCCAGCGGCGACGTGATGTCCTTGTTATCGAGGCGGTCTGGGGCTTTGGCGAGTTGCTCGTCTCAGGTGAAGTCACACCAGATCACTACGAACTTGACCGACAAAGCCGCCGGCTGCTCCGCGTTCTTGTCCCACCGAAGTTGCAGATGCTGGTGCGGACTGAGCCGGGTGGGCTGACCGCGTTGCCTGTGCCTGAGCATCGGCAACGTGCCCGCGTGCTGGATGAGCAGGAACTCAGTGCACTCTGTGCGCTGGCGGAGCAGGTCGAAGCGTTCTTTGCTGCACCGCAAGACGTCGAGTGGGCGATTGCTGCAGGCCAGCTGTTTGTCTTGCAAAGTCGTCCGATCACGACGCTCGTCTGAGGAGAGGAGCAGCCGATGCCGACCGAGCGCGAACTACTCTCGCGAGCACACACCTGGATCGCTCCATACTGGAACGCTGAGCACTTGCGGCGGACGCTCGATTGGCTCTTCATCCTGGAACCACGGGCCAGCCTGGCACTTCGCTTGGCAGCACTGACCCACGACATGGAACGTCACTTCCCAGGGCCTGATTCCCCGCGGCTCAACGTGCAGCACGGTATTCCTGATCGCCTCTACGAGGAGCAGCACCAGCAACGTTCGGCGCGTCTCGTCGCCGCCTGGTTGACCGAACAGGGGGCTGACCCGGCCCTGGTCGAGGCCGTGCGTGCCCTGGTAGCAGTCCATGAGTGGGGAGGTTGGCCGGAAGCCGATCTGCTGCAGGCGGCCGACTCTCTCAGCTTTCTTGAGGTCAACGTTGATCGCTTCATCAACCGTGGGCTGACCGGTGAGCAGGGCTTCACCCCCGAGCTCGTTGCTGTCCACTTCCGTTACATGGCTGAGCGAATCAGGATCCCACGTGCCCGCGAGCTCGCGAAGCCGTTGCTGCGTGCCGCACTGGCCCGGCTAGAAGAGCACATTGTGGCTAGTGCCTCTGCTGCAGTGGAAGGTCCAGCCGGAGACAGCCGATGATGGAGTGCGCGGTCGTAACTCCTACAGTGCTCGATGAGGTACTGGCACTGCTCGCCAGTGCAGGGGAGGATGCGATCCCCGTCGCCGGAGGAACTTGGGTCACGCTGACACTCCGCCACGGGCTCATTCGTCCGCGCCTGCTCGTGAACCTGCGAAGAGTTCCGGACCTCCGCCATGTCGCTATCGAGCCAACTGGTGATCTCCTCATTGGTGCGGTGATCACACACCGCATGCTCGAGCGCTCGCCAATCGTCCGTTCGCACTCGCCTGTTCTTGTTGAAACGCTTGCGGAGGTGGCCAACGTCCGGGTACGCGAACAAGCAACACTAGTGGGTAACCTCTGCGAAGCTGACCCAGCTTCCGATCCGCCGACGGTCTTGGCCGCTCTTGGAGCCTCGGTGGAACTCCTGAGTCTACGCGGACGTCGCTGTGTGCCGGTGGCTGACTTTGTCACTGGAGCCTATCAGACGGTGCGTGCGCCGGACGAGCTTGTCACGGCCATCCGGGTCCCGCCGCTGCCCCCACGGGCCGGCGCAGCCTATCTGAAGGTTCGTACCCGTTCACACGAGGATCGCCCTGCCCTAGGGGTGGCGGCTGTTGTCTTATTGGATGATGGAGGACGCGTTGCAACAATCGAGCTTGTGGTCGGTGCGGCAGGTGACCGTCCGCAGCGCGTTCCCTCCGTCCTCGAGCAAGCTCGTGGCCATCCACTGAACGAGGCACTCATGACCATGCTTGCCAGTGCCTATGCTGGAACGGTTGACACCGTCTCTGATCTGCGGGCCAGTGCCTGGTACCGTCGTGAGATGGTGAGGGTATTCGCTACTCGGGTGCTGCGCCTGGCTGCACAGCGCGCCGGACTGCACTGCGAGCCGGAAGGAAGTGGAAACGCATGAAGCTCGCCACGTTCGCAATCTCGAGTCCAGCCGGAACCATTCGCCGGATCGGTGCTTTGGCCGATGGCTGGCTGGTCGATCTCCAGGTCGCCTATTCCGCCTACCTCGCCCGAACCGATCCTGGCTGCGAGGCCGAACGACTTGCCACGCTGCTCTTGCCAGACGATATGGTTGCCTTCCTTGGCCATGGAGCACTGGGATGGGACGCGGCAGCGCGGGCGGTTGAGGAGGGGCTCCGCGTCGAAGAGGCGTTCGGGAGACGTACACGATATCGACTCGAGGAAGTTCGTCTTCTTGCGCCGCTGCCACGCCCGCGGCTGATCCGGGATTTCCTCACCTTTGAAGGGCACATGCGCAACGCAAGCCGCGCACTTGGTCGCGGGGGTGAGATTCCACCAGCCTGGTATGAGGTGCCAGCCTACTACAAAGGGAATCCTGAAACCGTCGTCGGCCCCGATGCGGAGGTGGTGATGCCGCACTACACGCAGCAATTTGACTTCGAACTCGAACTCGGAATGGTGATTGGCCGGCGCGGCAAAGATATTCCGGTCGGCGAAGCACACCGCTACATCGCTGGGTTCACGATCTTTAACGACTTTAGTGCACGCGACCAGCAACTGCGTGAGGCCCCGATCGGGATGGGACCGAGCAAAGGAAAGGATTTCGATACCGGCAACGCAATCGGTCCTCTCCTTGTGACTCCCGACGAACTTGACGTGACGAACTTGCGCATGGTGGCACGTGTCAACGGCGAGGTCTGGTCGGAGGGATCGAGCGCCGGTATGCATTTCACATTCGCCCAGCTCATCGCGCATGTCTCACAGAGTGAAACCATCTACCCGGGCGAGCTGTGGGGGTCGGGTACGGTGACCAACGGCTGTGGACTCGAGCTCGGTCGCTTCCTGAAGCCTGGCGATGTCGTCGAGTTGGAGGTGGAAGGCATTGGTGTGCTGCGGAATCGTGTCGTACGTCATTCGGCTTCATAAGCGGAGTTTGGGGGAAGGGAACAGGAAGGAGGAGCGTCCAATGCCGTTTGTCGTCGTTGCCCACTACTACACCAAAGAGGGAAAGGATGAGGAAGTTGCGGCCATCTTGAAAGAGATGGTCACCCTCTCACGGGCGGAGCCAGGCTGCTTGGTGTATTACGTCAATCGGTCACAGGACGATCCGCGCAAGTTCTTGCTCTACGAGCAGTATCGGAGCCCTGCGGACTATGAGGCACACAAGGCGACCCCGTACTTTCAGGAAAAGATTCTCGGCACAGTGGTCCCAATGCTCGAGAGTCGCGTGCCAGAGTTCTATGAGCTCATCGAACCGGAGTGAGGATCAAGCAATCGCCTCGCTGCGCGGAAAGGAGGAACGCCATGACCCAGGAACGACCGGAAGTCCAGCTCCCCATCACCTTCTTTGGTGACGAGTCCTTCCCAGTCGAATGGGCCAGTGAAGAGGAAAAGCAGCTCTTCTGGTGGTGGGATGACTTGCATTGCCCGAACCCGCTGTCCCCTATGTTCTTCGAACTCGGCGGCTGGTGGGCAACCTGTGCCTATCTCTACCGCCGGTTCGGCGCTCCATTCGGCGTCGACTGGAAAGCGAAAGTCATCAACGGCTATCTCTATACCGCTGTTGTCCAGCGCGATCCCAAAGAGGCACAAGAGATCGCACCCTACTACAGCATGGTTATGCGCGTCTATGCGGAGAAAGGCCTGGAATGGTGGCAAGAGCGGCTTCGCCCAGAGATTGAGCGGAACTTCGCCTATCTCGATTCCTTCCCCTATGAGACAGCTTCGCTCCCCGAACTGATGGTCCTCTTGGAGGATGCGATTGATATCCAAGAGCGCCACTGGCGGATCCACTGGATTCTCAATCTCTCGCAGTTCCAAGCCTCCCTCGACTTCCAGACCGCCGTGCGTGAGGTCATCGGCGATGTCGATCCCACCCTGCTTGAACGGATCATGGTCTCGGATAGTGACCGCAACTGGGACGCTGTCCACGCACTCTGGGAAGCCAAGGAGCGAGTCAAGCGTAACGTCGTTCTGACCGAAGCCTTCAGCAAAGAGACGCCGACCGAAATCCTTGCCGAGCTCGAGAAGACGGCTGAGGGCCGTGAGTTCCTGCGCTGGCTCGACGAGTACAAGCGCGAGTTTGGTCATAAGGCGCTCTACAGCCACGAGTACATTTACCCGACCTGGTACGAGAATCCTGCCCCGATCATCGCCGCCATCCAGGGGTATCTCCAGACAGACTATTCCTATCCAGAGGCCATTCAGCGTCTTCGCCAGGATCGTGATGCTGCTATCCAAGAGCTCCTCAATAAGGTTCCGTTGGATGATGTTCGCGGGCGCGCACGCGTTGAGGCAGCCCTCCACCGCGTCCTCCAGATGATGCCACTCACGCCTGACCATCATTTCTATATCGATCAGGGCACTTTTGCTCGGATGCGTTACGTCCTCCTCGCCATCGGACGACGGCTCGTGGAAGCGGGCCTTCTCAATCAGCCGGATGATGTGCTCTTCCTTCGCTACCACGAACTTCGTGTCCTCGCTGCTGAACCCTCCAACCTGCCCAACGCCAAGGAACTCGTTCGACAGCGCCGTGAGGCCCGCGAGCACGCGTTCTCCATCCGCCCGCGGGAATGGATTGGGACGGCCAGCGAATGGGCACTCTTCCAGGAGCCGTACAAGACGCTCTGGGGTTACCCACAGAAGTTCTTCGACTCCCTCAAGCCGCGGCAGGTGACACAACGGATCGAGGGAATTCCAGCCTCGGCAGGTGTGATCGAAGGTATTGCCTTCGTCGCCCATACGCTCGAGGATGTCGACGCACTCAAGGGTGGGGAGATTCTCGTCTGCCGTATGACCAATCCAGCTTGGGTGGTTGCCTTCACCAAGATCGCTGGCTTGGTGACCGATTCCGGTGGACAACTCTCACACCCCGCGGTCGTGTCGCGCGAATTCGGCATCCCCGCCGTTGTCGGCACCAGCCTTGCGACGCAGGTCATCCGTACAGGCCAGCGAATCCGTGTTAACGGCTCGGCTGGCGTCGTTGAACTCTTGAGTTAAAGCCGAGGGTTGTCGCGGACACGATGCCGGGGAGGAAAAAGGCGACCCGCGGTCAGTCGCAACGTGGTCCAACGCATCGCCTTCACCACGCGCTCTATTGCGGCATATCTGACTGCTGCCGACCGCTCGTGGTTCTTGCACGGTTGCCTGCTGACCGCGGGACCAAGAGTTCCCACACCCAGTACACGCAGCAAGGACAAGCGTGATGCTTGCGATCACGTGGTGGTACCGAGGTCAGTGGACTTTTGCGAGCAGTGTTGTCAGCTCACGTCTCGCAGGAGAACCTGCCTCACCTGACTCGCTGGCAAAGCAGGGCTGCTTTGCCTGGCAGCGTGGCACTGTCGCCGGCGCAAGTGTCGCTTTCCCCAGCGTGAATCGACACTTGTCGCGTGTGAACTCTAATGTTCCCGCTGCGCCTCGCTGCTGTTCAAGTTCCAGACTGAACTGGTACAGCCTGCGCTGCACGCTTGTGCCTCATGCTGAGGGGAGGAAGATACAGTGAGCGGTCGCATGACCTTTGGCATGGTTGATGCTTTGGAGCGCGTGACCGCTCGCATCCGGTTTAGCCAGGACAGCAGCGTTCCTGGGATGCTGCACGCGGCGATCGTGCGGAGTACCGTGCCGCACGGCCGTCTCCGTCGCGTCGACACGAGTGGAGCCTGGACAGTGCCGGGTGTCGTCGCCGTTGTGACTGCCGCTGATCTCTCTCGTATCCCGAACTTGCGCCCTGTCTACGGTCCTCAGATCGAAGACCAACCAGTACTTGCGCACGAGCGTGTCCGTTATGTCGGCGACATGGTTGCACTGGTCGCCGCGGAGAGCGCGCGTGCGGCACGTGAGGCAGCCGCCCGGGTCGTCGTCGAGTACGATCCACTACCAGCAGTCTTCGACCCGATTGAGGCACTGCGACCCGACGCACCGCTTATCCACGAGCTTCGCCCTGAGGAGCTGCATCGTGGCCACGCCGTGTACTTCGGCCTGCGACCGATCTTCGGGACCAACTGTTGTCATCATTTCCGGCTCTACACTGGTGACGTGGAGCGTGGCTTTGCTGAGGCCGACCTTGTGCTTGAGGAGACGTTCCACGTACCTGCTGCCCAGCATGTGGCGATGGAGCCGCATGCTGCCCTCGCCTACTGGGACGATGGGCGTCTTGTGGTCATCAGCGGCACCCAGACGCCGTTCAATACACGCCAGATTCTTGCCCAGCTCTTCGGGCTCGCACCAGAACAGGTACGCGTCATTGTCCCCCCAATGGGAGGCTCCTTTGGCTGTAAAGTCTTCCCACGTATTGAGCCGCAGGTTGCGGTCCTCTCCTATCTGACTGATCGCCCTGTCAAGCTGGTGCTCGATCGCTATGAGGAGTTCGTGACACTCACACGCCACGCGACGATTGTCACAATCCGTCTCGGCCTGACGCGTGACGGTCGGATCACGGCGAAGCGTGTGCTCGCGTACTGGAACACAGGAGCCTATGCCGATTGCGGACCAGATGTCGCCCGCAAAGGAGGGTTCGGCAGTGTGGGTCCGTATCGCATTCCGCACGTCGCGGTGGACTCGTACTGCGTCTATACCAATCTCCCGCCAGCAGGTGCCTTCCGTGGCTATGCCGTAACCGAGGTCGTCTGGGCCTCGGAGCGGATGATGGATATTGCAGCCGATGCTCTTGGCCTCGATCCGCTCGAGTTCCGCCTGCGCAATGTGCTCCATGATGGTGAGCAGTTTGCGACCGGCGAGACGCTGCACGATGTTCATTTCCAGGAATGCCTGGAAGCAGTTGCTCGGGCACTCGACTGGGCACAGGGTTCTCGCGAGCGATCTTCAGAGGGTCGCCTCCGGGCCAAAGGGCTCGCTGTCGTCATGAAAGGGATGACAACACCGAGCCGTTCGGAAGCTCGTGTCGGTGTCGATCGCACTGGACAAGTGACGGTCTATTCCTCAACCGTCGAACTTGGTCAAGGTGCCCGTACCGTACTTGCCCAGCTAGCGGCCGAACCTCTTGGGTTACCCCCTACCGCCGTTCATCTCATCGACCCAGATACCGATCGTACTCCGTTTGATAACCGCACGACCTCAAGTCGCTCGACCTACATGATGGGGAATGCTATTCGACAAGCCGCCGAGCAGCTCGCGGCGCGTCTTCGGGAGCTTGCAGCAGAACGTCTCGAAGTTGCGCCGGACGATCTCGAGCTCAAACCTGGCGCAGTTTGTGTCCGTGGTGTGCCAGAGCGCTGCGTGAGCTGGAGTGAGCTCGTCACCGCCACGGGGTATGAAGAACTCCAAGAACATGCCATTTTTCGCAACGAAGGAGGACTCGATCCCGAGACGGGACACGGCATTGCCTCCTCACACTGGCATCAAGGGGCAGCAGGAGCTGAAGTCGAGGTAGATCCAGAGACCGGGCAGGTGCGTGTTCTGCGACTACATGCCGCAGTCTATGCTGGCCGCGTGGTCAATCAGCTCATGGCTGCATTGCAAAACGAGGGGAGTATGATCATGGGACTTGGCAGTGCGCTCTTCGAGGAGCTCGTCTATGATGCGGGACAGTCGCTCACCACAAATCTCTCAGATTATCTCATCCCCTCGTTCCTCGATCTACCAACAACACTCTCACACGACCTCTTGGAATGCCCGGGAGCCGAGGTGCATGGACTCGGTGAGACTGCGCTGCCGCCTGTCCCTGCAGCCATCGGCAACGCCGTCGCGCGGGCTATTGGCGCCCGTCTCACCGCATTACCGTTGACTCCCGAACGCGTCTTGCGTGCCCTGCGCGCTGCTCAGGAGGAGGCACCGTGATGGGACAGCTCGTTCGCCTGATCGTCAACGGTGAGTATCACGACGTTTTGGTCTCATGCGATGAGACGCTTCTCGAAACCTTGCGTGATCGCCTCGGGCTGACCAGCGTCCGCGAGACCTGCAGCATCGGCATCTGTGGTGCGTGCACAGTGCTTGTTGATGGACGCCCTGTTTCCAGTTGCCTGCTTCTCACCAGTCTTGCCGATGACGTACCGGTGACGACGCTCGAAGGACTCACGGCCCCGGAGGGTACGCTTCATCCCGTTCAGGAAGCGTTCCTCGCGCAGCAGGCGTTTCAGTGTAGCTACTGTACCCCGGGGATGATCTTGAGTGTTGTAGCCTTGCTCGCCGAAAACCCCAATCCTTCTCCTGAGGAGGCTGCGACCTATCTTGCCGGCAATCTCTGTCGGTGCGGCTCGTACCTTCGTATCCTCGCAGCAGTGCAGGATGCGGCCCAGCGGATGCACCAGGCCGCAACCGGGAAACCAACGCGGTGAACGTCGTTGCGGAGATGCAGGTTAGCGTCTACTTTTTGGAGACGGTGGTGCACCGATACTCGCGAAGAGAGCGGGCCCGGCTTGGTGCTGAGAACGCGACCGGCCAAAGGTTCAGTGGTCTGGGGAGAGCTGCACCGTCTCTCCTGTGTCAGAGAGCTGTCCCCCGTCGCAGCTCCGCGGGTGCATCGACTCGCTAAACCGTCGTGGCAGGACTGCGCATGATGTCGGACACCCGGATTTTCACTCTTGGTCACTCCAATCGCTCTTTCGCCGAATTTCTGGCCCTGCTCAGCGCATACGGGATCCGCTGTCTCGTGGACGTGCGCCGTTTCCCACACTCACGCCGGAACCCGCAGTTCACTCGTGAATTCCTTGCCCAGCAGTTACCCGAGCACGGCATGACCTATCGGCACTTCCCCGCTCTCGGCGGCCGGCGGCGACCGCGATCTGATTCAACGAACACCGGGTGGGAGGATCCTGGGTTTCGCGGTTTCGCCGACTACATGCAGACTCCTCCCTTTGCCGCTGCGCTCGCGGAACTCCTCCAGATGGCGGTATACGAGGGGCCGCTCGTCCTGCTCTGTGCCGAAGCTGTGCCCTGGCGCTGTCACCGCAGCCTCATCGCCGATGCGCTCGTTGCGCAGGGTATCCCCGTCTGGCATATCCTCTCACCCACGCGTCTTGAGCCGCACCGGCTACCCATCTTCGCACAAGTGCAGGAGGGAGTTGTCCGGTATCCTGGTCGCACGTGATGGCCAAGCGGGATGTTGCTCACCTAGACTTGCCTTCCCAAGCACGTGGCCGAGCCGAACTTTGAGACTTTCCTAGACAGAAGTAGTAGCAGCACCAGACATGCAGAGTCTGTGCAGCAAGGTCTGCTGCTGCCCGGTCCACTCCTTCCAATCACAGCCCGATGGCGAGTTCGCCAGTGCTGTCTTGCTCGCGTGGCGTGACCCGCGTAGTAGCCCACCTCCCCACTCCTCAAGATACCGAAACCACAACCGGTGAGGAGCGTCGAGATGCTGTCCCCTTTCCGGGGCTACCAAGTGGTGTGCGGCGGGTCGGTGTTGTTGGACTAGCCACTCGCTTGACAGCCTACCTGTGGTCAAGAAAAATTTGCGAAACAATTTGCATGAAAGGCAAGCCACCGTGGTCGCGCATACCCAGCGTTCGACGGGCCGACTAATTGATGTCTCCCAACTCTTAGTAGGGGATGCTGGGCCAAGTGTTCCCCGCGGTCCCTGATCCTCCTCGAGCGACCGGTGCGGTCGCTGCTAAAAGACTTCACCAGTGTGCACTGCAACACATGAAGAGACGCCGGGATTGCCGTGGCGGCCGGCTATCTGGTGCATTCGAACACCCCGCGGCAATGTGGTGCAGCTTGGAGATTGGAGGAGGATCGTGATGAGTGGAGTAATTCCGCGTCAGCCAGTCAGCGTTGCTCAGGGTTCAACGCAAGCTCTTCAGCTTACTCTGGTTGCTTTCTTTGCAACAGTCGTTTTGCTCCTTGCCACCATCGTTGACATGCGTCGTGCGTTTTTGCTGGACACTGGAGCCTATCAGAAACTGGGTGCGCCGTCAGCCTTTCTCTATTACACGCCGTGGCATGTCGTGGTTCTCGTCAGTGCGCTCCTTGCGAGCTGGGCGCTTTTCCGGCTCCTTCGCTCGGTCGAGTCAGGTTTAGACAGCAACTTACTCCGTCGAATGCGCAACGTCCTTGGAGCGCTCCTCATGGGCGCACTCATTGTTGACCTCTTTGTCTATCGCATCGTGCAGGCCCAGCGGGTCGCGGCGGCGGGGAAAGCCAGTGTTGCCAAGACGTTCGCCATCGATGCATTACCCGGGTGGTTTCGTCCGGTTGGGGAAGCCGTCAATTTTCTCCTGGTAGTCTGGCATGCAACAATGCTCGGAATTTTACTCGGTGCACTCTTTCTTGTTCTCCTCTGTTCAAGTGAGGGGCTCAAGAGAGTATTCCGTTTGACTGGATTTCCTGGACACCTGGCAGGGAGTGTGAGCGCCCTCGGCTATCCTTTCTGTTCCTGCTGCGCGGGGCCAATTGGTGCAAGTCTCTACCGTGGTGGTGCATCACTCAATGCATCCCTGGCTTTTGTGGTGGCAGCCCCGTTGCTTAATGTGACGACACTCTTCCTCGCAGTGACGTTACTACCAGCAGACTTTGCACTACTTCGAATTGGTGGAGCAGTCCTGCTCGCAGTTTTTGGTACGTGGCTCGTCACACTCGCTGTCCGACGTCGCCCACCGGTCATTGTAGAAGAGGCGGGTGACCGTGGACTACGCTGGCTTGAGCGAATGATGAGGGCCTTTTCATTTGAACAGTATGTACAGCAACGCCGGGTCGAAACGCCGTCTGAACTCGTCACGACGTGGCTCGCGATGGCCTGGATGATCGGGCGCATCGCCGTTCCGACGCTACTCATCGCCGCAGCACTCGTCGGTTGGGCGGCACCCATCCTGACCTCTATCGGAGGTGGCAATACCCCCACAACGGTCATTTTTTCGGTGCTCGTCGGCGTCCTCTTTATGATCCCAACGTGGACAGAGCTTGCGATCGCTGTTCCCCTTATCCAACAGGGTTTGACCGGCCCAGCGGCGGCGCTGCTGCTTACACTTCCGGCGGTGAGCCTGCCTAGTCTCCTCGTCTACGGTGCAGCGTTACGAGATTGGCGTGTTCCTACCCTTATGGCGGCAGTGGTTGCAGCCGTGAGTCTTGCAGCGGGACTCTTCTTCCTCTAGCTGAGGAACGTAACGTCTCGCATTCAAGGACTGCCCCGCGCCTCATAAGGCGTGGGGCAGTTCCGCGACTCTCGACGATGTGTGTGGATGGTGTTTCATGGACGAGACAAGGCTTGCTGCCCGGGTGCAGGACAGGAGGGTAGGGAGGACGTTGCATCCCGAAGAATGGGCGTTCACGGCACCGTGAATCAGAGCGGCGGCGAAGCCGGCCACGTAGGGCACACCTCTCCGGTGTTGAACCAGAGCGCGAAATGCGTGCTGGTTGCCGGGCAGGCGTCTTGTGATCTCTCGTCCGCGGGCTGGAAGCCTTCAGTTTTTATCGGCGTCGGCGTGGGCAGAACTGATGACGCTGAGTACGACGAGGGAGGTAGGGATCCCTGATGTTTGGACGTCTTGGCGCGTGGCGAATCCTCGCAAGAGAGCTAGACTGAGCCGTTGGCCACCTGGTATTCACCTGGATTCTGGCGCAAGAATACTCCTCACGAGAGAGCAAAGCGAAAGGCCACAGGACACTCCAGCTTGTTTTGCATGGGCAGTGTGCGAGCATGAGCTCATGCCTCTCGAGGCGCTTTCCCCTCCTGAGCCGGCACGACAAGCTGAGGAGCAGTATGACACGCGAATGCGACAGATTTGCCGCTGTATATCCTGGCAGGATACCGACACGAACAGCGGCGAAGCGCGTGGCAGGTTGCCATCAGCCGATCTTGGGCCAGTGCCGTTCGTCTCAATGCAGTTCAGTGCGCTACCGTACAGGACAGGGTGTGGAAGCGACGCGACCAGGGCAGATTATTGTGGCGTTGACCAGCACCACTCTCGTTGCCTTGGGCACAGTGCTGCAGCAGAGAGAAATTCGCCCTAAGCCTGCGTCGCCCTGGGTAACGAGGCGGAAGGGGCTGGCGCGGAACGGGAATCCTGATCTTCCGGCATCACAAGAGGATGACGCCCTCCTCATGGGAATTGGAGCCATGTCAACAAAGCTGGGTCTCGAGCCCTGGTCGCCCCTGTTCGGGGTGTCGTCATGATCTTCCTACCAGGATCCTGGCGCCCCAGCATCTGCTCCACTTCAGAAGTCAGAAGGCTAGGCGATCACTCACCCTTGCTGCAGACCGCCGTTGCACGGGAGACAGTCGTTGCGCGGTTTGTCAGCGCTCGGCGCGCCGAACGCGAGCCAGGCGCGGAAATCAGGATCGTTCTGCGCCAGCTGGTACTCCATCAGCACCTCCTGACACATCGCGCGCAGACCTCCGCTGCCAGGTGTATTCAAGACAAGCTGCAGCAGCCACCCCTCAAAATCCTCTGGAGCCGGATCTGCTGCAATCGCCTGCGCCAGCACCCAGCGCTTGAGCTCCTGTCCTAGCATATCCGGAGTCTGATCGCGTTTGCGTCGTCTGCGGCGCCCTTCGCTCGCCTCCAGTGCAGCGAGAAGAGCTTGACAAAAGACTGAGGGCCGTACCAACTGCGCGGGGTCAAACACCTGCTGCATCGTGGTCATCCTTTCCTGGCACCCCTTGTGGGCAGTGTACCGCACGTGCCTTGGGCAGGAGAGGGGAGGAGTGCCTTGTCGCCGGCCTCTTGGATCAAGAGACGGACCACCAGCAGTGTAAGCTGCTGGGGTGGTTCATCTCCAGTGCTTTGACCTGCGCCTTGCACACCATTGGCGATCTAAGTGCTTGATCTTATGCCATTAGCTCGTGTGCCACAATGTGAACAGAGAGTGGAAACCCCAGCCCTTCCGGGCGGCGGTACTCGCGGTCCTGTGCGGCGAAATCAAGCTCGACTGTCAAAAGGTCCTGCAGCAGTACCTCACCGTGGCTCCAGGGGCCGAGTGTTGCAAAGGTCTTCACGTAGCCGCGGCACTGCTCACACACCTCAACCCGCTGTGAGTCCTGTTTCCCTTCTTCGGCGAAATAGCGCAAACTGCGATGATCAGTATTGCCACAGAACGGACATTGCTGGTGGGGATAGCGCCAACCAGTTCCACAACGCCCACACCGCAGCCAGCGCTCACGTTCCAGACCACGGAACTCGGCGAGTGTCGGCCAGGCTGCGCAGACCGGACAAAAGCCCGCTCGCCAGCCCTGGAGTGTGCTCGCGTCGATCGCTCGGCCGGTAACCGCAAGAACAGCGATTGCCATGATGTGAGCCACCACCCGCAGCACCGAATCCGGGAGGTGAGTAGCTTGTGCCTGTTGCTGGAACGCATCCTGATCAGACAGGATTCCTGCCCGGATCAACTCCAGGGCATCGAAACGCCCGTTGGCGAGGA
>CALIMB010000003.1 GCA_938028665.1 uncultured Thermomicrobium sp. | reverse complement strand
TCTGTCAATACTCGAGTTTGCAAACCGTTGTCCGTTTGGCTCCCGTTGCGCTGCAGCCCTAACCAAGAACACTTCGCTCTCATGCCGCTGCAAGCCACTCACCGGAGTGGAGGAGCTGGGGGTGAAGGTGTGTATAGCTCCCGCACCTCCTCGCTTCCTCGCTCACCATCTGTGGGGAGATGAGTGCTAGTGGGGGCGCAGAGAAGGTAGCTGCCGCAAGGCTTGGGGGGAGACGCGTGCCGATCTGCGGGGACAGGAGTCGGTCGGGGGCGGCGTTGGTGTCGGTATGCCACCTATGCCGGCACGCCGTGCTGCTCTGATGTTTGGTGTCCTTCAGCGATCAGGACAGCTCCGAGCTGGATAACTGTTCCCAGTGCCTGTGTAAGTGCCAGCGAGTTGCTCATCATGCCGTGGAGATGCTAGGCTCAGCCTGAAGAGGAGGCGTTGGTGTCGAGAGCGGCGTTTCGTCGTTTACTGGTAACCGGTGGCGCCGGATTCATTGGGAGTCATTTTGTTCGTCTGGCTTTGGCCTGCGGTGTTCCCGAGATCGTGATCCTGGACAAACTGACGTATGCGGGGAGTCTCCTGAACCTGGAGGGAGTGCTTGAGGACCGACGAGTCCGCTTCCTCCGCGGTGATATAGCTGACCCGGCTGCAGTACAGGAAGCGATCGCTGGCTGTGATGCTGTGGTGAACTTCGCGGCGGAAACCCATGTTGACCGATCGCTCCTGGAACCAGCGGCCTTTATTCAGACGAATGTCTGGGGAACGATGGTGCTTCTTGAACACGCGACGCGCGTCCGTGTCTCCCGCTTCCTCCACGTCAGTACTGATGAGGTCTACGGGGAGATACTGATCGGAACAGCGAAGGAGGATAATCCACTTCGTCCTCGCAATCCCTACGCTGCCAGTAAAGCAGCAGGTGAGCACTTCGTCTTGGCCTATTGGGCAAGCTATGGTCTCCCAGTCCTCGTTACCCGAGGTTGCAATACGTATGGACCGTACCAGCACCCTGAGAAGTTCATCCCGCTGGCCATCACAAATCTTCTGAGTGGGCAACCGATCCCCATTTACGGCGACGGTCAACAAGAGCGCGACTGGCTTTATGTCGAAGATCACTGCCGTGCGATCTGGACAGTGCTGCTCCACGGTGAACCGGGTCAGGTTTACAATATCGGGGCTTCCGAGCATCGCCCCAACTTGGCGGTTGCACGTGCACTGGTCGAGCTGCTCGGGGCTAACCCTGCAGCAATCGTCCATGTCACTGACCGTCCTGGCCACGACCGTCGATATGCGGTCGACTGGAGTCGACTTGCGGAGCTGGGGTGGCGGCCCCGTATTTCATTCGCCGAGGGCTTGGTCAAGACGGTGACGTGGTACTGTGAACGTCAGGACTGGTGGCAGGCGCGGCGCGATGCCGCGTTTGCAGCGTACTATGCCCGAAACTACGAAGGCCGGACAGCAGATCTTCGATCGTCGTGACGCTCACGATTGAACTTGCCATTGCCAAGACCCACCGGGCAGGAAGTCGCGAAAGTGGCGACACTGTAGAGATTGTCGAGCGGCCAGGTGGTGGCATTTCGGTCGTCCTGGTCGACGCCCAGGGTTCTGGGAGTGCAGCCAAGCTATTAAGCCTACAGCTTGCGGGACGGGTCATCGCCCTTCTGAACGAGGGAGTTCGTGATGGGGCCGCAGCACGGGCTGCACACGACTTCTTGTACACGCTGCGCGGTGGGCGTGTCTCGGCTGAGCTCGATATTGTCTCCGTCGATCTGGCCAGCCGAACGCTTGTCGTCACACGGAACAGTGAAGCTCCCCTGGTGCTTGCCCGCGACCGTGGCATTGAGGTGGCCATTTCCACCGGTGGGCGAATTGGTATTTACCGTCACACTCGACCAAGTGTGACCGAATGGCCGCTCGAGCCTGGGCTGACGGCTATCGTGGTGAGCGATGGTGTTGCGCACGCTGGTCGGCGTTGGCAGCAACCGTTTGACGTTGTCTCCTATGTGCAGCAGGGGCTCTGGACGGAGCAGACGGCGCGGGAGGTCGCTGATGGCCTCCTCTCGGCCGCGCTAGCAGCTGACCGTGGGAATCCGCAGGACGACATGACAGTGGTGGCTCTGAAGCTCCACGGCGGTGGTGCAGTGCAGCCAATTCGGCGTCTTACGCTCTCCTTTCCGCTGCCCGAGTGATGCGCGAGAAAGGCTGGAACCCGGTACACTTCCGTCAACGTGCTGGACGGAGTCATCGATGCGTGTCGTCTTAGTCGGCCCTTGTGGGGCCGGAAAATCAACGATCGCTGCCGAACTCGTGCGTCGCGGCGTCGATGCTGTCGTCGTCGGGCAAGAACATTCCATCGTGCGCGATCTCTGGCGTCGGTCCGAACCGGATCTGCTGGTTTACCTTGATGCAAGCCTCGAGACGGTGCGCGCACGACGGGGTCACGAGTGGCCCGAGTGGCTCTACCGGGTGGAGCAAGAACGGTTGGCCGAAGCACGGGCGCATGCTGATCTCGTTCTCGATACTGGTCTTCTGACCGTGGACGAAGTCGTCGCGCAGATTTTAGCCATCCTGACGAAACGTGCGTCACGGAAGAAAAGCAATGAGAATCGCTGAGCATGGTCGCCTGACGCTTTTCGTTCTCCTGCTGCTCGTTATCGCGAGCTGTCGGTTCGCGATTCCGTCCGGCCCAGTTGCGACGCCAGGGAATTCGCCGCCGGTGGCAGTTTCCTCACCTGATGGATTCCCCCGGGTGATCCTCACCACTCCAGTAGTCACGCCGGTGTTGCCAGGGGAGATCCTCGAGGCACCGCCGCCACCGCAGCCACCGCCCCTCCAGGGCGATCAAGTGCTCACCTTGGCTGGTTCGCCAGATGGGCCGCTAACACTCGATCCGGCGCTTGTCCGTGATGTTGAGTCTGCCTTTGTAGTCCAGCAGCTGTTCCGTGGGCTGGTGCGCTTCGATCCCTCACTTCGTCCTGTCCCAGAGCTCGCTGAGCGTATCGAGGTGTCACCAGACGGGCGTACCTACACGGTGTGGCTGCGTCCCGATATCACATTTCATGACGGAACGCCGATCACTGCTGGAGATATCAAGTACTCATTCGAGCGGGCGTGTGACCCGGCACTGAACGGTGGCGATGGGCAGGGGCTACCGGCCTGGGGTCTGCTGCGTGATCTCGTGGGTGCTGAAGATCGTCTGCGCGGTCGGCGCAGTGACATTCCGGGCATCAAGGTTCTTGACGAGCGGACACTCCAGCTGCGTTTGGAAGCACCACGTACGACCTTCCTACTCCGGTTGGCCTTGCCGGTTGCCAGTGTGGTGCAGCGTGCGAATGTCGAGCAAGGTCCAGAGTGGTGGCGTCATCCGATCGGGAGCGGTCCGTTCCGGTTATTGCGATGGGACCCCGAGGAGCTCGTGCTCGGACCTCATCGTGATTATCGACCACAGCCACCATATCTCCGCGAAGTGCGTGTCGCGATCGGCTCCGCTGCACTCTCACCACTGCATCGGTATGAGCGCGGTCAGCTCGATATCGCCAATGTGCCGCCTTGGGCGGTGGATCGGTTGAGTGCTCCTGAGTCGCCGTATCGTGACCAGTTGGTCGTCCAGCCACTCTTCGCCGGAACCTATATATTTTTCAACCCTGCTGTACCGCCGCTCGACGATCCAGCCGTCCGTCGAGCCTTGATACACGCCTTCCCCCGCGAGAAAGTAGCCAAGGTGACACTCCGAGGCAAGGTGCAGCTGGCTGAGGGGATCGTACCAGAAGGAATGCCGGGAAGCCCCTGGACGGCTGCGATGATTCCTAGCAATCCGGGCGTTGCGCGGGATCTCTTGGCTGGGCGTCAGCTCCAACTCGTGGTTGTGAGTGCTGGAGATGACCTTGCAGTTATACTCGCCCAGGTATGGAAGCAGGAACTCGGCGTGAACGTCGAAGTTCTGCAATTAGACTGGCCGGACTATCTGGACGATCTCCATGCAAGGCGACTTCCGATCTTTGTCTTTTCCTGGGTTGCGGACTACCCCGATCCCGAGGCGGTACTTGATGCACTGTTCGCAACGGACAGCCCGGTGTGTCCGATCACGTACGAGAATCCGCGCATCCAGCGCTTGCTCGAGCAGGCGCGGCATGCTCTGGATCCGAACGAGCGACGCACCACATTTCTCGCTGCTCAACAAGCTATCCTCGATGAGGGAATTGTGCTCCCGCTGACGTTTGACGTGGAATACTTGCTTGTTGCGCCGCGGGTTCGCGACCTTCCGCTAACCCCTTTGGGTATCCTCGGATTGGAGCGTGTCTGGATCGAGGGTTCGCGCCCAGCGCGCTGAGTGCCCGTGATGGTGGTCGTGGAGAAATGGTTGAGTCAACGCTCATCGTCCCCTTGGCACTCGATGACCTTCCACGCCTCCGGCTGAAGTGGGGAAGCCGATACAGGGTGGAGGAGGTTGTCGAACTCGTACGCGATGCTCCTGGTCTCTGTCTGTGGGCGCCAACGACGGGAGAATATGTGCTTGCCGGACCGTGGCGACATCGCGAGGAGATCGTGGCACTCCTCGAAGTAACTAGTGGTGGGCTAACCTATCAGTTGGTGGACACACTCGCTGATGTTGCCACGGCGCAAGGGAAGGAGCTACTCGTCTACGCGCAACAATACGAACGGCGTCCGCCGGTGTTCTATCAGCGGACGCGTTTTGAGCTCCTGGAGGAGATCTTGGTGTATGAGATGGTGCTCTACACCGTACCGCCGAGTCCGTCACGCTTGCGCTTTGAGCGGGTGGATGCAGATGATCCGTTTACGTTGGGAGAGCTCCTCGACCTCGATCACGAGGCGTTCGATTGGTTGTGGTGGAACAGCGTAGAAGAATTCGACAAGTACATGAGTGATCCACGCGTGGATGTCTATCTTGGCCGTGACCGCGACGGGACGCCGGTAAGTTACGTGGGTGTCACGCGTCTCCGTGGCTGGGGACATCTGGATCGGCTCGCTGTTGCACCCTTGTACCAAGGGCAAGGGTACGGGTATGAGTCGTTGGTATGGGCAGTACGAGTCCTGGCTGCGCGCGGGGCGCATCGGATTGCACTGAGTACACAGGCGAGTAATCAGCGTAGCCGTCGGCTCTACGAGCGGTTCGGTTTCCGTCGCGTGCCAGATCTGGATTACCAGATCTACGGACGCTGGCTGGCTAATCCGCTCGATGCCTCAGTCAGCTAGCGAGGATGAAGGGTTGAGGGACGATGGGCAGTACGTTCGGTAGACTTTTCCGGGTGACGACCTGGGGTGAGTCGCATGGTCCAGCCATGGGAGTCGTGGTCGATGGCTGCCCGGCTGGACTGCAGTTGAATGAGGAGATTATCCAGCGGGATCTCGACCGTCGACGAGTAGGACAGAGCGAGGTGACATCGCCGCGCCAGGAGCGCGACCGAGTGACGATCCTTTCGGGTGTTTTTGAGGGAAAAACGACGGGGGCCCCGATCTCCCTCATCACCTATAATGCCGATGCCGACTCGAGCAAGTATGAGCCGTTGCGCGACGTCTTCCGGCCTGGGCATGCTGACTACACCTACTGGGTCAAGTACGGGCATCGCGACCACCGCGGTGGCGGCCGATCCAGTGCTCGGGAGACGTGGGGTCGGGTTGCGGCGGGAGCGATTGCCCGGCAGCTCTTGCGGACGGTTGCAGGCGTCGAGGTGTACGGGTTTGTTCGAGAGCTCGCTGGCATTACCATGGAGACGTTCGTCCGCGAAGAGATCGATCGCAACCCGGTACGGTGTCCAGATCCGGTCGCCGCGCAGAAGATGGTCGCCGCCATCCTTGAGGCAAAGGAACAGAAGACGAGCGTCGGTGGCATCGTTGAAGTGCGAGCCGTGAATGTGCCGCCAGGGCTCGGTGAACCGACAATGGACAAGTTGGATGCGCTGATCGGCTATGCCATGCTCAGTATTCCTGCAGTCAAGGGGGTGGAGATTGGGGATGGCTTCGCGGCGGCGCGGCTCTATGGCCACGAGCACAACGATCCCTTCGTGATGGAAGATGGACGAGTGCGGACACTGTCGAATCATGCTGGCGGTATGTTGGGCGGTATCTCCACGGGTGAAGAGATTGTGGTGCGGCTTGCAGTCAAGCCGACATCGTCAATCGCGCGCCCACAGCGGACAGTGGACATTTACGGTAACGAGCGGACAATCGTCGTCGAAGGGCGACACGATCCCTCGATCTGTCCGCGTGTGGTTCCGGTAGCGGAAGCGATGCTCTTGCTTGTCCTCGCTGACTGCTATCTCATGAATCGCGCGGCACGCATCTAGCGGGCGCCCACAGTTGCCCAGAGTCGTTCAAAGAAGTCGGGGAAGGTCTTTGCCACGCAGCCGGGATTCGCGAGCACAATCCCCGGCACGGCGCAGCCTAGCACAGCAAAGCTCATCGCTATTCGGTGATCGTTGTACGTCTGGACAACAGCCGGACGAACGGGCCGTGGGATGATCCGTAAGCCGTCCGGGTACTCTTCGACCTCTTGACCGAGTCGACGGAGTTCGCTGGCGACGGCAGCGATGCGATCGGTCTCTTTGTAACGGATGTGCTGCACGTTCCGGATCACGACCGGTCCCTCGGCGAGCGGGGCGAGAGCTGCGAGAGTTGGGACAGTGTCAGAGATGGCGTTCATGTCTGCCTCGATCCCAGCAAGCGGACGCTGGCCGATCACTGTGATTGCGTCCGGTTCACGAATCACCTGGCAACCCATCTGCTCAAGCAGATCGACGAAGTGCACATCGCCCTGAAGGGAACGGCTACCAAGGTGCAGTACTCGAATGCGACTGGTCGTTGCTGCTGCAAGAGCGAAAAAGTATGAAGCTGCCGAGGCGTCGGGCTCGATGGAATACGTCCGAGCCTGATAGTGCTGGTTTCCCGGGACAACGAAGAGACGGTCACCTTCGCGCCAGGCACGCACGCCAAAGTCGGCCATTGCAGCAAGTGTCATCTCGATATAGGGGAGCGAGACGAGCTCACCTTCGAGTTCGATGCGAAGGCCCTCACGCGTATACGGTCCGACCATCAGGAGCGCACTGAGGTACTGACTTGAAACATCCCCGCGCATCCGGATGGTGCCGCCCACAATGCCGCGCGTCCGTACTCGCACCGGTGGGCATCCGGTGCCAGCCAGTGAGACGGCGTCCACGCCCAACTGCTGGAGTGCATCCAAAAGGGGCTGGATTGGCCGCTCACGCATGCGCGGTACCCCGTCCACCACGTACTCGCCATGCCCAAGCGCCACCAGTGCAGTGAGGAAGCGTGCTGTGGTCCCAGAATTCCCAACGAAGAGGTTTGCCCCTTGCGCGGGAATTGCGCCTCCCTGCCCGTGCACAATCATCCGCTCGGAGGGCTCGTCGATCTCAACGGCAATGCCGAGCCGGTGGAGTGACTCAACCATGACCAAACTATCTTCACTGAGGAGCGCCCCTTCAAGGACACTCGTGCCGTCAGCGAGGGCCGCCAGGACAAGGGCTCGGTTGGTTAGGCTCTTTGAGCCAGGAAGCTGAACGACTGCATCGATTGGGCGTTCGACGGGTCGAATCTCGAGACGGTCTGGATAGGAACGGGTAAGCACCATAGCCTGTCCTCAGCGGTACTTGATATCCCATGAATACGGGATTTCTGGCGTATCGTAGGGAAGGCGATACTCATCCGGACTCTCCGGATCGTACGGCTCGGTGGGAAAATTGAGGAGATAACAGGGTTCGGTCCCGATGTTCTTAAAGCCGTGGGCTACGCCCGGTGGAATTTTGAGTACGATCCGGTTGTCGTCGCCAAGATAGAATTCGTTAAGTTCTCGGAAGGTTGGCGAATCTTCCCGGAGGTCAAAAAGTGGTACCTTGATCATGCCCTTGATGCAGACGAAGTAGTCGGTCTGCCTCTTGTGCCAATGCCAGGCACGGATGACTCCCGGCCAGGAGACCGAGACATAGCACTGTCCGAACTTCTCAAAGAACGGATCGTCGCACCGGATGAGTTCGGTGAGTGAGCCCCGCTCATCGACGTGCGTGACCAGTCGTTTAATCTCCACGCCGTGGATCACCGCTCTTGCCTCCGTCGGACAATCGAGTCTCGACGCGGAGCGAGTATACCGAGCGAGGCCGCCGCTCGGCGACGACGAGCATCTGAGGACTGTCGTCGGACAGGGGCTCAAGTTCGTATGATCCATAAATTGCCTCAATCGCGAAACCAGCGGATTCAAGCAGGAGCTCAAGTTCAAACCGATGGACGTAACGGAGAGTGTAACGTGTGACCTGGCGTGTCACCTGGCGGGTTGTCTTGTCGGTGCGGTCATAGAAGAGAGTCGTGACGATCGCCTGCTCCGCGGGATGGACGGTACGGGTCGTGAAACGGTCGAGCCGGCTCCCGTCGGGTAACTCCCAGGAATTATCCCAGGTAAAGGACTGCTCCAGTGCGCGAAGCTGGTGGGGTGTGGGATGGAGAAGATCGAGCAAGAGGAGTCCGCCGGTGCGTAGGACGCGGTGGACTTCTCTGAGTGCCCGCTGCTGTGCGGCGCGATCCGGAAGGTGCAGAAACCCGTTGAGTGCG
>CALIMB010000002.1 GCA_938028665.1 uncultured Thermomicrobium sp. | reverse complement strand
TCCTGCCAGCTGCTCGCCGGCTGTCTCTGCAGGTCAGCAGGCCCGCCATGTTGACGCCACCCCCTTGAAACCTCCGCCCCACCAGCCCGATCACCCGCACACTCTCTTGACAGAGTGCGTTGTTCGCAGTAAAGTAGCATTAACTGCTAGTGACACAGTGGGCGCGGACACTCCAATAGTGTTCGTGCCCCTGCCAGGCCCCTTCCAGGGAGGGTATGTAGTTAGTGTCGCGCCTGCTGTTGCTTCTTGTTGTATGTGGTCTTACTCTTTCTTCCCTCATTCAACCTCTTGCCGCACAGGAATCTCCAGCCGTTACCCCACATCTCGCGTTTGCTTACGTTCCCAACGGCGAACGCTATGCCGATACCGGTCCCTGGTACGGCACGATCATGCTCCAAAATCCTGAAGCAGTCCCGATCACAGTCGAACTCCGGACGCCAAGCGGCACCACCCGCCGGACGATCGTCATCGATCCCCATGCCTTCGCCACTGTTTCTGCTGAGCAGCTCTTTGGCACCTGTCGGCAGTACCGCACAGTGGTCCGTCAACACTGGCCGGATGGCATCGATGAGATCACCTTGCCCACCGCAACCCTTTCCATCGACCGTATCGAAATCCCCGGCTTCCAGGCTGGGATCGACTATACCTGGCAAGTCCTTGGCGCCGAACTCCAGATCGACTGGTCACTCCCTGGCTGGGAACCTGCCGGCCAGTACCAGGTGATCGTCATCGACTGCCCCGATGGACAGCCAGTGATCATTGCCCTGCTCGATCCACCAGCCGCACTTCTCGCTGATCCATCCGCCTGTGTTAGTCGCACACGCGCCATAGAGCTCTCCACCGTCAAGGGACCTCTGGATGGCGCTGATGCAGTCCGTCTCCCCGAAGGCCTCGGGTCAATCACCGTGGTCGAGGTCCGCTACGGCCCACGGTACTGGGCCAGCCTCGGGCTCGGCGACCCAACTGCCCTCGATACCTCTGGCCGCTGGCAGGCAACAGTCAGCGGCGGTGCAGTGACAATCCAGTGGGGTGCACAACCAGGCGATGATGACGGAGGCATTCCTTCCGGCGCCCGCTATTCAGTAATCGTCCACAACCAGGAAACAGTTTGCCGCCAACCACGATTCGCTGCCATGTTGCTCCTCACTGCCGGTGTACCGGCAGCACCAGACGGCTCTACGACCGGGGCCTCAATCGTCTCCAGTCTCCCGGCTACTGTGCTCAGCCCATCCAGCTCCCACGCTGTCCTCCCACTGATCCAACGTCATCATGGGTGGACAACTGTCCTGCATCTGGCCCACCGCGGTTCAACAACCTGCCCATTGCAGCTTGCCCTTCGCGACGGGCGCGGCGAGCTCCGTTGGTCCAGTACCCGTTCCCTCGCTCCCGGGGAGGTTTGGCATCTCGACCTCCGGACCGTGGATCTACCTGCCAATTTCATCGGCACAGCGTGGATCCAGAGCAGCTGCGGCCCCCTTGCCACTGCCGACCGGATCAAGCCAAGTCACAAGCTTGCTCTCACGAACACTGCGGTTGACCCAGACCAGGCACCGAGCGATACACTGCTTCCCATTGTCTATTCCAATCACAACGGGTGGAATACCGGGCTGGCTGTGACGAACCTTTCGCGCAGTCACGTCACTGTCGATCTCGCATTCCACAACCCAAGCGGCACGCTTGTAAGGTCAGAGCGGCGAACACTGGCACCGGCTCAGCAGGAGATCCTCTACCGCCCCGATCTCCCCCCAGGATTACCCAACCAGACGCCGCTCACCTTACTCGAAGGCGATCAGGCGCAGACTCACGCGCTTCAGATCTTCTCCCTTCAGGTGCGAGCCACTGGTCCGGTTGCTGTCATCGGCGATACCGTGAAGTACGTGGCTGACAGTGGCCGGGCCCTCACGTTGCCCGCGACGCCACCTGTTCCTCCAGGTGTCTCCTTGCTCCTGCCACTCATGCGCGTTGCCATCCCGGCGGAAAGTGGCGACGTCACCGGGATCACTGTTGCTAACGATACGTTCAGCCTAATGCCGACAACGGTCGAGATTTGGCCCACCGCAGCCCCGCTCCCGCTTCGCCTGACTCTCCCCCTCGGCCCACGCGGCCTTGGGATTGTCTATCTCCCTCAGCAGTCACCGAACTTGGCTCAACTGACCGGTACGGCAGTGCTCTGGGCCGATGCTGGAGCAGCTGCTGCCGCCGCCACACAGGTGAATGCTGCCATCTCTGGCGACGGGGCAACCGCAACGCCGTTGGCTGCGGGTTGGGCAGCGCCGGTCCTCGGAATCAGTCTGCTCCCTACCTGGGATGCAGACGGTACAAATACCGAGCCAGATATCGGAATCACCGCCGCCGGACTCCCAGGCACACCGCTCATCATCGAAGTGATCGATGGCAGCGCAGATGTCGATACCGATGCGGCCTGTAGCAGTTCTTCGCCGCTCCACTTGGCCGGCAACGGAAACCTCAGCCTCACCTTCTTCGTCTGCGCCCTCGACCCACTGAGACCACCGATCTTCACGGTCCGCCTCTGGTGGGACCGCGGTGCACTACCCGGAACGCTCGACCCTGGCGATCAGCTCCTCGTGGAACAACAGGTCGCCCTTCCGCGGTGAGTGACCCATACCTCTGGAATCGCCAGATGCTGATCCCTCTGCCCTGCTACACTCTTTCTCGTGCGCTGTGGCAACGACGCCAAAGCGAAGTCCGGCGAGGAAGCCGCGTGGTGTACCATGGCCGAACTCCTTCTCCGTGATCTCTGCCGCTGGGATCGTCGTTTCACGCTTGTCTGCCCACCAGGACAGACCGAAGAGCTCGTGCTTGAACGCACTGTCTCGTGGGCAGTGAACGTGCGCGCTGTACCACCCTTCTTGCCCCCGCTTCGCGGCGACGAACTCATCATCTTGAGCGGTCGGGTCCTCCGTGAGATCGAAGCCACAGGATTGAGCAATGCAGCGGAGCTCCTCGAGACGCTCGCGGAAGCGCCAATCGCCGCACTCGTGACCGAACCCAACCTTTTTGAGGAATCGATCGGCTCGCTACCTCTCTTACTGTTTCCCGGCCCGATCCCGCTCGACCTCGAATCGACCCTGAACCGCCTACTCACCGAGCAACGGCGCGCGCTCTACCGCCTCTCAACCGAACTGACGCGGGAGTTCTCACGTGCCGCCTTGACCGGCGGGATCGAAGCGGTCGTCCAGGCTGCCGCACTCGCCAGCGGTCGGTCACTCGTCCTCCAGGACGGTGACGGGCGTGTCCTTACTGCCGCTGGTCCTGCACCAGTCCCCACACCACCAACGGCACTGGCACAGGCCCGCCCCCACCCGACAGTACGGACACAACCGGAAGGGCGCGGCGAGCGTCTCCTCACGACACTCAGCGCCAGCGGGCGGCTCGCCTACCTTTCCCTCCTCGCCCCTGAGGGTAGCACGGAACGCGACCGCCTTGTCCTTTCGCTGCTCGCCGGGCTGTGCGCAAGCCTACTAGCCCAAGAGGGCCGGGTCACGCGCCCCACCCCGCTCAGTCAGCTGATCGCCGACCTGGTGCTCGGCCGTCTGAGTGACAATCTGCTTCCACATGCCGCTCAGCGACTCGGTCTCGACCCAAATGGCCCCATCGTTGTTGCGCTTCTCGGCAGTAAGACACCGGAAATAGCTGATCAACTCCTCCGACGCCTTATCGATCCTGGCGCCCGTGATCGGGCCACCACCATGGGCGAGGCACTGGTCATTCTTCTGACCCCAAAGGAAGCTGAGCAGATGGAGGCCCGCGCTGGAGCATTTGCACCGACGCCCCGCCCCGCCTTTACCCTGAGCAGCCTGCCCCTCGTCCAACGACGGAACACGAGTCATGCATGGTACCTCGTCTTGGCAAGACCGCTCTCCCAGCTCCGCGCAGCCCCCGAAGGACTGCGGCAGGCCCGTTTCTTAGCAGGTCTTGTGCAAAGCGGCGTAATCGCGGGTCCAGTCGCCCGGTTCGACGACCTCAGCGCCACCGGCCCCTTCACCCTTCTCTACCATCTCTGGGGGCACCCAGAAGCCGAGGCGTTCTCTCAGCGGGTGCTCGGATCATTACTCGAGGAGGACGAGCGCGCAAACGAACTCCTTCAGACCCTCGCAGCCTTCCTGGAGTATGGCAGCGCGTCGGAAGTCGCCGCTCGTCTCGGTATCCATCGCAACACCGTCGCCTATCGCTTGGCACAAGTGGCAGAACGGACAAGACGTAACCTCGACGACGCGCGCGACCGCTTGCTACTCTCTCTTGCGCTCGCTCTTCGGGCCCTGCCACCCGCTGAACCGGAAGCTCCTCAGTGAGTACGCCGTCGGCGCAGCCGTATACCTAGTTCGGCTGCCGTACGTCCTACCACGACGCGTTCGAACGAGACCACCTGGACATCGGAAATGGGGATCCAACGCCAACCCAGTGGCAGAGGAAGCCGCCCCACAGCAATCACCCCCACCCCCAGCGGCAGGGCATCATCCGGCGTCGTGGCATATCCGCTGCCTGCAGCCTGCGTCACAGGACCGGGATTCCCAAGCGGCGCGGTCGGCTGTGGCCCGAGAAGTTCCCCAGACACGTGACTCCCCTCGCAGGAACGCGGGCACAGCGGCCGCGTGCTGGCCGCCGGCCCAAGGTGAACCCGCCGCACCGTTCCGAGGTACACCCAGTCGGCTGAGTACACATCCATACCAACACGCAGATCACGTGTGTCGAAGGCCACTCCTTCGCTCCTACTCATCGAATCAGGACTGATCGGCAACAACGCTCAACGCCGCGTTCCCGTAGTATAAGGAAGTGGGCTCCGTCAGCGGGAAGGGGGACAGGGTGCGAGGGCAGACGCGACGAGAGTTCCTCGTGAGCATCGGAGCAACAGTACTGGTCGCCAGGGCAATCTCAGCTGAATGGCCCAGCGCAGTCCGGGCAGCGACCGACGAGGCAACAGAGGTGCTCGAACGGATTAACCGCTGGCGCGGATGGGCTGGTCTACCTCCGTTGATCAGACACCCAGCACTTGAGGCAGCCGCCCAAGCTCATGCCGAGTACTACCGACTGAACCGTGGAGATCCCGACCTGGCAGGAATGGGGTTGCATCGCGAGAAGCCAGGCAACCCTGGCTTCACCGGCGAGGATATGCTCGCCCGGGCCCGCGCCCAGGGTTATGAGGGTTCAGTGAATGAGAACATCGGGCTGACCGGCTCACTCTCCGCTTCTGTCGACGCATTCCTAGGAACGGTGAACCATCGCTTGCCTCTCCTCGACCCGCGCTACCAGCACATCGGGTTCGGCACTGTGAACAAGGACACAGTACGCATCGAGGTGCTTATGGTCGGCACCACGACACCCTGGAGCGAGCAGGCTTCTCCTGACTGGGTGCTCTGGCCGATCGATGGGATGACTGGAGTCCCAACACATTTCTGGGGTGAAGCGCCTAATCCGTTTCCTGGTGCCCAATACCCCCTTGGCTACCCAATTACCGCCAAGTATTTCGGACCGGGAACTGTGGTCTTCACCCACGGCGAGCTCCGGCACGAGGGTCAGCCGGTTCCCGTGCATTTTGCGACCGGCTCAGGTTGGCTGACACGCCGAGCCGCATTCCTGGCAGCGACGGTACCGCTCACAGTGGGGACGAGCTACCAGTACGTTATCGAGGGGGCCATTGATGGCCAGCCGTTCCGACTCAGCGGAGCCTTCCAAACCGCATCGAGAAGCGGCGAACCACTCACTCTTGGTGCGCCTTCACTGTCCCTGCCGCTTCCACCCGGACTCGCCGGAGCCCCAACCGCCATTCAGCAGCGCTGGCTGGTAATCGATGGCCCAGTTGCAAGCGGCCGTCGCACGGGTTGGGTCTTCGGCCCCGATGCCTGGTCCGTGCGCTGGGAACCATACGCTGACGCTCCTGGCGGACGCCGCCAGGTTGTCTACTTCGATAAAGCCCGGCTCGAACTGACCAATCCCCATGCCGACCCCTCATCGCTCTGGTTCGTGACAAGCGGACTCCTTGTTCGCGAAATGGTGCTTGGGCAGCTGCAGACCGGGGACGTTCGCTTCACGCCCCGAGCGCCAGCCGATGTGCCGCTGGCCGGCGATCCGGCCCCACTCAACCCGGAGGCACCGACCTACGCGAGCCTCCGACCTCACAGCACACTGGTCACGGGAAGGCCAGTGCCAGATCGCCGCGGGCAGCCAATCATTGGGATCCTCCATCGTGATGGGCTCGTCAGCGAAGAGCCGAGCCGCACTCAGGCTGGTGCAACCTATGCGACCGCCGATCCAGTCACTGGGCATAACGTGGCAAGTCCGTTTGTGGAGTGGTTCGTGACACAACCGTGGGATCCGCTCTTCATTGTTGGGCGACCGATTACCGAGCCATGCTGGGTACTCGTTCGGTTGCAAGGTGAGGTACGCTGGGTGCTCGTCCAAGCATTCGAGCGCCGACTCCTGACTTACACACCCGATAATCCAGAAAGCTGGCGAGTCGAGATGGGAAATGTAGGGCGACACTACTACGAGTGGCGTTATGGCACACCACCACCGTTAAACTAACTGCATGAGCGACAAGAGTATCGGTAGGAGCGAGAGAACACGCACAGGTCCGACAAGAAAGGGGTGAGGTCAGCGATGAGCTTGAGGCAAGACCGACAATCGATCTTGGAAGAAGCACGACGAGTGCTAGAAGCACGGCTTGCCATTGGAGATCGGATACCCGAACTGCTCGAGGACACCTGTCGCATTCTCGAGCGCAGTGTGCCCTGGTATGACTGGGTTGGCATCTACCTCATCAACGGTGACGAACTCGTACTTGCTGCCTGGTCAGGGCCAGCCGCGACGGAACATGTACGGATTCCGATTGGCCAGGGAATCTGCGGCGCAGCAGCACGCGAGAATCAGACGATCATCGTCCCCGATGTCCGTGAAGACCCTCGCTACCTGCAGTGCTTCCTTTCCACCCGTTCGGAGATCGTTGTGCCGATCCGCCGTGGCAACTCAGTGATTGGCGAAATCGACATCGACAGCGATCAGCTTGCCGCATTCGACGAGGATGATCGGGTGTTCTTAGAGTGGCTGGCAGAAAGACTCGCTGACCACTTACCTCAGACACGTGCGGCAGCAGTTTGACGGAACAGCTCATCCCAGGTCCACGCAATCGTGGGACGGAGCTGCCGATTCGTCAGCGACTGCAACAGTTGCACTGGCACGTCGCTTGTCAGCGCACGCACCCCAGCGCGGAGGAGACGCAGCGCTTCACGCGAATCGTTGACTGTCCAGCTGGTCACCTGCCACCCCTGGAGACGCAACCAGCGCGTGAGCCATGGTGTGACGACCCGGTGCTGTAAAGCTACCACGTCAGCTCGTGCCAACCGCAACGTGAGTGCGAGTTGAAAAGCCATGAGCGACCGAACAGGAAAAGCACTGCGCCCAGCGACCGGTCGCGGCATACGCGTGAACGTGTGCCCATGCGAGAGACCTCGGTAAGCGATAGGCAGGAATTCCGCAAGGCGACGGAGACTTGCGGCGTGTTGACTTGTCACATAAACTCGCTCTGGATGGCCCCACCGCTCGACCACACGTGCCAGTTGTCGTTCATACCCGCTCCCCTTTAAGTCAAGATTTATCAGTGCTTGCGCGCCGAATTCCTCGAGGAACTCCTCGAGTGTCAAGAGCTCCGGCACAGCGATGCGCAACGCCGCCAGACTCGCATGCCGTACGACGAGCCGCCCACCACCGCGAAGCGGCACCACACTATCGTGAAGGAGCACCAAGGTGCCATCGCCAGCTTGACGAACATCACATTCGAGTGCTGGCACTCCTGCCGCAAGCGCCGCCCGGAATCCCTCGGCGCTGTTCTCACCACGCGCCGCGCTCCCCCCACGGTGAGCAATTAAGGTAAACGGCCGAACGGTCCGGGATCGCATGACGTTCTGCACCTTTCCGGCGACGCGCTCAGGAGGCGAGTTAGCCCGAACCAGCTTCCACCAAGCAAGTACCCACCGATGACGTCGGTCAACCAGTGATGCCCCAGATAGATTCGCGAAAGCCCTACCAATCCGACCAGAATCCCTGCCAATGCGAGTAGCACACCGCGCAACCAGCCCCAGCGCGCATGCTCGGCTGCCGCCGTGAGTGCGGCGAGCCAGAAGGCAGTATAGGTCACCACATGGCCACTCGGATAGCTTGCGTCACGAGGCTGAGCGAGGACGATCCGCACTGCAGGATGATTCGGTCGTGGCCGGCGCACCAGCCGCTTGGTCACGAAGCTGATAACGCTGGCAGTCCAGGTCAAAAGGAGGTCAATGGCAGTTCGACGCTGACCGCGTAGCCAGAATGCCGCGATCACCGCGCTCGGCAACAGCACGCTCTGCGGCGGGAAACCAAGCCAGCTAATCCACCGTAGCACCCTCGCTGCAGCACAGGGCATCCGAGACTGGATGCGACGCGTAATTGCGAGCTCGATCGCAGACTCGGGGTGCCGGCGCACCCAAACAGCCAGGACGAGATAACCGAGGAGTGCCGAGAGCGCAACAGCGACGCCGGGAAGTCGATTTCGGCAACGCATTGCGCCGGTGTCCCCGCCTTCTGTCATTCTGCAAAGTCTTCTAGATCTGGCGCCTGGTAGCGCCAGAGACGCTCCGGCCGCTGATACCCTAGGGCAACTAGTCGATCAATGACAGCGAGGACAACCTCGTCCGGCGTCGACGCCCCCGCCGTGATCCCAACAATGCGCTTTCCTTCCAACCAGGCAGGGTCAATCTCCTCCGATCGCTCAATATGATAACTGGGGACACCACAAGACCAACCAACTTCGGCAAGACGTGCTGTGTTTGAACTCTTCCGACCACCGACCGCAAAGAGAACCTCTACTTCCCGGGCCAGTGCTCGCAATGCTTCCTGCCGCTCCCACGTCGGCTGACAGATCGTGTTGACAATACGGATCTCACCACCGTGGCGTGCCACCCAATTCGTTAACGCAAGTGCAAAAGCAAGAAACTCGTCTGTCTGCTTCGTCGTCTGGCTGACAACAGCAACTTTCCGCGGCGGCGCCACGACTCCTGGCATTCCGCGGGGACCGTTCCATGGGAGATCCTCAAGGTGCTTCGCCGCTACCGCTCGACTCGTCCCCGCCCAGCCCAAGACACCGCGAACCTCCGGATGATGCGCATCACCGTACACGACCAGGAAGTATCCCTGGCGCACAAGCTTCTCCCCAAGTCGCTGCACTTTGGTGACTAACGGGCAAGTTGTATCAATAAGTTCCAGTCCTGCTGTTTGGGCTTCCTGCGCCCGCTGGGGCCCCGCACCGTGCGCGGTGACCGCCACCCGCCGGAATCCACGCTCCCGTGCCTCGGCAACCGAGCTCACCGGTTCGATCCCCTGCGCCCGCAACCGCTCAACGACCTGCGGGTTATGGATGACATCTCCCACTGTCGCCACCGGCCCCTGTCGGGCAGCCTGCTGAATGATCTCAAGTGCCCGCCGGACACCCCAGCAATAACCCATCACCTCGGCCACGATGATCCGTTTCTCGGTTGCCGCTACGGTCATCTCTCGCCTCCTTGCGCACCCTGGCGCCTCAGCCGAGACCCAGTATACCGCCTGGTCGCGGCTCACTCGCGTCGCCACTCGCCCAGCGCTCGACTATACAGTAGAGTTCCCAGAGAGAGCGAATGACCAGTGGTGGTCGCTCCTCCCTCGTCCATTGCCGCCCAAAGCGATCACACCACACACTGACTAATCCGGCTCGGCGAGCCCCTATGACATCATTCAGTGGATGGTCACCAACGTACAGCGCCTCTTCCGGCCGTACACCAGCCAGAGCAAGTGCGTGCGCAAAGATCGCGGGATCTGGCTTGGCCACCCCAATCTCTTCGGAGACCACAACGATGGGAAAGAGGTGCTCAATCCCGAGGCGCTCCAGCTTCGCCCGTTGAATGACGCTCGGGCCATTGGTCACAAGCCCAGTCAGCAACCGCCGTTGCAGCCCCCGCACGACTGACAGGCTGTCCGGGAATAGCTCGAGGCCAAAGAAACGGTCGCTTGTATAAGCCGCGAAGGCGCGCTCCAACAGTTCCGGATCGGTCGCTCCAGCTTGTACCAACACGTGCTCTAGTCCCTCCCAGGTGTGACTGGGCTGGATGAGAGCGGCCTCTACCACCGTCTGCGGCGGAAGCGTCAGGCGATCCGCCGGGATCACCGCAAGTGCCCGCTGGACGCGTAACCGGAACGACGCGCTGTGATCGCAAAGCGTATCGTCAAGATCGAACAGCACAAGACGGATTGCCATTGAACCCCTGACAGCAAGCCTACGGTGCACGGCAATCTTTGGTCAACCAGCGACGCGCCCTCTGTCCTCCTTCAGTATCCTCTGCAAGAGAACGGTGAAGGGGAATGATGGGGTACTTTGGTCACCTGTGGGAAGCGTTGCGGGCACGGCCAGGCTATTGGGCTGTGGTGTTCTTGCATCTCCTCGTGATCGCTGGACTTGCTGCCGCGCTGCCGCTGAGCTTCATCGCGCATCGAGTTGTAGTCCGGGGGATCGAAACAGGAGAGGATGTGACACCGATTCCCCTAACCGATGTCAACCCACTTGGAATCAACACGTTCCTGCAAGCCGAGCCCGATCCTGAGCGTGTTGCCCAGATGCTCGACATGATTGCCGCCGCAGGCTTCAGCTATATCCGTCAGCCCTTCTTCTGGTATGAGATCGAGCCCCACCCGGGCGTGTTTTGGGACGAGAAGTGGGGGATCAGTACCTGGGAAAAGTACGATCGGATTGTTCGGCTAGCCCGCGAGCGTGGGCTGGAAATCATTGCGCGACTCGATAAACCACCCCGTTGGGCACGGGAAGGTCAACCGCACCTTGAGGAATGCCCTGATGGACCGCCAACCCGCTACGAGGACTATGCCCGCTTTGTTCAGGCGGTTGTGTCGCGGTATCGCGGACAAATTCGCTACGTGCAGATCTGGAACGAGCCGAATCTCCGGAACGAGTGGGGCTGTCAGCCAATCGATCCTGCCGCCTTTACCCGGCTCCTCGCCCTGGCTTATCGGGCAGCAAAAGATACCGATCCGCATGTCCTGGTGCTCATGCCTGGACTCGCGCCGACCGACCAGACTGGGCCGGATAACCTCAGTGACCTCCTTTTTCTTGAGGGAATGTACCAGGCCGGTGCAGCCCCATACTTCGACATCGCCAGTGCCATGATCTACGGATATGGGTACCCACCGGATGACCGCCGCGTTGACTTCGCCCGCAACAACTTCTCCCGCATCGTCCAGACACGCGAGATCATGATCCGCCACGGTGACGCGGCGAAACCACTCTGGGTCTCCGAATACAATTGGGTCGCCTTCCCACCAGACTGGCAGGGGCGTCCCTCGGTCTGGGGACGTCCCGTATCCTTGGAGCAACAAGCCCGCTACCTCTATGAGGGCTATCTCCGCGCACAACGAGAATGGCCCTGGCTTGGTGTCCTCTGCATCTGGTATTTCCGATGGTGGCTTCCACCCGATGATCCAGAGAACTGGGCCGACCCAACGCGTGGGTTTGCCATCGTCGAATGGGATTTCACTCCGCGGCCCGCCTACCAACTTCTCTCCCATGTACGTCCCGTGTTGGATCGGGCCTGGACTGGCGCCTATCCCGCAACCAGCCGATACTGGAGCGCCACTGCAGACTGGGAACTTCTCCAAACACCGTTCGGTACCGCGTGGGCTCCCACGCGAGAAGGCGCGCAGCTTGTCTTTCCCTTCGGCGGCCCGCGGGTGGACCTGACGCTCCTTCCGGGCACACGGATCACCGTACGGGTTGACGACCAGCCGCCGCGCTCCCTTGCGGTGACTGGTCCTTCACCGCAGCGCATCACAGTTGTGAAAGGGATCGCGGACGCGCCTCACACACTCTTTGTGACGGCAGAAAGTAGGAGCGGCGGAGTCTTGCAAGCCAACGTCATCCGACGTCCTTTCATCCTGGATGCGCTACCTTGGATCCTTAGTCTCTCGGCGGGTGTCCTGATGTTGAACCTCGCCTCACTCGCCTGGACTCTGCGGATACCGGACCACACCCGGTTTGCACGTCTCAGTGCGTACGGAGAGGCGCCAGACACCGCGCAAGCGCATCCCGCCAGTCGGGCATGACAATCCCCAGTGCGGGAGCTGCCAAACTCGTGAGCGCACCGTTCCGCGGTGGACGTGCCGCACGGCGGAACGCGCTGGCTGGAATCGGGTCGACAGGCACAGCGAGATCGAGCAACTCGAGCACGGCTACAGCCCACTCGTACCACGACACCGCTCCCTGGTTGACCAGGTGAAACGTCCCGTAGGCTGGCTGAGCCACCAACTGCCAGAGGGCGCGGGCAAGATCGTCAACAAATGTGGGGCTCCCGTATTGATCTGCGACCATCCGCAAGCGCGCCTGCTCACCAGCAAGCCGCAGAACCGTTGTCACAAAGTTCCGGCTGTGCGCGTCATAGAGCATCGCCGTGCGCACAATAGCGTGCCGCGGACAGAGTGCGCGTACGACCTCTTCCCCAGCCAGCTTACTTGCCCCATAGACACTGAGCGGGTTCGGCCGATCAAACTCGTGATATGGCTCATCACGTTCACCGTCAAAAACGTAGTTCGTCGAAAGGTACACGAGGACAGCACCTGCTTCAGCACACGCTGTCGCGACGTGCTGTGTGCCGAGAGCATTGACTCGCCAAGCGCGCTCCGGGTGACGCTCGCAACCATCGACGTCTGTCCAGGCTGCACAATGGACAATGAGCTCCGGCTCAAGCTGCGCCACAATTGCACGGACGGCTGCCGGATCTGTGACATCGCATTTACTCGAACCAAGTGCGACCACTTCCATCCCCGCTGGAGCTGTACGCAGGAGTGCCCGACCAAGTTGTCCATGCCCACCAGTCACCAGCACGCGCATCGCTCATCCCCATCCTCGTGTGCTCCAGCACGCTACTATACCCTCGAGGTGGAGAGATGCCTCGAGGACATGGCGAGAAAGAGAAAGGAGTGTCACAGTGCGATTTGGAGCGCACATGTCGATCGCGGGCGGTGTCGATCGAGCAATTGATCGAGCCATCGAAATCGGTTGCGAAGCGGTCCAGCTCTTCACCAAGAGCAGTAATCAATGGAAAGCGCGCCCACTGACCTCAGACGAGATCGAACGATTCCGGGAGAAGGCAGTCCGCTACAGTCTTCCTGTCGTAGCCCATGACAGTTACCTTATCAATCTGGCCAGTCCGGACAATGCACTGTGGGAGAAATCGATTGCTGCGTTTCGTGAAGAACTAGAGCGCTGTGAGATGCTCGGCATTCCTTATTTGGTCACCCATCCGGGATCGTTCGGCGATGCGGGGCTGGAATTCGGCATCCAGCGAGTCGCTGAGGCACTGAACCGTCTACACGCGGACCTTCCCGGCTATCGTGTTATGACGCTTCTCGAGACCACTGCGGGGCAAGGCAGCAGCCTTGGTTACCGCTTTGAGCAACTTGCAGCGATCGTGCAGCGCGTTCGCGAACCAGAGCGCGTGGGCTACTGCTTCGATACCTGTCATGTTTTTGCTGCGGGATACGAGCTCCGCACTCCAGAGGGCTATACACAGACAATGCAGGAATTTGACCGCATCCTCGGGCTAGACCGGCTCTTCGTCTTTCATCTCAACGACTCGAAACGCGAATTGGGATCGCGTATTGATCGACACGAGCATATTGGGAAAGGAAAGATTGGCCTAGAGGGATTCCGTCTCCTGGTGAACGACCCGCGGTTTGCTGATCACCCAGGATTGCTGGAAACCGAAAAGAGTCCCGATATGCACGAGGACGTGGAAAACTTGCGAGTACTCCGAAGTCTCCTCACAAAATGACACAAGAGTCCAAGATCAGCGTTCGTGCACGACGCTGAAGAGGCCGCGATGGTATGATAAAGCAACGACGGCAACCGTGAGCACGACGTTTCCCCAAGGTGAGAACTCTCGGGCCGTCCAGCACCGGCAGAGAACGGTGACGATGGTGAGTGAAAGTATTGCGCATATCCTGAGCAACCTCACGCGAGAGGCGGAGGAAGCAGTCTCCAGTTTGGAGCATCGTGTGACAACCATCCGCGCTCGCGTTGATACGCTCGTAGAAGAACTCGAACAGCAGCGGATTCGTGCCCAGCTTCGACTGGAGGAACGACTGGTCGACACGGCAGGGCACCTCTCTGAGGAAGAACTGGCGGAGCTTCGCGCCTTGGAGGATCAGGTCGTAAGTGAACTGGTCCGGGCGCAAGCGCTCAGCCGGCAGCTCGCAGGATTCTTGCAGCTGCTCGCGGTGAGTCGTCAGCAGTTAAGCGGGAGCGGAACGCTCCCTGATCTGGATGCAGCCAAAGATTTACTTGTCCGGCAAGCGATGGTGCGCGCGCAAGAAGAAGAACGGCGACGGCTGGCACGGGAGATCCATGATGGTCCAGCTCAGGTACTCGCCAACGCTATCTTGACCGTTCAGTACCTGGCACGGCTGGCCGAGCGCAGCGATCCCCACAGCGAACTCTTTCAACAAGAGCTCGCTCGCGTTGAGTCCGCACTTCGCGAGGGACTGAGCGAGACGCGGCAGTTCATGTTCGCTCTCCAGCCCACGACACTTCAACAGCACGGACTACTCCGGACGATCGCACTCTACACCGAGAGTGTACGCCGCCACTTTCCAGCCGAGCTGATTGTCCAGTTACCTGAGTCACTCCCCGCGATAACCCCGGAACAGGAACTGGCTGCCTTCCGGGTCATTCAGGAAGCCCTCCACAACGTGCAACGCCACGCTCATGCTCGGCACTGTTGGCTAAGGATCTCTGTACATCCGTCCGAAATAGTCATTGAGGTGATCGACGACGGACAGGGATTCCGCCCTGGAACCGTCGTCCCAACCTCGAGTGGTGGCTTCGGGCTTCAGGGGATGCGCGAACGCGCCGAACTTGTCGGAGGCCAGCTTCAGATTCAGAGTGAGCCCGGTCACGGCACCACAATCCGATTGCGACTTCCACTGGCGAGGAGCGGACGCGCTCGTGAGACCGAGAATGAGCCGGCTGAGGAAGCAAGAGTGGCCCAATAGAAGGAGCGGATCGCATGAGCCCAATCAATATCCTCATCGTGGACGACCATCCCCTCTTCCGCAGCGGTATCCGCTGGAGCTTGGAACAACATCCCCAGTTTGTGATCGTGGGCGAGGCTCCTGACGGAAGCGAGGCACTGCGGCTTGCCGACGAGCTCTCACCAGACGTCATTCTCGTTGACCTCAGCTTACCGGGTATGAACGGGCTCGAGGTGGCACGCGCGCTGAAGCGGCGACAGCCACAAGCAGGAGTCATTATCCTGACCATGCACCAGGACGACGAGCAACTCTTCAACGCTATCCGTGCAGGTGCATCCGCCTACTGTACAAAAGACATCGAGCCGGAGCAGCTCATCGACATCATCGTCCGCGTTGCTCGTGGTGAATACCTTATTAATGAGATGGTACTCTCTCGCCCGTTCGTCGCCTCCCGCGTCCTCGACCAGTTTCGTGAGCTGTCCCGTCTTGATCGTACCGCAAGCGGCTTCTTCTCTCCTTTGACCCCCCGCGAAATCGAGATCCTTGATTGCGTCGCTCGCGGATACAGCAATAAAGAGATCGCACAGGTGCTCAACATAAGCGACCAGACGGTTAAGAACCACATCACCTCGATCCTGCGCAAGCTTCAAGTGAATGACCGGACACAAGCTGTCATCTACGCACTGCGGCATGGCTGGATCAAGCTCGAAGACAATGAGGACAGCGTCCCAGGGACGAATATGGGCATCGGACGTGAGCGAGGTCGCCGCTAACGCCGGCCGAACTGTCGCTCCAGCTCTTCGGTACTCAGATGCACCACCGTTGGTCGTCCATGCCCACAGGCATGCGGTGTCTGGCACTGTTCCAGCTGGCGAATCAACTCGCGCATCTCTGGCAGGGAGAGCTCTTGGCCCGCACGAATCGCCGAGTGACAGGCCACGCTGATCAACACCTGCTCCAGTGGCGTTGTTCCTCGTCCACCAACCGCAAGCTCATCCAGAACCGCCAGGAGAACCCGTTCGATACTTCGCTGCACGACCGCCGGCACTGCACGGACCGCGACGCTCACCCCACCAAACTGCTCGATCTCCCAGCCAAGACGAGCTAACTCGTCCGCGTAGCGCTCAAACGCCTCAAGTTGTGCAGGTGTGAGTTCCAGAACCAGTGGTTCCAGGAGCCGCTGCTGCTCCACTCCGTGCGTCGCAAGCTCGTTCGAGAGACGCTCAAGCAAAATCCGCTCGTGGGCCGCGTGTTGGTCAATTAAATACATCCCATCCGGCCCCTCAGCAATGATGTATGACTGCTTCACCTGTCCAAGGACACGGAGAATGGGTAAGCGCTGGTCACCCTCTTTCCCAGAGCCCTCAATCGGGGACACCGGTGGCAATTCGGAATTTGACCGCTCAATCAGCGGCTCGGCACGTGTCGGATCTGCGACGAGCAGTCGACGCTGCACTGCTGGCGAGGAGAGCGGACTGAAAGTCACCGCTGGTGGTGGCTGCACGGGAAGGTGCATCAGGAGCGTCCGGCGAACCGCCTCGTGCACAGCGGCCGCCACTGCTCGCTCGTCAGCAAAACGCACCTCACGCTTGGTCGGATGAACATTGACGTCGACTCGCTCCGGCGGAAGCTGTATGGCGATCACACCGATCGGATAGCGTCCCACCATCAGAAGCGTGTGATAGGCCTGCTCGGCCGCCGCGACCAGCGTTCGACTCTCGACCCAGCGCTGGTTGACGAGCAGAAAGAAGGCCTGCCGGTTTGCTCGAGACACTGCGGGAAGACCGACCGCCCCTGTGACCATCACCTCGCCGTGCGGCTCCGTCTCAATTGGCACAATCTGCGCCGCCGTCTCAAGACCAAAGACCGCAGCAAGAACATCGACTAGGCTTCCGCTCCCCGGTGTGACCAGAGTCGATCGGCCATCAACGATGAACTCAAACCGCACAGCTGGGTGCGCGAGGGCCAGGGCCGCCAGAGCACGCTGGATAGAGGCGACCTCGGTTGCATCCTGCCGCAGAAAGCGTCGCCGCGCTGGAACGGTTGCGAAAAGGTCACGAACAGTGACGACGGTTCCGGGCGCTGCACCAACCGGTTCCACTCGCGCTGGTTGCCCGAACCGGACACGTAACCGCGCACCAAAACTCGCCCCCGGAGTGCAGGACACAATCTCAAAGTCGCTCACCGCGCTTATTGCGGCCAGTGCCTCGCCACGAAACCCGTAGCTCAAAAGGTGCGCAAGATCCTCGAATCGACGAAGCTTCGAGGTCGTGTGCCGCTCGATCGCCAGCGGGAGCTCCTCTGCCGGTATGCCGCAACCATCGTCCTGAACGCGGATCAGCTCACGACCGCCAGCAATGACCTCAACGCGGATCATGCGCGCGCCCGCGTCTAATGCATTCTCGACAAGCTCCTTGACAACCGAGGCAGGCCGCTCCACGACCTCGCCAGCCGCGATACGGCGCACGGTCGCCTCATCAAGCCGGACAATCGGCATGACCAACACCCCACCGCCCAGTATACCGCGCGCCTCGGCAAACCCTTTGCTCTTGACCAGCAAAGGTCACTCCTCCCTGCCCCGACCCGTTGAGCCACGGAGGAACTCCCTGCACACTGGCCGACAAGGACGACCTTCCACTGCTTGAGCTCGTGCCTCTGAGTAGACACGGTGAAAGTGGTAGCTCCATCGACGTGCCAACACCACCGTTCCCGTCATCCAACGAGAGGATGGTTCGCGACGCTGCACGCGCACCTACTGGGGTAGTGGGAGAGGACAAAGCAAGGCCAAGCATGGTCACGGTCAGCATTCGCCACAGCGAAGGAGCAAAGATGCTCCTCCCAGTGCTCAAGCTCCTACTTGTGCGCGTCCATATACTCGTTGATGTCCATACGGGGGAACCGCAATACGCGCGCCAGGTGCCGGATACCAATTATGCGCTCATCACATCGCTCTGACAACGACTGGGCGCGATGCCATGGGGCGAGTGCCCGCTCACAATGACGTTGGAAGCTGACAGGCTTGGGTTACTCACCGCAACTTGCGGTGCACCTCGCCGGCCAGCTCAGGGACGCGCCGATGACCAACAGAACACCGCATTTGAAGAAACTCGTCAGCAGCTTTGGTTGACCATCCCTTTCGATATGGAGAAGATGGCGTGGTGGTGCGGAGGAGAACTCATCAGCCCTGAGCTGGTTCCTTTTCTCAGGACAATGCACATCCGTGCCAACAGCCCAGCCGATGACCATTACGCACAACAACTCCTGCAAGCAGCGTCCATAGCTTTGCAAACACAGCACAGTGATGTCGTGCGCTTTGCCTCCTCGCTTGCCGAACTTGCGTGGCCCACACGCTGGATAGCCTGGTCGGCGATATCGCCTCGGCTGCAGGCGATCCTCCAGTAGATCATCGTCCCCTGATCGGTGAGCGCCTGACTGCTCAGGAGCGAGAGGCAGCACAACAACGGAAAAGAAATCACGCGAAGAGAGGAGCACATACAACAGGGAGACGAACGTACGGTATAGACACGTTGACCCAAAGCGATTCAAGCAACTACCGAAAGCAAACGACGACCTCACCTGATGTCAGCGGCACCTCCTCTGCTCCGAAAACACCGGCATCCGTCCAGCGAAGGCTACCCGCCGCCCTTATCAGCCCACGCGTTTCTGCTGTTTTGTCGACCATTCTTGTGGCCAGTAGGGATATCATCTTCGTTAGTGCTGCAGCAGATTTGCGCATCATTTTGCTATATAAGCAATAATAGGTTATGTCATTATATGATACCAGTGTTATGATAAAGGTCTAAATATCATACATCCTATTGATTATAGCGTAATCACTATCCAAAAGTGCGTGATATTTCTCAAAGTCGTCAACCCTTGCAGCACAGTGCCGCTCAAGCCAAGGCATCAGGGCATCCACGTATCGCCGCTCGCTTCGGTTGACTCGTGTTCCTTCTATGATGACCCATTCCCTGCCGCCCTGATCAGCGCGCGGTACACGATCACGCAGCCGACGTCAGGGTAATCGTCGACCTGTTCGCGTAACCGAGAAAGTCGCCGAAGATGAGCTCTGGTCGTCGCAGAGTAGAGGAAGGGAACGAAGGCGCCAGCTCTCACCTGCCCTACCTTCACTCCAACCGTCCGACTCGCGACGACCAAAGTGCTAGAGCGGAATGAAGATCTCGACAACCCCCGTCTCATCATTTCATCGCCGAATCGGCATCCGCACGCAGTGAGCGCACCCACATCCGCCACACAGAGCAGGACGACATGTGCCCATGGACACAACGATCCTTCCTGGGAATCACTACAGGAACGCTCGGTTCGGCGCTGTTTGTCGCCTGTCGCCGTGGTCAAGCTCAGCCGACACCGACCGTCGGGATCCCTGAGCCGACACATACCCCGATTGCTCTCTTCGGCCGTCATAGAGGTGATGCCAACCCCTACGAGAGAAGCGGCCCGGCGTGGCTATCCTCCGCATGGACCTACCTGGCGACCCGGCCAATCTCGACCTTCATCAAGCCCAAGTCACCACGAGCACGAACCTGTGGTGTGGTGCACCTTGCTTGCAGACCTTGCGCAAGCTCGCCCAAACAATCCAACCACCATCCTCCCCTGCCTTGCCCAGCAGTGGGGGATCTCATCGGATGGACGCACCTACTATCTCCGGCAAGCGGTCCGATTGCATGACGACAGCCGCTTCACGGCCAAAGCCGTCCAAGTCACCTTCCAGCGCATCATGAGCCGACTCGAAGGCGTCAATAGCCCCGCAACATCTCTTTCAATACCGTCTCCCAAATCAACACTCCCACCGACTTCACCATCCGTTTCCTCCTCTCCCAACTCGCCCCAGCCCTCCTCTCCAACGTCGCCATCCCTGGACCAGCTTCTCAACCCCGTTCACCTCATCGACTCCGGCACCGATCTCTGCGATACGAAGAAGAGCATCGCTACTAACTCCTGCAAGCTCGCAAGCTGCACCATCGCGGGTTATCGTGTTAAGCTTGAAGTGACACATTCCCGGATGTGGATTTCACAAGAGAGTCTGGGAATCCATCGCTGACTACATTCATTGCTCCGCCCTTCGCCCATGCCCGGTGCGCATGGTATGCGAGGACCCGATGCCACTGGAAACGGAGATCTGTGCCTCAGCCCCCCACACTCGTCTTACGCTCGCCAGACATGCACCGACACAACGACGCTTTCCCCTCGCCAGAGCCGCGAGATAGGGGGCAGCACTCTGGTTGGCTTGGTCTCTCGTCGACTGCGCGCTGGCGCTGGGCCTGCATAATCCCGTCATGAGTTCGCGCTTTGTGCGTTGGACATCCCTCTCGACTGCCTGGCGGGGTGTGAAGCAACGCACCACCCACGGGCAGACCCGTCGCCAAGCCCTTGCTCGCCCTGCAGAACGGTGGACCACTTGCATGCTCACTAGATGTCTGCTACTGTAGTAGCAACTTCAGTACGAGAATCCGCGTCGTGACGCGGAGTGTTCGAAAGGCCGAACACCATGGCACTGCTGCGCACAGTCGAACGAACCAGCGCTCGGGCAGGGGCTCGGCCAACGCGTCTTGGCCGCGACTTTTGGCTTGGGTATGCTCTGACGTTACCCGCATGTTTGGTTGTGTTCGGCCTGGTTGCATATCCACTGGGCTATGCCTTTTGGCTTTCACTTCAGGACATTAAAGTTGGTGGACAAGGGCAATTTGTTGGGTTGGCCAACTACGCCCGGCTTCTCTTCGACCGGGACAGCCGGATCTACGGTCTCTTCTGGAATAGTGTGAAGGTCACTGTCCTCTACACCGGCGGAGCCCTTGCTGGGAAGTTTGTGATCGGCATGGTTAGTGCGCTCATTCTCAATGCACAGATACGGGCCCGACACTTTTGGCGCACCCTTCTCTTTGTTCCCTGGGCAATTCCAGCAGTTGTCTCAGCCTTCACGTGGCGCTGGATGTACAACGACGTCAACGGCGTCATCAACACGCTCTTGACCAACCTTGGCCTCGTGGATCGTCCCATTCTCTTCCTTGCCGATCCCAAGTTGGCGCTCTGGTCAGTGCTGATTGCGGCGATCTGGCAAGGTGCTCCCTTCTGGACAATGACCTTTCTCGCTGGACTCCAGGCAATCCCACGCGAGCTCTATGAGGCCGCTGCCATTGATGGCGCAACACCTTTGCAGCAATATGTTCGCATCACACTCCCGCTCCTCACACCGGTGATCACCGTGACTGTCATGCTTTCAGCCATCTGGACGTCCAATGCGATCCAATATGTCTATGTCATCACCAACGGCGGTCCAGCCAACGCAACCCAGACATTCCCGTTGTTGGCCTATCAAGAGGGCATGCAGGCGTATGATCTGGGAATTGCCGCCACTATTCCGCTCGTCTTTTTCCCGGTCTTCGCTGTTCTGATCTATTTCCTCACACGGCGGATGCTCCGACAGGAAGGATAGGCCAATGGCTGAAGTAGCTGGTCCCATCGAGCGTATTCGGCCAGCCGAGCGCAACCTCCGCTGGTGGTTGGTTCACCGCAATCGTGGCTATTATGCACTTGGCTATGCGGCACTGCTCATTCTCTCAGTGTGGACACTATTTCCTGTTTACTGGCAACTTGCAACTTCAGTTCGATCAGATGTCGACCTCTTTAGTTCCACAGTTACGCTCATTCCTCGCATTCTCACTTTTGAGCATTACGAGAAGATTCTTGGACCTTCTTATCCATTTCTGCAGCAGTTTCGCAACAGCGCAGTGGTCGCATTAGCAACCACTGTCATTTCGACCCTGCTCGGGGCAATGGCTGGCTATGCACTCACCCGCCTTCGCTTTGCTGGACGCACTGTGCTCGCACGGCTGCTTATCTACGCCTACCTTGCACCGGGCACCATTCTCTTTATCCCGATCTTCGTCATGATGAGCCGACTCGGACTGCGTGACAACCTCATTGGACTCACGTTGGCCTACTTGACCTTCACCGTTCCGTTCGCAACCTGGATGCTGATGGGCTATTTCCGAACACTGCCAATCGAGCTTGAAGAAGCTGCTCTGATCGATGGAGCCAACCGCTGGCAAATCCTCTGGCAGATTATGGTCCCACTTTCTGGACCAGCCCTGGTGGTTGCTGCTGTCTTCGCTTTTACCCTCTCGTGGAATGAATTTTTGTACGCACTGGTTTTGCTACAAAAGCAGCCCGTGATGACTGCCCCAGTCGGCCTCGCCGCGTATGTTGTTGGTGATCAGTACTACTGGGGGCAGATGATGGCGGCCGCGACGATCATGTCGCTGCCACCGCTTGTGGTCTATCTCTTTGGTCAACGCTGGGTCATTGCTGGTTGGACAAGCGGAGCGGTCAAGGACTAGTCTGAGAGGAGGAGACCGATGCGCACCCATTTCTCCCGCCGTCGCTTCTTGACGATGTTGGCGGCTGGGCTTGGTACGACGCTTGCCGCCTGCGCCGGTGGACAAGCAACACCAACGCCCGCACCACAACCCACCCCGACCCCAGCACCGGCTGCCTCACCAACCCCTGCCGCGGCTGCAACGCCAGCACCCGCTGCCACCCCAACCGCGGTCGCAGCCCACGGGCCAGCACTCACACCCATCCCTGGTCGTGAGGTTGTGGTCTGGCAGACTGTTGACTACCTGCCTGAGACGACAGCCCTCATTAAACAGCGCCTTGAGGAAGTTGCGCAGAAGAATGGCTTTCCCATTTCGTTTGAAGAAATTCCCAACAACCCCCAAGGGTACAATCGCTTCAATGCTGCTGTCCAAGCCGGCACACCACCAGATATCTACCGGCTCTATGATTATCAAACCCAATTTTGGCGAGCACAAGGGCAAACTGACGATGTGACTGACCTTGTGGCACCCTTCCTCCAACAACACGGCGGGGTCTGGGAACCGGTTGAACTCACGTGCACGTTCAAGGGCCGCTGGTGGGCAACGCCTTTGGCTGTGAACGCCTGGCCCTTCCATACCCGGCAAGATCTTCTTGATCAAGCTGGCTTCAAGTACCCAGCAAATTGGGACGAGTTCCGCCAGCAGGGTAAAGCACTCACCAAACCACCGCTCTACTACTACGGCATGACTCTTAGCCGCATCAATGACACGAACAATCATACGCTGGGTATGGTCTGGACCTTTGGCGGAAAACTTCAGAACGAGGACGGCTCGCTCGCTGTCACGGCCAACGACAAGGCATGGCTCGACTGTCTTGCACTCATACAAGCTATGTATCTTGAGGACCAGATCATTCCTCCCGGATCTGTGAATTGGGATGACGGCGGCAATAACCAGGGTTATCAGAGCGAACAATTAGTACTTACCTCTAATCCAACAAGTATCTATAACTGGCTCCTGAAAAATAAGCCGGAACTGGCTCAAAAGACCCGTTTTTATAGCTACCCTGCCGGCCCCGCTGGTTCCTTCGGGCAGGTCGATGTCTGGACGGAAGGGCTTTTCAAGAACGGCAAGGGCGGAGACAACGCCCGCCTCTGCCTCCTCGCCTTGATGGAGCCAGGCTGGTACTCCAGCTATATCAATGACCAGCTCAAGGGACGCTTCATCCCCTGCTGGAAGGAGATGATCAAGCACGATCTCTGGCAAAAGAACGAACTTTATGCCGAATATCAAAAGATCATTTCTACCGGACGAATCATGGCTTATGCTGCTCCACCGTTGGGTGCCTTCGGTGAGCTCGCAACTAAGTTCGTCATCGGCGATATGATGCAGGACCTCTGTGTACGACGCCTCTCGCCGCAGGAGGCACTGTCCAACTTTGTCAAGGCAGCACAGGAAATCTGGAGCAAGCCGGAAAATCGTGCCTGAGTGTTTCCTGAGCACAACTGGAGCGCGGGGGATGGACAGGCCTACGTCCCCCGCGCATTCACGCAGGGAGATCCTATGCATTCGTCGACCGGTCGCGTCCGTTTCCAGAGAGCAGCACGTGCGCCCCTCCTCGCAGGGTGCGCAACGTTCGCTCACTTACTCGGTGCTACTCTCGGTCCGACCGGTCGTATAGTCGCCGTCAATCGCATGCTCAAGGCAGGCCCCCCGGAAATGCTGGCGAGTGCTGCCTTGATTGCTCGACGCACCTTCCGCTTGCCAGACCCCTTCCAGAATGCCGGTGCCATGCTCCTCCGTCACGCTGTCTGGCGCGTCTATGACCGTACCGGTGACGGAACTGCCACCACTGCTGTCCTCGCATCTCGCTTACTCCATGAACTGGATCGCCTCCTGACCGCTGGTTACTCCCCCCTCCTCCTCAGTCAGGGACTGGATCGCGCTGCCCACACGATCATCGACACGCTCCGCTCCCTGGCTCGTCCTGTTGACAATCTCCGAGTGCTCGCAGGTCTCCTTACCCCTCTCTGCCTTTCACCGCAAACTGCAGATGAACTCCTTGATACCCTCGAGGCGCTCGGTCCAGACGGGATCGTCTTGGTTGATCCAGATCATCGCCCCGACGTCCAAGTGCAGCTCATCCAAGGCATCCACTGGCAAACTCGGCTCCTCGCACCTGAACTGCTCCTTCCGCACACCGCCACACTGCAGATGGTCGAACCACGCATTCTGCTCACCGACTGGAAGCTCGAGCAGGCGTCCCAACTCCTCCCACTTCTAGAGGAGTGTGCACGTCGCAGCGTTCGTCGCTTGCTGATTGTGGCGAGCGAACTCAGTGGGCAAGCGCTCGCCCTCCTACGCACCAATATCGAACGCGGCGTACTGCACCAGGTCGCTGCCGTTGCCGCTCCCTCGGTAGGACTCCAGCAGACACGCATTTTGGAAGATCTGGCAGCACTCACCGGTGGACATGCTTTTCTCCAAGCAGCTGGTGATCGACCCGAGCAAGCCCGCTACGCTGACCTTGGGAGTGCGCGCCAGGCACTGGTGACACGGTGGACGTTCGCGCTGGCAGGCGCACGCGGCAACCGAGCGGCGATCGAACAACGTATTACGCTTGCCGAGGCCGAACTAGCTGCAGCTGAGGACGAATCCGCCCGCCGCCGGGCGCGCGAGCGCCTCGGCCGCTTGCGCGGCGTCTTTCTCCACCTTCGTGTCGGTGGCACGACAACAACCGAACAGGAGTACCGGTGTCTTGCGCTCGAAAGCTTGGCCCGGACACTCCAGACTGCACTCGCCACCGGCTTGGTTCCCGGCGGCGGCGCAAGCTTCGCAGCCGCTGCGCGGCAGCTCGCCGCTCAGGAATTTTCCCTCCCATCCGACGAACGTGCGGCGCTCCGTGCCGTTCGCTTGGCATTGCTCGAACCACTCCGAACACTTGCGCGCAATGCTGGGGTCGATTCCGCCGTGATTGTCAACCGGAGCCTAGAAGTTGCGCCCAACCTAGTCTACGATGTTCTGGCTGACCAGTGGGTTGACCCGTGGTCAGCGGCGCTCCTTGATCCGCTCGGCGTCCTCGAAGCAGCGGTCGAGACTTCACTCAGTCTCGGACGCACTTTCCTAACCACCGACGTGCTGGTGCACCGCACCTGGCCGGCTGCCAGCGCCGAGCCCTGAAACGAGAGGATTCGTTCGATGGTTTCCCCTCATCTTGTGTGGTGCGAGCTCCGACGCGAGACCGGAGGTGCCGTGCTCGCCCTCGCGAGCGACGGCCGGAGCATACTTGCTGGAACAGCGAGTGGTGCATTCTTGGCAACAGCCGAAAGTGCGGTCTGGGCTCCGGTCGAGTACCCCTCAGACAGGGTGCAGCTGGAACTCGCACAACCGGTGGCGCTTGCTCCCTGGGGAGACCGCTACATCGCCACACCCAACGGTATTTTCCGGCAGCACGCGGACGGGACGTGGCAGCACTGCTTGGGCGCTGGACTGACTGTAGCAATCCGCACGGTACAAGCCGATGGTCACCTCGTCGTGGTCGCCGATCGCCTGGATGGAGTTCTTATCTCCCGTAACGGCGGCTCGGACTGGCAACCAGCCAACGCAGGCCTCGCGGCATTCTCCGAGCTCGTCGATCTGGCCCTTTCCCCACGCTTTACTCGAGACCACCTCGCATTGCTCGTGACGGCAGACGCCACCTACATCAGCCGCTCGCGTCGCTTCACCTGGCGACCGGTCACACACCCGCCCGGATCACTCGAGTGCGCCACTATCCTCGCTGGCGAGCACAGCACGAGCCTTTTCATCGGCGGGGAACTTGGCCTCTTCCGCTCTGACGATCTTGGCTGCTCCTGGCAACCCGTCTCACTCCCGCTCGACGGGCCCTGCAATGTGCTGGCAACTGATCCTGAAGCAACCGTTCTGGTCGCATCAATCGACCGAACTATCGTGCGCTCGTGGGATGGCGGGCACAGCTGGGAACGTCTCCCGGAAGTACCGAGCCATGTGTTAAGTCTCGCTGTTCCCAACCAGCAACAGGTCGTCGCTGGTACGCTCTCCCGTGGCTGTCTCTGCTGGGAACCACAGTCGGGCGCCTGGCGAGAGTGGAATGCTGGGCTCTACGGACGACTGCCAGTTGGTTTGCTTCTCCGTCCAGCCGAGAGCGGGCTTGAACTCGTGATCGCTGACTACTCGGGCACGATCGCGCATTCAGTCGACGGTGGGCACACATGGGCACAGGTCGAGCTCGATCTGGGACTCGCGCAGCTGGCTGGGGGCAGAACCGGCCCGGTCTTCGCCTTAACGCTGGAGGGAATCCTGCGCTCGACGGAGTTGGAGCAATGGCAGATGGTGCTTCAGCTCGAGGACATCTCCGAAGCAGCCTGGCTCCTGGCAAGCAATGACGGCCAACGCGTCTTTTTCGTCGTCCAGGATGTTGAGGACACGGACGAACCAATTGCACGGATCTGCTACTCACTCGATAAAGGACTTGTCTGGAACGAGTTGAAGACAACCGAGCTCGCCGTGGTGCGCGGAGCTGCTCTCTCCCCTAACGGGGAAATGCTCGCGCTGGTGACCATCCTCTCCCGCGATCCTCACCCAACACTTTCCCTCTGGAACAACCGAGAACAGCAGTGGACACATCGCCGCTGGCCGCATGGCTTAGATGAGGCGAGCCTGTTGCGCCTGTCCTGGTCAGCGAGCGGTGACGCCATCCTCGCCGTCGCTGACGAAGATGTCTGGCTTATCCGTACCGTATATCAGCAGCGACCGCGTATCACTCCAATAGCTCGACTCCCCTCCCCTACCACAGCACTCTCCCATGACGCAGGCACTGGTTGGTTCCTCGCGACTGGGACAACACTCTGGCATTGCACTACCCAAGGCCATCTCCAACGTCTTGAGCCGCAGTGTCCCGGACACACCATTGTCGCTCTGGCTGGCGTGTCCAACTCACCGCAGGTCATTGGTTACGCAGCCGATGCCGGTGGCAGCCTCTGGTCCGTAGCGCAACAGTGACAGTCACCATCCGACTTCCCAGGCCCTTTCCCGCGCAGAGGCATACTCTCCGTTCGCCTTCCTACCGCTAGCTACCCAGCGGTCAGCTTCCATCACCGCCCACCCCAGTCGGTCACTTGGGCATGGCCGCCCCAACGAATGCACGAGTAAGGATCGGCACTCCAGCCTCGGAGTTTCGTGCGCTTTCTTGGCTACACTTAGGGATATGCATGCACGACGAGGAGGACCGACATGCCAACACAACCGAGCAAAGAGCTGGAACGGATTCCAAACCCCAAGCCGGAACGTGATTATGAGATCGAGATTACGACGAATGAGTTCACCTGCGTCTGTCCAAGAACCGGCCAACCGGACTTCGCAACGATCACCATCCGCTACATTCCAGATCAGTGGATCGTCGAACTCAAGTCGTTGAAGCTGTACCTCTGGTCGTTCCGGAATGAAGGGCACTACCACGAAGAAGTCACAAACACGATTCTGGACGACCTCGTCCGGACGCTCCAGCCGCGCCGCATGACCGTGATCGCTGACTTCAATATCCGTGGCGGCTTGCACACAGTTGTGACGGCACGCTACGAGCGGTCAGCTGCGGAACTTCAGGCTGCTGCTGACTGAGAAACAATTGTCCGGCTGCCGCTACCTGTGACCTCGGGCGATCCGGCGATCCTTTGGGTTCATCACCGCATGTCGGCGGCGCCACGAACGCCGACATCCGGCGTGGTGGACGCCGCAGCAGCATGCCGCACTGACGCCACACTCACTCACAGCACCCGAAACAGCGGGAAGCTGCTTCAGCACCCGCTGTTGGCTCTCCATTCCGGGCACGACCCTTGTCAGTCTACAGCCGCAGAGCGCATGAGCTCATTCGCCTTGGCCGCACCTCTGCAGGAAGCCATGGTCAAGCACGCGCCCACTCAACCGGTTCGAACGCTGCGACGATCATGCTGTAGTAGCTCGGTGCCTCGTAGCACAGTACCTCGCCACGCAGAGGCACTCGTCGCATGACCCCCGCAAGCATCAGTGTCTGCCACAAACCGTCGATCGCGGCGTTTGTCGCCTTCTCTTCCGGGAGATCGATAAGCCGACCCGGATCGTTCGCCCGCAGCGCTTCGACTACGAGCTGGTCGACCACTGCCGCATCAGAATGGAAACCGTATGGACCATCGGCTCGATGCGTATGGGCCCAATCACAGCTCGCGATAAAGGCGATCCGTCGCCCATCACGTTCGGCCGCAAGCGCCACTGCTTCACCGAACGTCACCAGGAGCTCCCGCGGGACACGCCGCGATGGCGTCACAATCACGACAGGCGGACCACTGTCCTCCTCAGGCGGCGGCGCAAGAACATCACCGTGCCCTACCAGATTGCGCCCGTGACCGAGAAACCAGAGCGGCGTCATCGTCCCCCAATCAAGCGGGATAACAGATTGGTCCCACCGATTTCCGGCAAACCCGGCCAGCGCAATCGGTATGCCGAGCTCCCGCGCCGCAGCAGCAATGTTCTCCGTGGCCAAGCGGTCCAGTGGCACGTTCATTTCGATCTGCTGTCCGTGCCATCGTAACGTTCCTGCCCCGCGCGCCGTATAGGCCAGGCAAACCATACCGTCCACACGGACTCCGTGTGGCGTGGCCACCACAAGGACCTCCGGGCGGGCAGCAGCACAGCGCTCTCCCAGCCGGAACATCGCAGCGCGTGTCTCCAGACCACCCTCTGCATCCGCGGAGAGTTCCGGGATGATCGGAAAACCGTGTGGGGCGACCGCTCCGAAAACGATGCCCATTGTCCTCTCCTCTCCGTCATCGGACGTAGTATCGAGAGCACCAACGTGGAGTGCAATACCCCCGCTGCAGCAAAGCGGCGCACGTATTTCGTGTGTTCACTACCACAAGTGTGGAGGAAGTGGACGCTACGAATCTCCGCTGAACTGCAAGCCAAATAAGCCGGAATGTTCGGCCCAGGGTTCCCGAGAGGAGGAACCCTTCGAGATGCTCCCTCGAACCGGCCCTTCTGGGCCGCCAGCCGGTTACCCACCGTTTACATTTTCAACCGATACTCGGTCTTGATAGGTGGTCGCTCGCATGGTGGGAGGGACGGAAAGGGGACATGCGATGAGCAACACGATCACCACGGTCCGAGGGGCGAAGCCACGGTGGCTGCGGCGCATTGCACTGGTTCTTGGTGGCACGTTCGTCGCTTTCATCGTGGTTCTCCAAGGGGTGGCTCTGGCACTGCCTCGGAGTAATCCGCCGGTCCGAGCAGAACCTGCATGGGACAGTCCGCAGACACGCGAACTCTTCATGCGTGCCTGCGGTGACTGCCACTCGAATCAGACGAACTGGCGTTGGTACACCTTTGTTGCACCAGCCGCCTTCCTGGCCTACCGCGACGTGACCCAGGGGCGAGAGAAATGCAATATCTCCGAGTGGGGCACTCGTGGCGAGCAAAAATGCGACGAATCGGCCGAGACAATTCAAAAAGGAACAATGCCGCCATGGTTCTACCTACCGCTCCATCCAGAAGCACGATTGTCCCCACAAGAGAAGCAACAGTTGATCCAAGGTCTTCTCGCTACTTTTGGCGGGGATGAGGAGGGACCGAGTGGTCAAGAGAGGCCGGGTGTTAAGAACGACACGGATGAGAAAGAGGAGCACAAAGAACAAAATAAAGGCAAAGAAGGGCTTATCCCTTCTACAATCGCCTTCCGCCTATCGTGACGAGCAGCCAATGAGCCGCCTCTTGCCACAAAGCAGCATCGAGCGATGCGGTGTCAGCGGTGGGGAGAGTGAGCTATCGACGATCCGCGCGACAGGCGATCACCTGGGTGCGAGTACCGGTCCACAGGAACCAGCCAATCGAAAGCCGCGGCCTCACCGTACCTGGCAGGCAACCTGTTTTGGCAGCCACTCTGAGAAGAGGAGTATACCGTGCTGCCCGCGAGACTGGGACATGCGGTGAGCGACCTGGGGCGTCACCCGGAGGAGCCTTAGCCTGGTGTAAGCGCGGGCGGTGTGATCCATCGCAGCACCGATTGCCAGGGTTAAACACGGATTGTTGCAGCGATCCGTATCCACGAAGCGGCTACGCCCCGGGGCTTGACAAACATCGGTCAGCTCTGCTAGCCTTTCGGGCAAAGGCGCGGAAGGGAAGCAGTAGCGCGCCGCATCCGGCCAGCGAGTCGGGGTAAGTGGTGGAAGCCCGGCCCGGAGGAGCGCGCGAACTCGTCCCGGAGCTGCACTCGCGAACCCAGGAGTAGTGAGTGCCGGGTTGCGCCCGTTATCGCGCGGAGAGTGGGCGTTGCTGCTTGGTGCAGCAGCGGCCAAGTAGGGTGGTACCACGGGAGCGGCCCGTCCCTTCGCGGACGGGCCGTTTCACGTCAGAGGGACGGCAATGATCCACGGCATCTCAAGCTTGCTTCAACTCTCCCTTAGCCGGCCCCGCAGAGGGGCCATCGGAGACGCGGGACGGCTGTGACGGATGCGACCACGGATCAAGCGTCCGGCCTCCCGCCTGGGAGGCCGGATCCATCTGGAACACGAGAAGCCGGAGGGAGACGATGAGCGAACGGTTAATCATCTTCGATACCACACTGCGTGATGGCGAACAGTCGCCAGGTGCGACAATGACAGAAGATGAGAAGGTAGAGGTAGCTCGGCAACTAGTCAAGCTTGGTGTCGACATCATTGAGGCTGGATTTCCCGCTGCCTCACCTGGTGATCTCCGCGCCGTCCAGCGCATCAGTCGCGAGGTCAAGGGGGTCGCTATCTGCGCGCTGGCCCGTGCCAACCAGCAGGATATCGATGCAGCCTGGGAGGGGGTGCGCGACGCCGAGCAGCCACGCATCCACACCTTCATCGCCACGTCCCCAATCCACATGGAGTACAAGCTACGCAAAACACCTGAGCAGGTACTAGAAGCGGCGCGCTTTGCGGTCCGTGCTGCCAAACGCTATGTGAGTGACGTCGAGTTCTCAGCCGAAGATGCGACTCGCTCCGACTGGGACTTCCTCTGTCGCGTCTTCGCCGCGGCGATCGAGGAAGGGGCAACGACGATCAACATTCCGGATACGGTGGGTTACGCTGTCCCTCAGGAATTTGCCGAGCTTGTCCGCTACATCATGGAGCACACGCCAGGCATCGAGAAGGTGACAGTGAGTGTTCACTGTCACAACGACTTGGGGCTGGCCACGGCCAACACGTTGGCAGCGATCCGCGCCGGCGCACGTCAGGCTGAGGTGACAATCAATGGTATCGGCGAACGGGCCGGTAATACTGCACTCGAAGAAGTTGTGATGGCTCTGCACGTTCGCCGCGACGTCTTCGGCGGGATTCTGCCACGCGTGGTCACCGAACAGATTGTACCAACTTCCAAGTTGGTCCAGCGGATTACCGGAATCCTTGTCCAACCGAACAAGGCGATCGTCGGAGCCAATGCGTTCGCCCATGAGGCTGGTATCCACCAGGACGGCATGCTCAAGCATCGCCTGACGTACGAGATCATGACGCCGCAATCGGTCGGATGGGAAGCAAGCCGCCTTGTCCTAGGGAAGCACTCCGGACGAGCCGGCTTCACCGCACGTTTAAAGGAGCTGGGCTACAGCGATCTTTCACGGGAACGGATCGAGGAACTCTACCAGCGGTTCATTGATCTTTGCGATCGCAAGAAGACGGTCACCGACGCCGATATCATCGCGATCGTCGAGGACCAGCTGGCCCAGGTGCCACAGCGTTTCGTGCTCAGGGGTTGGCGAGCGCATTCTGGCTCCGACGGCCGCGCCGAGGCGTGGGTTAAGCTGGAGATCGATGGTGTAGAACGTGAAGCTTCGGCCTCGGGCAATGGGCAGATCGATGCACTCTTTAAAGCGATCGATCGGCTCGTGGGGCGCCACTGTGAACTCGAGGCTTTCCACGTTGACGCGGTCACCCCAGGAGAGGATGCACAGGGACAGGTTACGGTACACCTGCGCTGCGGAACACAGGTCTATAATGGCCGCGGCGTGGCAACGGACATCATTGAGGCGAGTATCCGCGCGTATCTGATGGCTTTGAACCGGGCTGTACTGACAGCACCAGTATCGGTAAGTGGAGGTGAGTAAGAGGCTATGGGCATGACGATGGCCGAGAAGATCCTGGCCCGGGCGGCTGGGCGTCGCCGCGTGGAGCCAGGGGAGATCGTGGAAGTCGCCGTCGACTTGGTGATGACAAATGACATCACCGCACCACTCTCAATCGCTGAGTTCAAGAAGCTCGGCGTGGAGCGTGTCTTTGACCCCAAGAAGGTTGTCTTCGTCCCTGACCACTTTGTCCCAGCAAAAGACATCAAGGCAGCCGAGCAATCGAAGATCATGCGCGAATTTGCCTTGGAACAGAACGCGATCTACTTTGAGATCGGTCGCGCCGGAATTGAGCACGTGGTCCTTCCCGAGCATGGGCTGACCCGCCCCGGGATGGTCATCATCGGCGCAGACTCCCATACCTGTACTTATGGTGCCTTCAATGCCTTTGCAACTGGCATGGGCTCCACTGACATCGCCGCAGCGATGGCCACTGGCACAACCTGGATGCGCGTGCCACCGACGATGAAGTTCGTGTATACCGGGACATTGCCTCCGTTCGTCACAGGCAAGGACCTCATCCTGTACACCATCGGGCAGATCGGCGTGGACGGCGCCCTCTATGCCTGCATGGAGTTCACCGGCCCCGTCATTGACGACCTTCCGATGGACGACCGGATCACGATGGCAAACATGGCCATCGAGGCTGGTGCCAAGACCGGGATCTTCGCCTGCGACGAGAAGACCCGCCAGTGGCTAGCTAACGTCACCACCGAACCCTATGAGCCGGTGGACAGCGATCCGGACGCACACTATGCACAGGTGATCGAGTTCGATGTCTCCACCTTGCGTCCACTCGTCGCCTTACCGCATCTCCCATCCAACGTGCGGCCAGCCGATGAAGTTCGTGATCTTCCGATCGACCAGGTGGTCATCGGCTCGTGCACGAATGGGCGTCTGAGCGATCTCCGGATCGCAGCCGAGATCTTGAAAGGGCGGCAGGTTCACCCGCACGTGCGTTGCATTGTGATTCCTGGAAGTCAGGAAGTCGCTAAGCAGGCGACGAAGGAGGGACTCGTCGATATCTTCCTTGAAGCCGGTGCCGTCTTTTCTGTGTCGACGTGCGGCCCCTGTCTGGGTGGATACATGGGCGTCCTGGCCAAGGGCGAGCGCTGTGTTTCCACAACCAATCGGAACTTCCGCGGCCGCATGGGGCACCGCGAATCGGAGGTTATCCTCGCCAGTCCGGCCGTCGCGGCAGCGAGCGCGGTTCTTGGGCGCGTCGCTTCACCGTTCGAGTTGAACTGACCGGCTCTGTGGCGAGGACTCTCGCATCACGCACTGCAACTATCGGAGACCTGAGCAGACGAGGAGGGTAGTACCGGTGCCAATGCGCGGGCGTGTCTGGAAGTTTGGCGACAATATTGACACCGATGTTATTATCCCCGCACGCTACCTCGTAACCATCGATCCTCAGGAGCTGGCACAGCACGTCATGGAGGACATCGATCCAGAGTTCGCAGCAAAGGTGCGCCCCGGTGATATCATTGTAGCTGGCCGAAATTTCGGCTGTGGCTCCTCACGTGAGCACGCGCCGATTGCCATCAAAGCGGCCGGCGTGCAGGCGGTCGTTGCTGAGTCATTCGCCCGTATCTTTTTCCGTAATGCCATCAACATTGGACTCCCAGTTGTGGAAGCGCCTGAAGCCGTGCGCGAAACCGAGACCGGTGACGAGCTTGAAATTGATACGGAGAACGGAATCGTCCGCAACCTCCGCACCGGGAAAACGTACAAGGCGACGCAGTATGACGAGTTCATCCAGCACATCATCCGGGCCGGTGGACTGCTCAATGCCGTCCGCGAGCGCATCGAGGCGCGCAAAGCAGCGGAGGCTGGCCAGTGAGCGAGATACACCTTCTCCTGCTCCCCGGCGATGGGATCGGCCCAGAAGTCGTTGCCGCTGCACGACGTGTGCTTGAGGCAGTCGGCAAGCGCTGTGGATACCGCTTCACTTTCGATGAGGACCTCGTCGGAGGGTGCGCAATCGACGCCTATGGCACACCGCTCTCCGACAAGACACTCGCGCGGGCACGAGCAGTCGACGCTGTCGTGCTCGGCGCTGTCGGCGGCCCTAAATGGGACCACCTGCCAAAGACCGCCCGTCCCGAGGCTGGACTTTTACGGCTTCGGAAAGAGCTTGGCCTGTTTGCAAATCTTCGCCCAGTACGCGTCTTCGATGCACTCGCTGACGCGACACCACTCAAGCCGGATGTCGTGCGCGGCGTCGACTTAATCGTCGTACGTGAGCTGACCGGTGGCCTCTACTTTGGCCAACCATCAGAGCTCCGGCGCGAGCCAAGCGGGCGCTGGGCAGTCGACACCCTCCCCTATCGCGAAGAGGAAATCACTCGCATCGTCGACCTTGCGTTTCAACTCGCTCGGGCACGCCGCCGGAAGGTGACCAGTGTCGACAAGGCCAACGTGCTCAATACCTCGGCACTCTGGCGCGAGATCGCTAGCGAGGTTAGTGCACGTTACCCGGACGTCACCCTTGAGCATCAGCTCGTCGACTCTTGCGCCATGCGCCTGATCGCGCGACCTCGCGACTTCGATGTTCTGGTAATGGAGAACCTCTTCGGCGACATCCTGAGTGACGAAGCAGCCGTGCTCGCTGGTTCCCTGGGTATGCTTCCCTCGGCCAGTCTCCACGGGCACCCACCGGAGCGCCCCGGATCACCAGCTGTTCGCTTTGGACTCTACGAGCCAGTCCACGGCTCGGCACCCGATATCGCTGGCAAAGGTATCGCCAATCCCATTGGCGCCATCCTCAGTGCCGCGATGCTCCTGCGTTGGACACTAGGAGACGACAAGGCTGCAGCTGCCGTCGAGCAGGCAGTCGACCGTGCCCTCGCTGCTGGCGCACGCACCGCAGACCTCGCACGTCCCGGTGAGAGTGCCCTCGGTACAGAGCAGTTCACAGATCGAGTCCTTGAACAACTGGAGGAAACGCTCACCAGCTGACAACTCAAGAAACAGAATCTTGCGGGGAGCTGGTCACCATGACGCTCAGCTCCCCAGTGTCACATTGACAGAAACCCTCGTACCACTGGTCACTAGCACGCCGGTCAATCGTGCAAGCAGAGAGCCCGCCTGGCTGCCCCTTCTTCCGTGTTCCCCTATGAAGTGGGAGAGCAGACTTTTTACGAGCACTGCCGATACGCAGGGACCAGCCATGTACAAGAGTCGCGACCCTTCGTCCCTGGAATGCTCAGTAAGCCCTCACAGTGGTACGCTCTGGAAACGAGCGGGAAGGGGAGGGTCGTGATGAGTGGTGCACGGCGGAGACCCAACAGAAACCACTCTCGGAGACCGGCACCCACAGCCGCCCGTGGCCAGTCGCGAGGTCCTGTCATTTTCGGTGCACTCGCCCTCATTGCGATGCTTCTCGTCGCCGCCTGGGCAATCCGTGGCCTTGTGCGGGAGCCCTCTTCCGCTCTAATACCCTCACCCATTACGGTCGAACCAGGCTCACCACTTTCTGTCGTCACTCCAACTGCGCCAGCTGCCGGTGGGGAAACACCAGTGTCCACTGAGTTTGCTACTCCGTCTCCCTTGGGCTCCCCGACACCATCCCCAACACCACCACCCCCGGTGGTGGTGGGAGCATTTGGTGAGCTCCCTGCACCCAATCTTCCACAGCCTGCCTATCCGCCGAGTCAGCTAACGTTACAGTACGAGCTCGGCTTCGACCTGGGGACGCTGCCTGCAGAGGCGCCCGTGTATCGATTGGTCCCCCGTCATTGGGATCAGACGAGTGTGGCTACCCTTGCTCGCGCCCTGGGCATCGACGGTGAGGTCGTCAGCACGCCTGGTGGTGGATTTCTCGTGCGGAGTGCCGCCGGTCAACTCGTGGTCAGTGATCTCACTCTTCAGTACCAAGCAGCAACTCCAACCATAGGAGGGACACAACCCGCGGAGAGAACTCCGACAACCACTCCAAGTCCGACCGCATCCCCACCTGACGAGTTCCTCGTCGCAGCAGCCCGCAGCTGGCTCGAGCAGCACGGTCTCGTGACGACGCCCCTCGACGAAGGGAAGGTGCGTGAGCACCTCCCAGAGGCTGGGCTGGCAATCGTCCTCTTCGGTCCGGCAGAACCGACACCAGTTCTCTCAGCTCTTCCCGGTGCAACTGTGGCAATCGCTACCGATGGGTCTGTTCGCCAGGCATTCGTGGCTTGGCCGGCGGCACTCGAACCCTCCACCTACAGCCTCCGCCCAGCGGAAGCACTGTGGCAAGATGTCGTAAGTGGCCGTGGGACGATCGAGGTGGACGAGAGCATCTTTACGCAAGCGAGCCTCCCACTCCACGGCACCGCCCGCATCGAAAGCGCGCATCTCGCCTGGGTCGATGCTGGACAAGGTAGTGCACGTTACCTCACGCCGGTCATCCGCTTCCACGGAACGGCGACATTCGAGGGACTTGCTGAACCGGTCAAGATCACGGTAACGGTCGCTGCGGTGGCGGCGCAGGTCGCACCGCGTGGTTAAGCACATCCGGAAAGGGGGAAACTTTGGACCACACACATCACCGGAGGTCTGTTCTCCGCCTTGCACTCGCCCTGACCGTCGCGTTCAACGTCGTCTCTGCTCTCGCAGGAGCACCAGCTGTCCGTGCCTCACCTTCCTTCCTCCGGTGGGGCTATTACGTCACCTACGACCGGACATCGTGGACAACGCTTCAGAACCACCTCGGCGCACTCGACATCGTCTCACCGTATTTTTTCCAACTGCGCGCTGATGGCTCGATCGAAGAGCTGAGTGATCCGACAGCTGATACCTTCCTGCGCCAAAGTGGGCTCACTATTGTGCCGATGATTAAGAACGTACCGCGCTGGAACGAATTTACGCCGCTCATTGCTGACCCACAGCGACGGGCTGCTATTATTGCTCGACTTGTCACGTTGGTGGAGCAGCGCGGTTACCACGGGATTCACATCGACTTCGAGGCAGTCAACGCAAGCGATGCACCCCATCTCACGGCTTTCATGCGGGAACTTGCAGCCCAGCTCCATCCGCGCGGAAAGTTAGTGACTCAGGCTGTCATCGCCCGCACCTCAGACACGCCGACGACTTGGGGTGGTGCGTATGACTATCAAGCCCTCTCAGAAGTAAATGACTACATTATCGTGATGGCTTATGATTTCCACTATGCTGGTGGCACACCTGGCCCGGTCGCTCCGCTGACATGGGTGCAGCGGGTGGTTACCTATGTGACGACACGCATTCCGCCAGAGAAGCTCATTCTCGGTATCCCGCTTTACGGGTACGACTGGAATCTCACGGCTGGTCCGCCAGCACGCTCTGTCCGTTTTGACCAGGTCCAGGAACTGCAGCGGCGTCCTGGCGCAACGACTGGATACGACGAGACAGAGCAGGAAGCCTGGCTCCGCTACACCGACGAGCAGGGGCACCAGCATGAGGTCTGGCACGCTGACGTCCGCAGCGTGACCGCGCGCCTCAAGCTGGCATTGGACCGCGGCCTGGCTGGCGTCGCCCTCTGGCGACTCGGTCATGAGGATCCTGCCGTCTGGAGCGAGCTAGCTCGCCTGCGCACCCCTGCCACACGTATCCCAGCGTTCCCTTCCACGCCCGAGCGGCGTTACTTTCCAGAAACTGGCCATTCCCTCTCCTTTGCCTTCAAAGCGTTCTGGGAACGGGGTGGTGGCCTACCGATTTTCGGATATCCGCTGACTGAGGAATTCACGGAGATGAATCCTGATCTCGGACGGCCGTTTACCGTCCAATACTTCGAGCGACAGCGCTTCGAATACCACCCTGAACTCCGGGGGACCCCTTACGAAGTGCAACTTGGCCGCCTCGGGGCAGAGGACGCACAACGACGCGGATTGCTCAGCAGTCAGCCGTTCCAACCAGTGGCTGCCGACGCCGCAGCCCCCGGCTGCCGCTTTTTCCCCGAAACTCGCCACACGCTTTGTGAACCCTTCCTTACCTACTGGCAGTCGCACGGCCTGGAGTTTGGCGATCCCGGGATCTCCTTCCGCGAGTCGGTCGCGCTGTTTGGCTATCCGATTTCCGAGCCGTTTCGTGATCCGACGACCGGACTAACCGTGCAGTACTTCGAGCGGGCACGTTTCGAGTACCATCCGGACAACCCGGAGCCGTACCAAGTACTCCTGGGGCTCCTTGGCACCGATCTCGTGCGAGCGAAGGGATGGATTCGGTGAGTACTCCAAAGCGTCTCCTTGTGCTGCACGGACCAAACCTCAACTTGCTCGGGCGGCGTGAGCCTGAAATCTACGGGACAACGACGTTGGCCGAGATCGACCAACGGCTCCGTGAGCTTGCTGCCGCACACGGCTACGAGGTGATTACGGCACAGTCGAACCATGAGGGAGAATTGGTCGACCTGATCCAGCGCTATGGCTGGGAAGTTGCGGGGATTGTGCTTAATCCCGGTGCACTGACGCACTACAGTATCGCCTTGCGCGATGCCGTCGCAGCAGTTCCGGCACCGACGGTCGAGGTCCACCTTTCCAACATCCACGCGCGGGAGCCGTTCCGTCACCATTCGGTCATCGCGCCAGTTGCGGTCGGCCAGATCTGTGGCTTCGGTCCAATGAGCTACGAATTTGCGGTTTCTTACTTGATACAACGCGCGGAAGGAGTAGCCAAGTGAAGACTGAGATGCGACTCGCCCGGCTCCGCGAACGACTCCGCGAACAGGAACTCGATGCTATTGTCATCACGCACCCCTCAAATCGCTTCTGGCTGAGTGGCTTTACTGGCGAGGACATCCCTCCCAACGAATCGGCTGGGCACCTGGTGATCAGCCAGGATGAAGCAATCTTGGTAACGAGCCGCCTCAACAGCGCCCTCGCCCACCAGGAAGCCCATGGGTACCGTATCTTTGACCGGGAACGAGACTTTGCACGGGGTGATGCAACAGTTCTGCGGGAGCTTGGTGCCCGCCGCATCGGCTTTGAAGATCGCGCGATTCTTTTCCGCGACGTTCGGGTCCTGCAAGAGACACTTGGCGCAGACGCAGAGCTGGTTCCCGTGGGTACGCTGGTTGATGACTTACGCGCACTGAAGATGCCGGACGAGATCGAGTGGATCAAACAGGCGCAAGCGATCACTGACACCGCTCTACAAGCCGTTCTGACCGAACTCCGTCCCGGTCTCACCGAGCGCGAGGTGGCACTCCGGTTGGAGCGAGCACTCGTGGAGGCTGGTGCTGACGGAACGGCTTTTCCGATTGCCGTGGCATCCGGGCCGCACGCTGCCTTGCCCCACTACCGTCCCACCCAACGGCCAATCGCGGTAGGAGAGCCGATCGTCATTGACCTCGGCGCCGTCGTCGGGGGGTATTGCGCTGACCTCACCCGTACTGTGTGGCTCGGTCAGGCGGACAACCAGTTGGAGCAGATCTTTACAGTTGTCCTCGAGGCGCTTGAGGCAGCTGAGCGGGGGATCCGACCCGGCATGACTGGTCGTGAAGCCGATGCATTGGCCCGGGAAGTCATTACGCGCGCCGGGTACGGCGATGCATTTACCCACTCGCTCGGCCACGGCGTCGGCGTTCGCGTGCACGAGGCACCGTCGCTCTCACCGGCCTCGGAGCAAGCCCTCGAGCCAGGCCACGTGGTGACAATCGAGCCCGGTATCTATCTCCCCGGCTGGGGTGGCGTTCGCATCGAGGACCTGGCGGTGATCCGGGAATATGGTGCTGACGTCTTGACCCAAACGCCGAAGCGCATCAGCCTCCCGGGAGGCTGATACCTCGTCCCCAACGGAGAGACGACCGTATACTGTTGCGAAAAAGAGATGGTTCACAGCAGGCTCAGCAGGGGGAATGCTGTATGATCGAGACGGGTGATCTGCGCAAAGGACTCACACTACTCGTCGACGGTGAACTCGTGCGTGTGCTGGACTTCCAGCACGTCAAGATGGGACGTGGCAGTGCCTTCGTCCGCTTGACCCTCAGGAATCTCCGTACTGGAGCAACGACCACCACGACGGTCCAGGCCGGCTCACGTTTCGAGCTCGCTCCACTCGAGCGGCACCGCGTGCAGTTCCTCTACGAGGACGCCGGCCAATACCACTTCATGGACACCGAGACTTTCGAACAATTTGCGGTCGATCGTGAAGCACTCGGAGATGCTGTCAACTACCTCAAGGAGGGGCTGCAGCTTGATCTTCTCACCTATGAGGGACAGCCGGTCGAGGTAGAACTGCCCGTCACGGTCGACCTCACGGTCGTTGAGACACCGCCGGGCGTGCGCGGTGACACACAGTCGGGCGGTGGTAAGCCAGCGACACTGGAAACAGGACTCGTTGTGACCGTCCCCTTCTTTGTCGAAGTTGGTGATGTCGTCCGTGTCGATACGCGTACCGGCGAGTACATCGAGCGGGTGAGCTAGCGATGACGGAAAACCCACACGCGGAGTCAGCTCGTGGCCACAACTACGTGGCCTTGATGCAAGTGGTGCGCGAACTCGTGGAAGTGATGCGTGCCGCTGGACTCCAGCGCCTCGAGGTGGCCCAGGGCGATCTCCGGATCACCCTCGAGTCAGCTCCCGTCCCCTCGACAGCGCCAGCCAGTATGGGCATTGCCACCATTCCCGTCATGACTCCAGCACCAGAAGCACCTCCACCCGAGCAACTCGAGACGATCGCTGCACCAATGGTTGGTACCTTTTACGCCGCACCACGTCCTGGTGCGGATCCATTCGTTCGAATCGGAGATCATGTTGAGCCGGGGCAAGTGGTGGCGATCATCGAAGCGATGAAGGTGATGAACGAGATCGTCGCTGAACGTGCTGGGACAATCGTCGAGATTCTCGCTGAGAACGGGCAACCGGTAGAATACGGACAGCCACTGATGCGCTTCCGACCAGACTAGCGCACGGAGGATAGCGTGCTCTGGGGCGAGGCAATTGGCGTCGCCGAGTTGACGCAGCGGATTAAAGATCTCCTTGAGACTCAACCCGAGCTTCAGTTCGTGCGCGTGCGCGGCGAAATCACCAACGCTCGGACTTATGCCAGCGGGCATTGGTACTTCAGCTTACGTGAAGGAGAAGCGCAACTCCGCTGCGTCCTCTTCCGGAGCACTGCTCAGTGGCTTCCCTATCTCCCACGTGACGGTGACGAGGTTGTGGCGACAGGCTCGATCGGCATCTACGAGCGTGAGGGAACGTACCAATTGTATGTCGACCACCTCGAACCGCTAGGTGATGGAGCTTTGCGGCTCCAGTTCGAGCTCTTGAAACAAAAACTGGAGCGTGAGGGACTATTTGACCAGACACGCAAGCGCACACTGCCACCGCTTCCCCGCTACATCGCCGTGGTCACCTCGCCACACGGTGCAGTCTGGCATGATATCCAGAGCATCCTCCGTCGCCGCTATCCTTATGCACACCTGATTCTTGCCCCAGCGCGTGTCCAAGGTGACGGCGCAGTTGAGTCGCTTATTGCAGCGCTCCAAACTGTCCAAGCCGACGGGCGGGCACAGGTTGTCATCATCGCGCGCGGGGGTGGATCGTTCGAGGACCTCTGGTGCTTCAATGATGAGCGGCTCGCCCGAACCGTCTTCGCTTGTCGCATACCGGTTGTCTCGGCGATCGGTCATCAGACCGACTGGACGATCTGCGACTATGTCGCTGACGTCCGTGCACCGACCCCCTCTGCAGCTGCGGAACTCGTCACACCCTACGATCGCACAACACTCCTCAACTGGCTACAAGGCTTCTCGGATCGCCTCAACGAGCGAATCGCTCAACAGATCCAGGCATCACGCGAACGCGTACACCAACTCGAGCATCGGCTTCAGCGCACGGCTCCGCGTCATCGCATGGACAACCTCCGGCAGCGCCTTGATCAGTCGGCGCAGCGGCTTGATCGGGCAATCACACAGCACCTGCTCCGTGCACGTCACCATGTTCGCACATGTGCCCGCGAACTCGGGCTCCTAAACCCCTATGGCCCCCTCGAGCGTGGCTATCTCCTCGCTGAGGACATCGCCAGTGGTGATCTCGTTCGGTCGACCATCCAAGTGACGATTGGTCAACGACTCCGACTCCTCTTCAGCGACGGCACTGCTGAGACATCTGTACAGGCGGTTCAGCCAAAGGGAACGGGAGGGGGATCTCATGGCTGAGCACACTGACAGTGCTGCTGTCCCACCACATCCGATCGACCTCTTTGAAGAGATGGTGAGTGAGGTAGAGTCCATCGTCCAAAGGCTGGAAGCCGGTGACCTCCCCCTGGCCGAAGCAATCCGCGAGTATCAGCGTGGAATCGAGCTCATTCGCCGTTGCAACGAAGTGCTTGATCAGGCAGAACTCCAGATCTCGCAGTTACAAACCGGATTTCTCGGATACTCAGGATCAGCAAATACCTTCGATTTCCTCGACGGAGAGGACGACAACCTCCCATTTTCCTAAACACCGCAATGAGTACAGTCCTCTGCCCGCATCCAGCAGCTCGCGGCCGCAGGCACCCTTGTCGATCCTGCCGGGGATGCCCTCATCTCCTGGTCAACAAAATTGTTGCCAGCTTCTTCTCCTCTGCGGCACATCGCGACTACTCATAGACATCTTGCCCTCCAGCATAGGAAGAGCCACCGGTCAGTGTCAGACTTCCTCGTCTTCGGATGTTGTCTCCACACCAGTGCATGAGCCGTGAGCAACGCGCCTGCACAAACAGTTCCACCGGCTGCTTACCCCTTCTGCCACCGGCATCGTGTGCGGTATGACCCAAGGCGCTTCTGTTGTTTTGGTGGAGAGTAAGACCCCTCCATCGCCCTGCGAAAGCACACCGTCCCATGCGTATTCACCTCCGGGTGAGACGGAAAGCTTGGCACAAACACGGCACGTGTGCTTGGCAGGACAAGTGCACCGCAGCTGTCACTTCTCCCACGAGCGCTCGTGTCTTCGCAAGGAACAGGCCATCCACTCCTCTCCACCTTGGCCAACCTCAACTGCTCTCCAAGACAGCGACCGAGCACTCCGGGAGTTTGCAGCCCTTCCCGCCAAGGCCAACTGATGAAAAGGACCCTTGAATGACTGGCGGCAAGTTATCTTGGGCAAGCGGAAGCACAACCGGCTTTCCTGCATGGCGTCATCGTGTGGCGCAAGCATTTCGCCGAACCTGTCTTTGCGTGGGAGACCCTGCTCCAAGAACCTCACTGAATCCCGGGGAGGGGCTGCTTGGCAGGTGGATACTCGCTTCCCCACCGGCTGCACGCACAATCTCACCACCGGTGCTCAAACGGACACTAGACCGATTTGAGCCTGCCCTTCCCGGGCAGGTCACGCCACGGGATAAACACGGTATCCACCACGAATCCTATACGTCTAGGACTCCGTAATCAGATCTTCTCTCCTGATCCGTAGATACTAGTGCTCTCTATTCGCAATCACCCAGGACCACTCCGGACTTCTACTATCTCTGCCTCCCCAAAGCAGCAACCGACCTTCCTCAAACAGAGACCGTGCGCGGCCGATATGTGACGGGAGGTCTCATGGTCGTGCATCACTGGATCCGCTTCACGATAGGGCTGTTGCTCATTTTCCAACTCTCTATGGCAACGAGTGCGGCTGTCAGCGCCGACGGGCCACCAGCCCGCTACATCGTCATGCTCGCCACGAGCGAGACAAGTACCTTTGCGCCGGTGCGCCGCAGCCAGGCCCAGGCACTCGCACAGGAAGTTGGTGCACAGCCGGAGCAAGTGTACGATACCGTCCTCCACGGATTTGCTGGGTATCTCACGCCGCGGCAAGTGAAGCGGCTCCTCCAGACGAGGCAGGTCACCGCCATCGTCCCGGATGTCGAGACACACCTTGCGGCACAAACCGTACCCTCTGGCGTCCAACGAATCGGCACACTGACAAACGCGGTGGCCAAGATCGACGGTATCGATGACCCACTCCCGATCGACGTTGCAGTCCTGGACACCGGCATTGACCCAAGCCACCCTGATCTTAATGTCGTCGGGGGTTACGACTGTTCCGGCAGCGGCAGCTGGGTTGATCGCCACGGGCATGGAACACATGTCGCCGGAATCATCGGCGCACGTGACAACGGCTTCGGAGTCGTTGGCGTCGCGCCTGGAGCACGCCTGTGGGCCGTCAAGGTATTCGGAGACAACGGGACAGGCTATGTTTCCTGGCTTATCTGTGGACTCAATTGGGTAGCCAGCAAGGCGGACACAATCCGTGTCGCCAACTATAGTGGCGGTGCAAGTGGCACCGATACACCAAACTGCGGCGGAACGAGCGACCCCTTGCACCAAGCAGTCTGCCGCGTTGTCCAGGCCGGCGTGACACTCGTCGTGGCGGCCGGCAACGATGGACGCGACGCCAGCAACACCATTCCAGCCGCCTATCCCGAACCGATTACCGTCGGCGCAATTGTGGATACCGACGGAAAACCCGGCGGGCTCGGGCCGAGTACAAGCTACGGAGCCGATGATACCCGCGCCTCATTCTCAAATTACGGCATTGCCGTCGACCTCTATGCCCCTGGTGTCTCAATCCTCTCCACCGTTCCTGGCGGCGGTTATCAGCGCTGGAGCGGTACGAGCATGGCCACGCCACACGTTGCGGGAGCTGCAGCACTCTATTTGGCTCAGAACTCTGGCGCCTCACCAGAACAGGTCCGTAGCTTCCTCTCCTCGGTCGGCGAAGCTGGTCCATGGGACAACTATGGACAGCGACTCGTCCGCGTCGACTGGGGTGGGAACCGTTCGAACGACAGTAACTCAGGCAGCGACTCCGGTAGTGCTACCCCGCCAGCCACGCGGGACGTCGCGGTCACCGATCTGAGCGCGCCAAGTCTGCTCACAGCCGGAAGCAGCGCGACCATCCAGGTAACGGTGCGCAACAAGGGAACGACGAACGAGACCGTGACCGTTACTCTTGCCGCAAACGACACGACGGTCGGATCACCCCGCAGCCTCTCACTGGCAGCTGGCGCAACCTCCACGGTCAGTTTCCGGTGGCAGCCGACGAGTGCCGGCACCTATACGCTCCAGGCTACCGCCACCATTTCCGGTGACGATGCAGACCCAAGTGACAACGAGAGGAGCATCACAGTTACCGTCACACAACAGGTCCTCGACGTTGCGATTACAGAGCTCAGCGCACCCTCTAGCCTCAGCCGCGGGCAGAGCGCCCAGGTTACCGTCACAGTGATGAACCGCGGCACGAGCAGCGTCAGTATCACTGTCACCCTGAGCACCGATCCACGCAATCCTGCCACGGGGACAGTCTCCAGTAAGGTCACCCTTAATCCTGGCCAGGCGCAAACGCTCAGCTTCACCTGGCGCACAAACAGCCGTACTATGCCTGGAACCTATACCCTGACTGCCTCCGCTCCGCTCAGCGGGGATGCGAACCCAGCCGACAACAGCCGGACGACAACGATCACGGTTACATCGACACTCCGTCGCTAAGCTGGCCGCACGATCTCCCGGTGGGGTGGTGGGGGGATCTCTCCACCACCCCACCGATCCCACTCACCGCACATCTTCGGGTGACGGTTCCGTTCAAGCTCTGCAATGTCGGGCCAGGAAATCGTGCTGCGAAATCTCAATAGGCACCCTACACCATAATCCCAATTCGGCTGCACCGAGTTCGTGAGGGAGGAGATGCAAGAGTACACATTTCGCTCTCAGGGAGATGGCCGCACGCTCTCATCCGGCTCGTGGCCTGCCTCGCTCCACCTGCGAGCACCCCCAGTCCTGCTGAATGGACGTGTACCAGACCAGTAGACTTTCCCCTCTCCGCTGTCGACGCTCGGACGTTGCCCACAAGGGCGCCAAGGCCTCCTGATCTCTACCCTGGTTCCGCTTCCCAAGCACATGAACCTGCACGAGCGCATGGCATCGTGCGTTCCGGAGTATCATGCACATCCACGGCTTCGCTTCTACCGAAGTATCGGTACCGACTGGTTTGCCCGCTGCTTCTCCACAATACCCACTACCCAGCTCTTTCAGCTGTGGTCTCCGAAGAAACGCTCGGAAAAGCGACACCATCCCTGGAACAGCAAACCGGAGCGTTGTTCCTCAGCCCCAGCACCTGAGACACAGCGAATGTTCCCTTGCAAAGCGGGCTCACATTCTCCTCCGCCTCAGGATATGTTCCCAAAACTCCGCCTGGCTCATTCACACTCCTGGCGCAAGGAAAAGTTCCGATCACTCTTTGATCGCATCCTCAAGTCCTTGTCCGTGCCACGCAGCCGCCCCCATGGACGCACGGGTCGGGGAACCGTGTGCCATGAACGCTTCCCCTCTTGCACTAGACATGCCGTTCCGGTACGCTGGCCGTGACGGTAACGCAAGAGTCAGCGGAGCAATCCGTGACTGGTCTTTCCGGTCGGACCACACCCAAGGCATTCGGTCCGCCCTTTCCGGTCGCCACACCAGATGTTGCTCTCTGGGCAATCGTAGCGGTCGCCCTTGGGCTCGTGCTTGGGCTCCAGGCCACGCGCGTCTTCGTCTCCGACCTCGTCTTTGTCATCGACCAGAGCCGCCGAGCACTCCTGCTCCTGATCATTGCTGGGACATTCGCCAGCCCTCTTCTTGCCCCGCTCATCGGTACGCTGAGCGGTGGCCGTCTGCTTTTGGTGGCAGCAACGCTCCTCGCCACTGCCCGGATCGGACTCCAGCTTGTCGACTGGCCACCTGCCCGCATCACCCTCAGCGCAATCGCCCTTGTCGCTTCTGGCTGGGCACTTATCCCGTTGCTCCGTTGGCGAGCTCGAGCTGGCTTGGGAATTCTGGTCGGGACAGCAATTGATCTCGCACTCCGCACCGCCCGTGACACACTCGACCTTCCATGGCTTCCAGGAATGGGGAGCCATCTGGCAACCGCCATACTGGTTGCACTCTTTGGGGTGGCTGTCGGGTTTATCGTCATCGACCGGGGGCCGGTCGAGCCACGGGGAGCGATCGGCTTCCTTGCACTGGGACCAGCGATTGCACTTCTGCACCTTGTGACCGGAAATCTTGGCTTTGCGGTGACACACACCGGTTGGGATCTCCTGCTTGCAAGCACACTGCTGGGATCTGGGATCCTCGTGGGCCTTCTTATCGCACCGCTCGCCGCACAACACTGGCTCGGCTGGATCGCGACGACGGCAGCAGGAGCGACCGGGCTCTGGCTGGCATGGGATGCTGGCTGGCAGGCCAGACTAGGATTGGCGCTTGCTGTCACCAGCTGGGCAATCCTCGTGCTCACCGCAGCAATCGGGGGTCGCCTCTTGCGTAGCCCAGCCAGTGTGAATCGAGTCGCGCTCGCATTGGCGGTTGGTCAACTCCTGCAGGTTGCGCTCCTGTTCCGCTACTACACGGCTACTGGAGACCGCTGGATACCCCTCATCCTCTGGGCCATTCTCGCCTTCGTCGTTGCGCTGGACTGGCCGAGTGGCTGGCCACCCGGTGCGGTCGCACTGCTCCCGCACGTCGCTCTCGGTATGGTGTCCCCGCTCGCCGCTGCCGTCGCTTGGCAAGCACTTGGCGAGCGAGCATCACCTCCCGCGCTCGCCCCGAGTTCCGAGCTCATCGTCATGACTTACAACATTCAGTCCGGCTACGACCGGTACCAGCGCTGGAACTTGGAAGCGACTGCTCGCGTGATCGAGGCTGCCCGGCCAGACATTGTGCTCCTCCAGGAGGTCAGCCGCGGCTGGTTGGTCACTTCCAGTGCCGACCAGCTGACGTGGCTAGCACGACGGCTCGACATGCACGCCAGTTGGGGACCAGCAAGTTCGGACGGGCTTTGGGGGAACGCCGTGCTCACACGTGCACTACCGGTGGAAGAGCGAGTCGTACACTTCCGGACAACGCAAAATCTCCGGCGTGGCGCCATCGCTGTCCGGCTGACCACTCCAACAGTGTCGCTCTGGATCGCCAGTACCCATCTTGATGACCCACGTTCAGCAACCATGGTACGCCTCACCCAGATTGATGAACTTCTTGCATTCCTCGAACCGGCCCGCCCCCTCGTCCTTGGTGGCGACTTCAATGCTGAGCCCGAAAGTCCCGAACTCGCGCGGCTCTCTGCAGCTGGCTTCCGCGATGCTGCCGCGGCCGTCGGCGCACTTCTACCAACATCGGCAGACGCCCGTCGAATCGACTACCTTCTCGTGACTGATGGGCTCGAGCCAGTCGCCGGGAGCGTTCTCGAGGCTACAGCGTCGGACCATCGTCCTGTCATCGTCCGACTCATCGTTCGCTGAACATTCTGTGCGGCGCAGCTTCGAGTGGTTGAGTGCGACGGCGTGGCTCCGGCATTAGAGGATCCCGTTACTGCCGGAACCCGTTTCGTCGCCAGCCACTCACACGAGAACCTTCTCAGTGAGCGCAAACTCCTCGCAAGGCGTGTACAAGCTTTGCTTCTAACCGAGATGGTAGAAACACGGCACCCCTGTCACAGGTGTCCGTCCATCAAAGCAAGGACAGGTACGTCATAACCACAAGGTGCTTGGCTAGCTCCTGTAGTGTGGACCTTTCTCTAAGCAAGGACACGCACTGCATTCGTTCGTCGATGGCCGTGACAGCGATCGAGTGTGCATCTCTCCAAGCAAGGACACACACCCGGTAGGGCGGAAACACCCGCTACAACAAGCAAAGAGCATGCGTTCCCCCAAGCAAGGACACGCACCCAACCGACCATCGCGCCTTGCCGCCTGCTGTCTTTCCAGCGCCACACAGTGACATTGCTGCTGGATCTGCAGCACCAGCGTACCCAACACCGTGCACTTGCACGGTCGTACTGCTGCCAGGACTGCCACTCCGACACAGCGTACACCCGTTACTTACTGCATTCCTCCTCGCGTTGTGTGCAACTCACCAGAGCAGGGGAATCCAGCGACTGGATCACCGTTTGATCCAGCAATCACTCTTGCTCGAGCGTCGCACTTGCTCTCACTTGTCCCAGCAGTATCCTGGACAGTCAGTTCGGCAACACACGGTGCATGGGTGATAGAGCGCTATGCCGCGCAAGACAAAACGTGAAGTAGTGCCCCAAGCAACACCTCACCAGAAGCAGAAGGCGAATTTGGTCTTCGCGACTATCCTCCTGGGACTCCTTGTCGAGGTACTCGTCCTCTACGGTCCTACACTTCGTTTCAGTTTTTTGCTGGACGATAGCTATGACCTCGTTGTTGTCCGGCACACGAGCTACTGGGAACTCCTATTCCAGCCACTCCCCGGGTTCAGCTACTATCGGCCGCTTACTTTTGTACTTTACAAGCTCGTCCACGATCTCTGGGGCGGAACAGAGCCTTGGCACTATCACTTCCTCTCCGTCTTGCTTCACCTACTGAATACGCTCCTCCTCGCACTGCTTGCCCGGAGAGTCGTCGGCTCAGTCTCCGCAGCGCTCTCGGCCTCGCTGTTCGCTGCCTTTCCGTTCGCCTACCAGGCAGTCCAGATCGTCTGCGCGCTTCCGCATCTCCTCGTCACCAGTGCGATGCTCGCTACGCTGGTCCTGTGGGAACAAGGACGGGAACAGACCGGTCACACTGGACGCCTATGGCGCTGCGCGGCGATGGTTGTAGCGCTTGCTGCACCAGGTTTCCATGAGACGGGTGTCCTAAGCGGAACCGTAGTTATTCTGTGGATCGTTCTCCGCTCCCGAGCGGGCTGGCGGCGAGCTCTGCTAGTGGAGAGTGGCTGGCTCTCTGTAGTGCTCTTCGGGAACAGCATATTCCTCTTCTTCTGGTTCTGGGGGTTTGACAAGCCCGAATCAAGGCCGGTCACCCTGCTCGACCAGCTGAAAAATCTGGTTTTCTGGTCACAGGCAGCAACTTATCCTCTGACTCGTCAGCTGACAAACCTGGTCGACACCAACTGGCTTGCGCGGCACGCCTGGCAGGCTGTCATCAGCACTGCGCTCATCGCGGGGATCATTGCATTGCTTTATCATGCATTTGGCACACAACTCCGGCTTGCACTCGTGACACTCGCTCTCAGTCTCCTCGTCTTCTTACCTGCGATATTCTTCCTCCCGTACCATGGGTACCTCGAGGACGGTCCACGCTTACTCTATCCTGCAGCCCCGGCAATCGCCACCTTTTGGGGGTTGGTGCCACAAGCCGGTTGGCACTGGCGGCAAGGACGCTGGCTCGGCGCAACGCTGGGGATACTCCTTATCATCGTCACGCTTACCCAAAGTAGTGCTTTCCTCAAGCAACGCACCACACTTGCGCTTCTGGCCAGCTGCGCGCAAGAGACAGTTGTAGAGGTGGCACGTGCAAATCCGGGTTGGCCGCTCGTGATCGTGAATGCCCCAGCGTGGCTTGCACTGCACTACTATGAGTACCCACTGGGTCATTTCGGGATGAACGCACAGCCAGAGTATCTCGGCTTCGATGCTCTGCTCGAGGTTCGCCTTGGCTGGCGACAACCGGTGCAGTCGCTCGTGGTCGAGCCGACACTCGACCAAGGATGGTATACGATCGGCCCGCACGGCCTCCCCGGAAACCAAGCACAGCTCAACGCGCTCCGCATGAGCGGCTGGGTGATCCGAAACATCCAGTCAGCCAACCCCGCGCAAGCTCACCCCGAAAAGGACTCTCCCTCGCTTTACTCGCCCGACGATGGCATTCCGGTATCCAAGACAACAACACCCCAGTGAACGGGACAATATGGCTACGTTCTCGCAAGGATAAAGCCACGATATCATTTCATAGCTGCGTTCTTAGGTCATCTGAAGAGTGTCCGTGCATTGACCAGGGCCAAGCCAAGTGGGGAAAGCGGGGGATGAGGGGTGCAGGAAACACCTCAGTATGGCTGTGCACCAGCCGAGTCAAGTAGTTGCAAAAGCCAGCCTGACACGGAGGGTTCAACCGAAGAAAAAGCACGAGAGCCCTTGATTGTCCTGACAAGGCTCGCCACGGTGTTGAACCAGGCAACAGACTTGCGGGCAGCACTGCAAGAAAGCTTACCGCTCATCCTCAAACTTGTTGGCTCGACGACCGGCTGGATCACGCTCCGCGAGGAAGGATCGTTCCAACTTGTTGCAGCTGGTGGCTTGCCGCCAGGGCTTGCCGCGAACGAGATGGCTTTGTTGCGCTCGTCTCCCTGTCGCTGCCAGCACCTGGCTGCGTCCGGTGCCCTTTCTACCACGGCCGAGATCATCGAATGCGAACGACTGGCGCGTCTGCGCGAGCAAGCCGGAAATCCGGAGACGGCCGATCGACTCACCGGAGGACTCCGCTGGCACCTCGCGGTGCCGCTCCGCTCCCCCAGTGGGAATACTGTTGGCATCCTGAGCATTGCTCGACTAAATCCCCATCCGCTTGATCCTGAGACCCGACTCCTTCTGGATCTCATTGGAGAGTTCTTGGCTAGTGCCATCGAACGGACCAAATTGACCGCAGACCTTCAGCGGCTGCGCTCCGAAGAACAGGAACAGGCGACGGCGCTGGCCCACATGCTTGTTGGGCAGGAGAAACTGTCCACCGTCGCCGAGTCAATCTTCATGATGCTGAAGCCAGTTCTCCAGTTTGATGCAGTCAGCCTGCTTGTCGTCGATCCCTCGGAACAGTATCTCGTCCTGCGGGCTGGACACGGCTGGTCAGCTGCATGGGTAGGGCGGATATGGCTTCCGCTCAGCCCGCCAACGCACAACGGAGCAGCCTGGGCACTCCACACCGGTCATCCCTTCAGCATTCGAGTCGATCAGCCGGGACGACCCTTCCACGTTCCTCCACAGGTCCGTGAAGCCGGTGTCCGGTTCTCCGTCTTCTTCCCCCTCTTTGCCAATGAGCGGCCAGTGGGAGTTCTGGTGGCGAACTATTCCACTCTCCAGGAACTCAGCGAACAGCAAATCCGCTTCGCCACACTCCTCGTTGAGATCGGAGCAGTCGCCATCGCGCGAGCAAGGGAACGAGAGCAGAATGAAGAACTCATCAGCGAACTTCCCATCGGCGTCTTTCAGCTTAACGAAGCAGGCCAAATTGTCCAGGCGAACCGGGCATTCGCACGACTTCTCGGTCGCGAACAGCCCAACGATGTCGTTGGGCTGCCTCTTGCAGATTTCTTTCTGGAGCAAGTCGAGGCGTCTCATCTCTGGAATCTGTTGCGGCGTGGTGACGCGATCAACCGTACCGAGTGCCGTTGGCGAAAATCAGACGGTACAGTCTTCTGGGTTCGCCTCTCGGTACGAGCCCAACGCACTCCTGATGGTTACATACTCCTCGTCCAAGGAACAGCTGAGGACATCAGCGAGCACAAGCGAGTCGAGGAACATCTCTCCTACCTTGCTCGTCACGACACACTGACCGGAATCGCCAATCGCCATGCGCTCATCGAGGGTTTGGAGGACAGGCTGGCACTGGCTTGGCAAAAGCAGCGCAGCGGAGCCCTGTTATTGTTCGATCTTGACAACTTCAAGCTCGTCAACGATCAGCTCGGCCATGCTGCAGGGGATACTGTCCTGCGCTCGGTGGCCTTGCGTTTAAGCCGTGTCGTGCGGACGCACGAGCTTGTCGCCCGACTGGGTGGTGATGAGTTTGCAGTCGTGCTCTTCCCCATCACGCGCAAAGCTGCGGAAGATGTAGCCCAGCGCCTACTCGCTGCGATCAGTGAAATCGTGGTAACCTTACCAGAACGTGTGCTGCAGCTGAAGGCCAGCTGCGGCATCGCCCTCTTCCCCGAACATGGAGTCACAGTTGAAGAACTCCTGATCGCAGCCGATCGTGCACTCTACACCGCCAAATATCATGGTGGTTCCCGCATCGAGACGTATGACGTCGGGCGTGTGCGGACCGATCCGCCCTCAGTGACTGCGTCTGCCCGCTATCTCGAAGCAGCACTTGCCAGCGGCGCCTTTTGCCTCCTAGCCCAGCCTATTCTCGACCTGCGAACCGGCCAGCTTGTCGGACACGAGTTACTCCTCCGCCTGCGCGAGGGTAGTCGGCTGCTTGATCCAAGCAGTTTCCTACCAATCGCTGAGCGACTGGGCTTATTGCCGAAGATCGATCTGTGGGTGGTCGAGCGTGCCGCGCAGCTGGCGCATGCGTCCGGACAGCGCATCCACGTCAATCTCTCGGCGCACACCCTTCACGATGCGCAGGCACTACACGCCCTTGAGACCATCATGCAGCGTTTCGCAATTCCGTCAGGGACCATCGTTTTTGAATTGACGGAAACGGTGGCGATCACCGATTTAGCCTGGGTGCGTGAGCAGCTGCAGCGGCTACGCCGCTTCCCATGCCTCCTCGCCATCGACGACTTCGGCGTCGGCTACTCATCGCTCTACCAACTCCGCTCGTTGCCGGTTAACTTTCTTAAGATCGACGGGAGTTTTGTCGTCAATCTTCTCCAGGATCCGGTCAACCACCGTATTGTGCGCGCTATCGCCGAATTGGCTGGGGCACTTGGCGCTGAGACGATCGCTGAGTGGGTGGAGCAGGAGAGCCTGCTCAGCGAGCTCCGCACGCTCGGCGTGGATTACGCACAAGGCTATGCCATTGGTCGTCCCCAGCCACTCGAAGACGCCTAACACTGCTGGACGTACACTCTGCGCAACACAATACGCGGTAGTGCGAGAGGAGATGCCGATGGCAGAGAAGCGTCCGGTAGCGCTGGTGACAGGTGGTACTGGGCAGGTTGGCTCGGTAGTCGTACGCTGGTTCGCGGAGCGTGGCGTACAACTCTTTGTTCCGTACCGTTCTTCCGAACGTTGGCAGCACCTTCGTGCAACGCTTGGAGCACATGTTGACTCCGTGGATGGCCTCGCTGTTGACCTGGCCGACCCAGCAGGAAGTGAGGAGACTGTGAGAGCTGCCCTGGAGCGGTACGGGCATCTGGACTGGGTACTCTGCCTGGCTGGAGGATTTCACGCAGGCCGGATCGCTGAGACCACGCCTCAGCTCTGGCAAGAGCTTCTGGCACTCAACCTGTGGCCAACCGCTAATATGCTTCGAGCGACCGTGCCCCGACTTCTCGCCCAGGGAGCAGGACGGATCGTGACTGTTGGAGCACGGGCCGCACTCGACCCGGGCGCCGGGGCAGTGGCGTATGCCGCGGTCAAACACGCAGTCATTACCCTGACGCTCGCAGTTGCACGTGAACTCCGCGGTACCGGCGTGACAGCAAACTGTATCGCACCGGCGACGATCGATACGCCAGCCAATCGGGCGGCAATGCCGCAGGCTGACCCGAGCAAGTGGGTAGGCCCGGAGCAGGTGGCTGCTCTGCTCTGGTACCTCTGCTCACCGGAAGCTGCCGCACTCAACGGAGCCGTGATCCCGATTGTGGGCGGACAATAAACACTAGCGTGCAGCTACTGCATGGGTTGGCATATCTCCGCGTGGCTGACCGTCCCAGGTGGCACCATAGAGATGCCAACGGAAGGCTTCGACGAGTGAGCGAAGGGTACGCGTTATCTCTTCGGGAATCGGCTGTCCCTCCGGTGTGAACCAAGGACCAACCGGTTCTGGTGGAAGCACCGAGGTGGCATGCGTTGGCACCTCAGGATGTGGCATACCGTCCCAACTGATCCCGTAGAGATGCCAGCGGAAGGCCTCCACCAGTGCACGCAGCGTCGCTTCAGTCGCCTGCCGGTCAAAGCCGTTTTCGGTCACCAGCAGCGGTACTGGTTCACCCGGTCGGAGCTGTGAAGCATGCGTCGGTAGATCACCGCGATGATCGACGCCATCCCAGCTCATTCCGTAGAGATGCCAGCGGAATGCTTCGACAAGCGCACGGGCGGTCGCATTGATCGCCTCAACTCTCGGTTGTCCACGACTGTCAAACCATGGCCCATCGGCCAAATCCCAGCTGGCAACCACGTCCCACACTGTACGGAGTTCGCGCCCATCAACATCACGAGCGATCGCCTCGATGACATGGTTTCCCGGATCAAGATAGGCCGTGAGTGTCACCGTCGGCTGTGTCCCGCGAGCCTCTTGTCCGGCAACGCGCACAATCAGTTCGGCAAGCGGCCGCTCCGATATGACTGTTGCACTGACCTGAACCGGCCCGGGGAAAACGGTTGACCAACGCGCCGGCTCGACTGCACTGAAGGCCAGCGAAACTAGTGATCCCGGTGGAGGTACCGGTTGGGGGATCGGAGTCGGTTGAGGAGTTGGGCTGGGCAACGGTGTCGCCTGCAGGCGACAGCCAGCATTCGCACAGACGTCCTCGACAAAGCGCATGACATCAGCGGTCACTCGCCGAGCGAAGTTAGCAAGCGTCGACTCAAACGAGACAATTCCGAAGACCATAAACTGATCCGTCGTGAGGAGCGGACCACCACTCATCCCTTCGGTCAGGTCAGCTTGTACTCCTAAGAAATCTGCACTGATGTCCACGAAACCCTGTGCCGGTGCATGCCACTGCGTGCCGAACAGCAGGTCACCCGGATATCCGGCGACCAGGAACGAGAAGGACGGGTCCATAAGTGCTGTATCACTAAGCGCTGTGAGCCCAAGCGAGCCCGCTCGCGTGCCAAGTGGATCCGCCAGCAACACAAGCCCAAAGTCATACTGGGGTATGTGTCCTTGTTCAATCCAGCCACGCGGGACAACCGCATCGACGGCAGCGCTGGTCCCAAAGGGAGTAACAACTCTTCCGCCCCGCCGGTCCGCACCAGGAGCAGCAACGAGTTCCACGACCCACCCACCGTTGTCAGCTTGATAGAGGCAGTGCGCGGCAGTGAGGACAACAGTTGCGCCAATGAGGGTTCCGGAACAGGAAAACGACACACCATTGGCGAACTCACCAACCAGCAGCGTCACAGCCGACGCAGGTAAGCGAGTCGTCGGTGTAACGCGAACCCGCTCGTCCGGCGGGAAGATACGCTGGTAGGAGAACTTCTGCTCAGCCCGCTCCAGGAGCCGAGCTGAAACCGCAGGCGCTGGCGTCATTAACCGGTGCCGAACGTATGAGGCTGGCTCAGCCGCAGCTGGATGCGTTGCAAGCACTACCGAAAGTAAAGGCAAGGCAAGGAACAGTGCCAGCCAGCTCAATTTCGACTTCACGCCCACCTCCCTCGATGTCGTAACATCTGCCGCATTGTATCTATCGGCGGAGACAACGCCAAGCGAAAGAGTATCCTAAGGCAGCTGTAAGGGATCATTTGTTGACGACTCTCTAGACCGATCCGGAGGTGAGAAATTCATGCAGGAGGAGCGACGAGCCCTCATCATCGTGGCCCACCCGGATGACATGGAGATTGGCTGCGGTGGAACAGTCGCGCGGTGGGTGGACGAGGGATGGACCGTCGATCTTGTGGTCGTGACAGATGGTGGTGGAGGTGGACCAGACGATGCAGAAGACGTTAGCCCAGCGGCACGGCGACAGATCAGCGAGCTCCGCAAAGCGGAGCAGCGCGAGGGCGCACGCATTCTTGGTGTACGGACGGTCGAGTTTCTTGACTATCCCGATGGCTACGTTGAGCCGACGTTCGGGCTCCGGCGTGACCTTGTGCGAGTGATCCGGAAGTATCGGCCTCAAATTCTTGTCATCCCGTCACCCGATCGCAATTGGTCGCCGGCTTACCAGGTGGGCCGCTACCACCCAGATCATCTTGCGGTGGGACAAGCAGCTCTAGCTGCGGTGTATCCAGCAGCTGGCAACGCCTGGGACTTCCCGGAACTCTTAGCAGAGGGGCTTCTTCCCCATTATGTCCAGGAGATCTGGGTTATCAACGCACCAGTTCTCAACCATGCAGTGGACATTACGACCACGCTCGATCGCAAGCTGGCCGCGCTGAAAGCTCACCGGAGCCAGTTTGGCGACCGCTTTCTCCTGCTTGAGCGCTGGCTTCGCCAAGCCGCAATGGAACGGGGGGTTCGACACGACATGCAGTATGCTGAGGAGTTTCACCGCATTCGGGTACGTGAGCCATTTCCGTTCCGCCGGTGAAACCGTGAAGGAATTGGGAAAGAAGTACGATACGATGGATGATCCATGTCTTCTCTTTCGCCTGAACATGGTCGCACGCTAGCATGGTTCGTTTGATTGGTGCTCGATGTTCGCCACTTGACATCGAACCTGCCCACCAATTGACCGGGGAAGGAGCTGAGCGGAAGCTTCAGGAGTGTGATGCCAACGTTCATCTTGTTGCCACTCTAGTATGTTCCATACCCTAGCGCTCTCTTCAATGATCTTACTCATTATTAGTATATCCTTGAGCATACTACTTCGACATCCACATATACGCTGATACTCTTCTATAGAGTATTCCGCAATTCCTGATTACCCATATATGATATGACTTCCAGTATCATGACAAAGGTCATAACCAGAGAGACCGGTCGGCAGTCGGTCTCCTCTGCAGAGCTCATCTACTTGCACACCCCTCGGTGTGTGACCGCTCACCTCGAGAACCAGTCAGGACGCACAGACATCAGCTCTACCCGCCGTCTCTTGGCGAACAAGTACGGTACCCGTTCCTAAGAAGAAGATACCGGCAGTGGGTGTAGCCCTGCGCCTGCGACGCAAATCGGTTGCCGTGTGCGATACTGCTCACGGCTTGAGACTGCGGCTGGTGGACAGGAGTGGGGGGACAGAATGAATACCAACCGCAATGGTGTGCATGCTCTCATGCGCGCATTACGCTTCCGCTGTGTCGGCCCACACCGCGGAGGACGCGTCGTCGCGGTTGTTGGACACCCAGATGACCCAATGACGTTCTACTTCGGAGCCTGTGCAGGCGGGGTGTGGAAGACCGAAGACGGCGGCACGACCTGGTGGAACATCTCGGATGGCTTCTTCACGACGGCAGCAATCGGCGCGATCGCCATCGCTCCCTCCGATCCGAACGTCCTCTATGTTGGCACCGGCGAAGCCTGCATCCGCGGCAACGTCTCGCACGGTGACGGTGTCTATAAATCTACTGACGGTGGCCGGACCTGGATCAATGTCGGACTCCGTGATACCCGCCATATCGCCAAGATCCGCATCCATCCGGCGAATCCCGACCTTGTCTACGTCGCTGCGCTAGGACACGCCTTTGGAACCAATGAGGAACGCGGTGTCTTCCGCAGCCGAGATGGCGGGCGCACCTGGGAACGAGTTCTCTATCGGGACGCACAGACCGGGGCCATTGATCTCGTCATGGATCCGCACAACCCCCGCATCCTCTACGCTGCGCTCTGGCAAGCACGTCGCTGGCCTTGGAAGCTTGAGAGCGGTGGCCCTGGCTCCGGCATCTTTCGCTCCACTGACGGGGGCGAGACCTGGGAGGAGCTCACCCACAAACCTGGACTTCCACAGGGAATCATCGGACGAGTCGGGCTGGCGGTCTCCGCCAAACCTGGTCGTCTCTGGGCACTCGTAGAAGCCGAGGACGGTGCCCTCTTCCGCTCTGAGGACTACGGTGAATCGTGGCAACGCGTGTCTGACAAGGGAGACCTGCGCTGGCGCGCCTGGTACTTCCACCACCTCTGCGCTGATCCCGTCGATCCGGATACGCTCTGGGTTTTGAATCTCAAACTTTGGAAATCAATCGATGGTGGACGCACCTTCACCGAGGTGCCCACGCCCCACGGCGACCACCACGACCACTGGATCGACCCCAAGAACCCCCGACGCATGATCAATGGCAACGACGGCGGAGCCTGCATCAGCTTCGATGGTGGCCGCACCTGGTCAACCCAGTTGAACCAACCGACGGCACAGCTCTATCACGTCACTGTCGACAACCGCTTCCCGTACTGGATCTACGGCTCGCAGCAAGACAACACAGCAATCGCACTCCCCAGTCGCTCGGTGAACGGTGCGATTACCACCGGTGAATGGATTGAGCCTGGCGGCGGCGAGAGCGGGTATATTGCAGTCAAGCCGGATGATCCCGACATCGTGATTGGTGGAGCGATCGGGAGCGGTGAGGGGAATGGCCGCCTCATCCGGTTCAACCGCCGGACCGGCGAGCAGCGGAATATCACCGTCTGGCCCTACGAGACCAGCATGGCTGAAGGAGCCGAGTCACTTCGCTATCGCTTCCAGTGGACGTTCCCTATCCTCTTTTCACCTCACGACCCGAACACACTCTATGTGTGCTCGCAAGTCGTCCATCGCTCACGAGACCTTGGCTACACCTGGGAAGTGATCAGCCCTGACCTCACACGCAGCGACCCGGAGAAGCTGAAACCCTCCGGCGGGCCAATCACTCGTGATAACACGGGCGCTGAAGTCTATTGCACGATCTTCTCTTTTGTCGAGTCACCGCACCACCCTGGTATCTTCTGGGCAGGAACAGACGATGGTTTGGTTCACGTCTCACGGGACGGCGGTGCCACGTGGGAGACAGTGACGCCACCTGAGCTCCCAGAATGGGCAACCGTTGCCTCACTTGAAGTCTCGCCACACGACCCTGAGACAGTCTATCTGGTAGCTCATCGCTACCGCCTGGATGATCCGGCACCGTACCTCTTTAAGACCACCGATGGCGGGCGAACCTGGCTTTCACTGCGTGGTGACCTGCCAGAAGAAACAATCTGCCGTGTCCTTCGCGTTGATCCAGTGAAGCCGGGTCTCCTCTACCTCGGCACTGAAACGGGGCTCTGGATCTCCTTCGACGACGGCCAACACTGGCACCGCTGGCAGGGAAACCTTCCTCTCTGTCCCATCTATGACCTCGTGGTCAAAGACGACGATCTCATCATCGCAACCCATGGTCGTAGCTTCTGGATCCTTGACGATGTAACACCGCTCCGGCAGTTCGATCCCACCGCACTCACTGGGCCAGCCTATCTCTTTGCCCCACGACCAACTGTCCGCTTCAAAACCTATCCAGGGTTCGGCAGCGAGGTATCCAATACGGTAAGCTACCGCTGGGCCGGCCCCATCGTCTACGCAGCCTGGATTACCGAGCGGCCAACTGGTGTCAAGGAAGCACGCCCACTCGACGCGGGAGAGAACCCACCTGACGGCGCCATTGTCACCTACTACCTTGCAGAGGAACCAGCAGAGATCACGCTCTCGATTCTCGATGCCGAGGGTCGTGAGTTGCGACGTTTCTCGAGTGAAAAGCCGGTTGACCCTTATCCAGATATTCCAGAGGAAAAGAAACCCTCGCTGCCGCCCCGCCTGGACAAGACGCCAGGATTCCACCGCTTCGTCTGGGACTTGCGCGTCGAAGGCGCTCGACGCGCACTTGGCGATAAGCCATATGAAGGATATCTTGTCGGGCCGCGCGTCATTCCCGGTACGTATCAGGTGCGCCTCACGGTCGGCAACCACAGTTGGACGCAGCCACTCGAGATCCGGCCTGACCCGCGGCTCAGTGTCGCGCAGCAGGATCTCGAGCGGCAATTCGACTTGCTCTTGCGCATCCGTGACAAAGTCTCTGAAGCACACGATGCGATCAACCGCTTGCGTGACGCACGTCACCAGCTCGACGAGTGGCAGCGGCGGCTTGAGGCTGCCAACGCAAGTGATGAACTCCTCGAATCGGTCAGCGCCATGCGTGACCGACTTGGAGCGCTCGTCGACGAACTCCTGGAACCGCGGATGGATGACCCCCGCCAGTTTCCCTGGCGTGCACCAGCACGGTTGGCGGCATTGCAGAGCTTTGTCGACAGCGCCGACGACCGGCCGACGGCCGCCGAGGAAGTGGTCTACCATGAACTCGCCGCGGAAATCGACGCTATCCTCGCGCGCGCACGGCAGGTACTTGAGGAGGAGCTCCCTGCGCTCGGCCACAGGTTGCTCGAGGCCGGCGCCAGCCCGATTCTGCCACGGCCAATCCTTGCTCGACCGTAAATTGGGGAGCAGTTGGCTTGGCGCAGCGGACGAGGCGTACAATTTCGCCTGCTGCGCCAAGCCCCGCTTCCCCAAAGAAAGGAAGGCGAATTCTCGTGTGGCGATGCTACGTCTTCCGCTTGCCAGCCCCCGAAGGATGGAGGCCAACTCGGGCCATGCAGGTACCGTCCGGAGTATCAGTTGGGTTGCCAGACCGTAATCCGTCACAGCTCACAGGCTAGACACGTCCAGCGACAGACCTGGGGCATCTCATCCACAGGTTGCCGTTCTTCGTTCCTCTCCCACAAGACGGGAAACCTTACCCAATACTCGCTCAGAATAGCCTCCTCAAGAAGGCTCAAGCACCCGAAAAGCGGTGACCGTGGCAACTTGCTCCCAAGCTACCTGACGGCGGCAAGGACGTGATCTCTGTATTGCCCGCGATCGAGACGAGAGGCGTCGTGTTACCAGCTAGCCTTGGCCGAGCGTTCTGCAGAGACATCCCACACGCAATCCTGATGGATCAACACTCATGCCCAATGACACACGACCATCCCCCACACATCGATCGTGCACCCTCGCCCGTGGCGATCAGCAACGACAGCTGCTGGCGTCACTGACAACACCGACAGAGCTCCGGCGAGCGCGAGTCCAATAAATCTCCATGGCGTCGCCACCAACGTCATCTAAACCACTGGTGGAGAGATGCAGCAGACCGCACTGCTTCAGCCTGCCAGACCAAGCAAATCAGCAGCAAAGGCCCGCTAGGGAACACTGAGAGCAAACGAGTATCGCTGGACAGACCGCACGACCCAGCGCCGACAAACGATGTGGCTATCACCGCCCGTAGGGCAACTGCCTGCGTGCCTTGCGGGAATAGCTCGGTATGACGAACTCGGTGCCAGGATGCTCGCACGCCGTTCACACAAACTGAACAGAACAGCGGCCCACTTAGCCGAGCGGAAGACGAAGTGGGTTGCCCCCGAGCATGTGAAAGTGTAGATGGAAAACACTCTGCCCCGCATCGGGCCCGACGTTGGTGACAAGCCGGTAGCCACGCTCGGCAAGCCCGTGCTCCCGCGCAACCCTGGCAGCAACCTGGAGACACCGACCAAGAAGAGCAGGATCAACCGCTTCCGCCTCCGCAAGCGAGCGGATGTGTTGGTTCGGCACGATCAACAAGTGGACGCGCGCCTGCGGATGGATGTCCCAGAAGACTGTGACGGCATCGTCCTGATAGACTTTGCGTGCTGGCTGGCGACCAGCAACAATCTCACAAAAGATGCAGAAATCGGCCATTTATTCCTCCTCATTGGATGAGGCCAACGTGCCTGAACTACCAGAAGTCGAAACGATTCGCCGGACACTCGCCCCACTGCTCTGTGGCGCAACCGTTCTGACTGCGCTCCGCGGCGAGCACCCCGACGATATTCTGCTCGATCCGTGGCCAACATTCGCACGGCATGTTCGTGGTCGGCAGATCATCACCCTCGAGCGCCGTGGTAAGTATCTCGCATTCCGCTTCAGTGATGAGCGTCGATTACTCATCCACCTTGGTATGACTGGGGAGTTGCAACTGAGTCAGCCCGACAGTCCGCTGCCCCGGCACTGTCACATTGCACTCGTCCTCCGCTCTCCACATCCGCTTCCGGCAACAGTCATTGACCGACGCGGTCGCTTTGTGCTCCGCTACCGCGATACTCGACGTTTCGGCCGTATAGGACTCCTCACACCAGAGGACTGGGCAGCACTCTCGCAGCGACTCGGACCGGAACCGCTTGACCCGGAACTCGATGCACCTACCTTTTGGCAGCAGCTCGTCCATCGTCACACGCGCATCAAAGCAGCTTTGCTCAACCAATCCTTGATCGCGGGTGTTGGCAACATTTACGCTGACGAAGCACTGTTCCAGGCCGGTATTCACCCATTGCGCCGCTGTGACACGCTCACACTGTCCGAAGCGGAGCGTCTCTTGAGCGCCTTGCGGAGCGTGCTCACAGCAGCCATTGAGAGTCGAGGTACAACAATCCGCGATTACCGTGACGCACAGGGACGCACAGGCCGCTATCAGTTCCAGCTGCAGATCTACGGTCAGCAAGCAAACACTCCTTGCCCCCGCTGCAGAACACCGCTTGAGCGGATGCGCGTCGGCGGCCGCAGTAGCACGGCTTGTCCACGGTGCCAGCCGCTCTTGTGCACTGTCTAACGTTTCAGCCGGAAATGTCAGAGACAAAGCTGACAGCAGGCTACGCAACAGCCATATCAACATGCCCTGCTGTCTTGCGTCATGAACTCCGGTGCATCGGGGTCGAGTACTGGGCAATGATCAGCATCCGGGAGAAGCTCGGGATGCTTGAGGCCGTTGCCAGTGAGAAAAAGCACAACTTCGTCTGCAGGAGACAGCCAGCCGCTCTCGCGGAGTGCGAGAATCGCTGCAAGCGTCGCACCAGCTTCGGGAGACACAAGTACGCCTTCGGTAGAAGCCAGTAGCCGCACTCCTGCGAGCAGCGCCGCATCGCTCACCGCGACAGCAGTACCACCACTCCGCCGCACGGCCTCGAGCACCAACCGATCCCCGATCGTCATCGGCACGCGCAAACCGGGAGCAACCGTCGTGGCATGGTCCCACGGCGCAGCGGACGACCTCCCTTCATGGAACGCATGGACAAGTGGTGCACACCCCTCTGGTTGTACCAGCACGAGGCGCGGCCGCTCTGGACCGAGCAGCCCAAGCATCTCAAGTTCGCTAAACGCTTTCCACATCCCCACGATACCAGTACCACCCCCGGTGGGATAGACAATCACATCGGGAACCCGCCAACCGAGCTGCTCAATCAGCTCAATTCCCATTGTCTTCTTTCCCTCAGCCCGGTAAGGCTCACGGAGGGTCGAGAGATCGACCCAACCACGTTCGGCAGCCAGACGCCGGACAAGCCGCCCACAGTCAGTGATCAGCCCACGCACCCGATAGACCTGGGCACCGTAGGCGAGGCACTCCGCGAGGATCGTCCGTGGTGTATCGGCCGGGACAAAGACGTAAGCCGGAATACCCGCTCGCGCGGCGTAAGCACTCAGTGCCGCAGCAGCATTCCCCGCCGAGGGCAATGCAACGGCCTGAGCACCTAACTCCACTGCACGACTCACAGCAACTGCCAAACCGCGCGCCTTGAAACTCCCGGTCGGATTGCGACTCTCATCCTTGAGCCAAAGCTGCCGAAGACCGAGCTGGCGCGCCAAACGCTCCGCCGTCAGGAGTGGCGTCCCGCCTTCTCCCAATGTCAGGCGAAACCGCATCTGGCGCACCGGCAGCAACTCCGCATAGCGCCAGAGGTTCCACGGACGCTCGTCCAACCGATCAGGATGGAACGTCCGGCGCACACGCTCAAGGTCGTAGCACGCAGCGAGCACACCGCCGCAGGACGAACATGTACTGTGGAGTTCATCAGCAGCGAATTCGGCGCCACAGGCCGTACAGCTAAGGTGCGTCAGTGCACTGTCCACAATAGCCTCTTTTCCCGGCGCATTGTATCCCATCTTTGGGAAGAAGGCTATAAGTAAACACTGGCCGAAAACCTGTATGCTCAGCCCTCGCAGGGATAACTGAGAAAACGGAGATCGCTTTGATCAGCACTCGCAATACGTCGAATACAGCCCTCGCTGTGAAGTGTAGTGCCGGCGAGCCTACTCCACGAGACACCAACAAACCGCAGCGCCAAGAGAGCCAGCTTCTCCCTCTTCCTGGCAATCCTCTCCCTGGCATGCGGAGCAAGGATGATCTTGGCGGTAACCCACCAGCTTGCCGAATTCCGTGCAGTATCCGACCCTCAAGAGTCTGACGATCTTCCTCACGCCACAACTGGAATACGATCGTTCTCCGTCAGCCTTTCTCATCAAAGGATCACAGGTGCACATAGCCCCACCTGGACTGACCATACTGCAGGACGTGTAGGGAAGCAAGCGTATGGCTTGATGGCCAAGCATAGGTTGCTGGCGCGGCGATACTCTGAGAGAAACTGTGACAAGCTACCGGCGACAATATTCCACCCGAACGAATAGGTTCTGCTGATCCTTCTTCCCCAACCGTTCGAGCATCTGAAGCAGCCGGAAATTGCGTCGTGTTGTATGCCTGACTTGACACGCACCCACTCAATGCGTTATGTTCCGTTGGTTGGCAGACGATGCACGCCGGCGCGAGCCGCCGCCGGCATCCCGAGCGACCAAAACGGGTCAGGGACGGGAGGTGATGCCATGCGGATCGCGCAGATCGCGCCGCTCATTGAAGCGGTGCCCCCCAAGTTGTACGGTGGAACCGAGCGAGTCGTCTCTGCGCTGGTCGAGGAACTTGTGCGGCGTGGGCATGAGGTGACGCTCTTTGCCACCGCCGACTCCCAAACGAGCGCACGCTTAGTGCCCATGGCTGATGGAGGATTGCGTCTCCTTGGGACAAAGGATCCGATCGCCTGGCACGTCGCGATGCTTGAGGAGGTCTATGCCCAGGCGGATGAGTTCGATCTTATCCATTCTCATGTTGATTACTTAACGTTTCCTTTTGCTCGTGGAGTGACGACACCGACGGTGACGACACTCCACGGTCGGCTCGATCTTCCCGAGACACGCCGGGTTCTCTCCCGCTTCTCCGACCAGCGGCTGATCAGTATTAGCTGGAGTCAACGAACGCCGGTTGCGGATTTGCCCTTGCGCTGGGTCGGCACTGTCTATAACGGTGTTTGTTTGGAACGCTTCCCCTTCCAACCTGAACCGGACGATCCACCATACCTTGCCTTTGTCGGCCGCATCTCCCCCGAGAAGCGACCGGACTGGGCTATCGAAGTTGCGCGTCGCGCCGGCCTCCGGCTGAAGATCGGCGCAAAGATCGACCCAGCTGACCGCGAGTGGGCGGAGGAGCACTTCCTGCCGCTACTCGGCACACCAGGAGTCGAGTATCTCGGTGAGATCGACGACCAGCAGAAGGCGAAACTCCTTGGCGGGGCGCTCGCACTTCTGTTCCCGATCGATTGGCCAGAGCCTTTCGGTCTGGTGCTGATCGAGTCCATGGCCTGCGGAACGCCGGTTGTTGCTTTCCCCGGCGGGGCGGTCGAAGAAATCGTTCTCGATGGCGTGACAGGCGTGATCTGCCGCAGCCGGACCCTCGATGAAATGGTCCAGGCAGTACAACGCATTGAGCAGCTCGATCGTGCTGCCTGCCGCCGCCATGTCGAGCAGCACTTCTCGAGCACAGCCATGACCGATGCTTATGAGATGATCTATCAGCAGGTCTTGCTCGACCACGCTGCGCCATTCGTGGTCAGTGCAGAGGGCTACCTCACATCGGCAACAATCACTGACATGCGGCCACTTCCGCCGGTGGGCAGCAACATTGGGCAAACTGCCACCTGTGGATTCACGACTCCTGCTCCACTGGAACGCTAAGAAGTTCTCCGACGAGCCGCTGATAGTCCTCGGGATCCGGTTGGGGAAGCGCGCGAGCGAAGACGTGCGTCACACCGAGCGCGGCAAGACGAGCCAGCCGCGCTCGGAGTTCTTTTGCTGACCCGACCAAGCAGAGCTGGGCAAGAAGTTCGGTTGGAACCAGTTTGCGGATCACTCTTGGATCGATGGACTTCCGCAGATCATGCCAGGGTCGGCCAGCACGAAGGTAGTCTTCAGTGCCGAGGATCCGACGGAGGTCAACAATCAGGCGCTCTGTGTCGAAACCAGGGACAATCACCTGCTGTGCCATCCCCGGAAGCGTGCAGAGCAAGGCGAAGACGACTTTCCGCTCTTCAAGCTCTGGCTCTGGATCGTCCGTTAGGACAAGGTTGCCCCGCAGGAAAACAGAGAATGCCCTGGGATCGCGACCCGCCGCCACGACAGTAGCACGGAGCTCGGGGAGGATCTGCGAGAGAAACAGTTCGCTGGCAAAATCGGCAATCAAGATACCATCAGCGAACCGCGCCGCAAGCGCGCGCGCTTGCGGCCCCAGCGCCGCAAGATAGATAGGAATCCGATGCTGCACCGGCGTGACGCTCAACGGCCAGTCCCGAATCCGAAAATGCTTCCCATCGAGGGAGGCACGGTACGGTGGCTGCCACCACTGTTGGAGAAGTTGGAGCGTCTCAGCCAGCGCAACCAGTGGCTCCCTCGCCTCTATCCCAAGGCCGAAGCGATAAAACTCTGGTTGCCCACGCCCCAGACCAAGAAAAGCGCGCCCACCAGTGAGGCGATCGAGTGTCGCGAGTGCCAGGGCCATCTGTACCGGATGACGCAGAAACGGGTTCGTGACACCGGTTCCAAGGTAAATCCGTTCCGTACGCGGCGCCGCAGCAGCCGCAACAGCAATGGCATCCCAACCGTCAGGATCCTCACTCAGCCAGACCGAGTGGAACCCCCCGCGATCGGCAGCTGCGATCGTCTGAAGCGTCCACGCCACTGCAGCACGCGGATCACGGGCTCGAGTCCAACGAGAGTGTGAGAGATCGAGGCAAAGCTCCACAGCAGCACCTCAGATGACGACAAAAAATCGCCGATGGCGTTGCCACTCGGTGTGTGCTTGGTAAGGACGAGCAACAGCGCACGGCGTGTTCTCGCCGATCGGCCCCACGATTTGCGGTCTGGTCACGAAGCCACACTCACCTGACCCCTTGGACACGCTCGTTGTCGGTAGTTCTATCAGGTTCCTCGCCGCACTCAGCAAGATGCGCTGTGTCATTCCTGCAGATGCGCCCAAACGGCTCCCCAACGAATTGGCAATGACCAGCATACATGGAAGAACCACCACATCGTTGAGGGCAAGCAACGATGCAAACTTCTCTCGCACCGTACAACCGCTTCGCCAGACTTGGAGACCAACGACTGCCGGAACAGTGAGAACAACAGCGTCACCGACTCGATCTTTGGGCCCGGTGAGCCTGTGCGTCACCCCAAGTGCCATCAGCTCCTCGAGGACAGGTGTGACCTTCGCGTTGAGCACAAGACAAATGACCTTGCTGGATGGGCGATTACAGCGTGCAATCGGCTCAAGCATCGCGAACTTGCTTAAGACCGCCAGGGGCGTGGGGACATTCGCGACCCCCTCATGCTCTGCTAACTCCAACGTCGTCGCGGGGGCGCTGCGCCAAAAACGCTGCCTCCGTTTGGACTCGCGCGCGTTGGACCGCACCTGCAGAATGGTCGCTGAATCAAGTGGCTTGGGGCGAGCAACTGTGGCAAGCATGGGCGCACCATGAGCTAGGCTCTGCGCCAGCAGGCCGATCTTGTCCAGTGTCCAGCTCAGGGACATCGCTCCAGGGCGACTTCTTCCCTTATCAGTAGAGTAGGGTCTGGTCGCGCCGCAAGAACTAGCAGCAACGATGATCGATCCCCTCGTCTCAGTTATGAAGAGACCGAGGTGACCCGTCACAGCTGCCGTGAACCTGGTCGAAGAATCACCGCTCCGCGCGTTCACGTTCCAGGGGATGATACTCGGCGCATGTGGCTGCTCGTACCCCATTCCGCCGACGAGTTCTACCGCGGGCTTGGTCGTGGCCACTCGGATCGCGCGAGCCTGGCGCACACGGGCGACCGCTGTCGCGTCTTCCGAGAAACACTGCTGACGGAGCAGCTCCTCTCCCCAGGCCGTTGGGCACCCAGCAGCAGCGAGAAGGCCTCTGACACTGTTTAGAATTCCGTGGAAGGAGCTGCGCTCGATACCTGCCGTCGCATCCGCTTCCGCGCACCGGCCCTCTCCCCCTGCACATACTGGGGTGAGCGTGAGGATAGCGTTCAGCCGGTTGCTGTTCCGCTTGAGCTGCCGGAGCACACATGCCGCGCGTTTCACTGGACTCGTCTCCCGATAGCCAAGCAACGTTGCGAGCTCACGGATTACATGATGAGCGCGCGTATTCGGCGTCATCCCCTTCTTCCCACCGACGAGACAGCTGACCATCAGCGTTCGTCAACCGGAATGTACGTCGCTTGCAGCGTGCTCCTGCAAGGAACCGAATCTGCGCGCGGAGACGCGCCTCCTGTTCTTCGTCAAACCTCCTAGGGAAAGGTGCAAGCCCCTATGGGAGAGAGCCGGCTCGACCTCGGCATCTAGCTCGTCCACCATTGCGCCACTCCGCTCCACATGGACTCTACCACGAATCAGCTGGTGCAAGAACTCGGTAACTGAATTGGGATCGCCAATCACATCCACGGTGGTTACTTTGGGAGACCGAAACCTCGGCGGCATAGCAAGAGCGGTACTTCAGTAGAAAGAGCGATAGAGACAGCGACCGGGCTCATGCGGATAGCATCAGATCGATCCTGCGTACGCCCCAGAGGTCTGCGGGAGCTTGCGCCACGGGCAACGATGCGGTAGACTGCTCGTTGCGTGGGGAGTAGCCTCCCAGCAGGAAGCTGCTGGTGCGCCTAGTCGTCAACACAGGGTTAATCCCTCGGCGAGGCGATGCGGAGAGGCGAGACCACGACGGGCGATTTGGCTCGTCTGGCTCGCCTCTCCGCTCATTGTGGGGAGAGCCAGAGAGCCTCAAGGAGGTAAGGGATTACCATGGTCGAAGTGCCGCTGTGGGGCTGGTTGGCATTCATTGGGCTGGTCCTCAGTCTACTCCTCCTCGACCTTGGCGTTTTCCACCGCAAAGCACATATCATTGAGATGAGAGAGGCTGGTCTTTGGGTTACCTTCTGGGTATCATTATCATTGCTCTTTGGTATCTTTCTTTGGTATATCGCGGGACACGAGGCTGGATTACAGTATTTCACTGGTTACTTAATCGAGCTATCACTCTCAGCTGACAACATGTTTGTCTTCGTCTTGATCTTCACCGCTTTCGCGGTTCCGGCACAGTACCAGCACCGCGTGCTCTACTACGGAATCCTGGGTGCGCTCCTCATGCGCGGGGCGATGATCCTGGGCGGTGCCTGGTTGATCAAAGAGTTTCACTGGGTTCTGTACCTCTTTGGTGCCTTTCTGGTTTTCACAGGAATCCGTATGCTCGTGGAACGCGAGGAACGGGAGGTGGATGTCGAGAATAACATCGCCATCCGTATCGTCTCGCGCTTCGCGCCGATCGTCCCCCGCTATGTTGAGCAGCGCTTCTTCGTGCGGATCGATGGGAAACGCTACGCAACACCGCTAATTGTTGTGCTCGTACTGGTCGAGCTGACCGATCTTATGTTTGCCATCGACTCGATTCCGGCAATCTTTGCCGTGACGCGTGACCCCTTCATCGTGTTCTCTTCAAACGTCTTCGCTATTCTTGGGCTCCGCTCAATGTATTTCCTTTTGGCCGGACTTGTCCGACGCTTAGCCTACTTGCGCTACGGCCTTGCCTTCATCTTGAGTTACATCGGCGTCAAAATGCTCATTCAGGACTTTTACAAGATCCCCACAGCAGTGTCGCTCGGTATCGTGATCGCAACGTTGGCGATCAGCGTTATCGTCTCGCTGCTCCTCGCGGAGCGACGACTGGTTCGCCACCATGCCGAGGTGACGCAAGCACACGAGTAGCAGACCACTGAGTGATGCTCTAGAGGAGGGAGAAAGACGTGCCCACATTCATTGTTCCACTGGAATTTGACCGCACCAAGCCCCAACCACACGGGGTGAGTGAACGTGTCCTGCCGTGGGCACGAGCGCTGGCACGACGCCTGGCAGCGCCAGTCATCTTCGTGGCCGTCCTCGAAGTTCCAGTCGGACTCCGCTCTGTCAAGGAGCAAGCACTCTTACGAGCCCTGCTTGAGGACTGGCGAGCCGAATGTCGTACCTACCTTGAAGATGTTGCCCGAAGTTTCCCCACTGAGACGCCTATCCGTATCGTCGTGGAAGAGGGAGATCCAGCACTCGTCCTTACACGCCTTGCGGAAGCGACAAAGGATCCGCTTCTTGTCATGGCGGCACATGCCCGTGCTGGCTGGCGCCGTCTGGTCCTTGGTTCGGTCACCGCGCAGGTGATCGCGAGCGGGGTGAGTCCGGTCTTCGTGGTTCCTGCACACGTCCCTCCACCAGATGAGACTAAGCTCGTCCTCGATCGAGCGCTTGTCCCGCTTGACGGCTCGCGCCTCGCTGAAGAAGCAGTGAATCTCTTGCCACTCCTTGGGACCGAAGGATGGGAAGTCCTGCTCCTTCACGTCCGCGAGGGACGCCTCCGTCGCATTGAGGCAGAGGTCACGGGAGATGACCCCGCAGTCTATCTGCGCGAGCTGGCGACACAGCTCTCCGAACGTGGTTATCGCACAGAATGGTTGGTCGTCGATGGTCGACCAGCGCAGATGATTGTCGAGATCGCACGTGAACGCGCCGTTGACCTCATCGCTATGGTCACACATGGCTGGGGTGGCTTACGAGACGTCCTCATGGGGTCAACGGCCGAACAAGTGCTTGCCCAGGCCTCTGTTCCAGTGTTGGTGCGTCGGCCAGCACCGTTTATTCCTTGAGGTGATATGGCACCGTGGTGATGACGATATCCGAGAGATCGGCGAGTGCTTGGCGGAGTCGCCAAGCAGTTTGGGTATGGAGCACTCGTTCCCACCAATGAGCAGGCACAAACTCTGGAATAACAACGGTAATAAGTGGGGTTCCTTTCTCACGATGCAGCTTTTCAATAACGGCTACTAGGGGTCCGAGGAGTTCACGGTACGGTGACTCAACGATGATCAGGGGAACATTCAGTCCAGCCTCGCGCCAGCGCTGCTGCAGGAGTTCCCCTGATTCCGGCTCGGTTGCCACGTGGACGGCAGTGACATCGTCGGCGATAGCGCGGGCGTAGTTCAGTGCAAGGAGTGATGCCCGGTTCAGCGAGGAAATCGGGACGATCGCCACATTCCGTCGAGGAACGAGCCGAAGTTGGCGGCGCGCTTCCTCGGGCGCAACACGCAGCTGCTGGGCGACCGATAGGTAATGTCGATGAATACCAAGCATCATCCCGATTAAGATCGGCATGATGATCACGATCAACCAAGCGCCGTGCCTGAACTTGGTGATAAGGATGACAAGCGTGACGACGCCGGTGGTGAGTGCGCCTCCAGCGTTCATCAGGAAACTGTGCCACTGCAGCTGCCGCACAGAACCGTGGGCTTGGCGCCACCAATGCACCACCATACCGGACTGAGAAAGGGTAAAGGCCGTAAAGACACCCACAGCGTACAGCGGGATAAGAGCCGAAACGTTCGCGCGCCGCGCGATGACGAGTATGCTCGTCAACAAGCCCAACGTGATGATCCCGGTGGAAAAGGCCAGACGTTCTCCTTGGAACCGAAACTGTCGTGGGAGAAAGCGGTCACGAGCGAGGAAGTAGGCAAGACGCGGGAAGTCAGCGAAAGCAGTGTTTGCCGCAAGGAAGAGAATCAAAGCAGTTGCCGCCTGCACAACATAGTAGAGGAAGGAGTTACCGACGAGTGTCCGTGCCAGTTGTGAGGTAATTGTCTCACGGTCACTTGGCACGAGGTGGAAGTGATAACTCAGTAGCGTGACACCACTAAAGAGCCCAATAAGAATGGCTCCCATAACCAAAAGCGTTGTCCGGGCATTCTCGGCCTCTGGCGGCTTAAAAGCTGGAAGGCCGTTGGAGATGGCTTCAATACCGGTCAACGTTGTACTCCCAGCGGCAAAGGCACGGAGGATCAGGAAAAGCGTGAGCGGCTCACTTGGTGCAGGTGGCTCGTACCGCACTGGATGAGGCTCAGGGCCAAAACCGAGGAGTGAGGCCACACCGAGCGCGACAAGGATCCCGATGCAAGTAATGTAGGCGTAGGTGGGTAGGGTAAAGATCGTTGCACTCTCACGCACGCCGCGCAAGTTAGCGAGCGTGATGAACAGAATCGCCCCAACGGCGAGCTCAACCCGATAGGGGAACAACGCTAGTAGGGCTGAGGCGATTGCGGCAACCCCGGCGGAAATACTCACGGCAACCGTTAGGACATAGTCGCTGAGGAGAGCTGCCGCCGCGATCAGCCCGGGTGCTGTCCCAAGGTTCTCGCGAGAAACGATGTAGGTACCCCACCATGTGGATAGGCACGGATCGTCTGCCGGTAAGAGATCACCACGATCGCGATGAGCAGCGTGATTGCGAGCCAGATGGGCAGCAGAAACGCATAAGCAGCGCTCCCGGCCAAAATCAGGATGCGTAGAATCTCTTCCGGACCATACGCTGTTGACGAGCGAGCATCAGACGAAAAGATCGCAAGTGCCTTCGCTTTACCAATGCGCTCGTGCGGTGCTTCAGCACTATGGAGTGGGCGCCCAATGATGACGCGCCGAACAAGTACCCACGCCTTCGCGACCAAATTCGTCGGCTCGGCCAACTCAGCAACATAACGCCCAGGACCGATCTCGCGGATAGGTAGATCACTTGAGGCTACGTGACGAATATAGCGATCTCCCGGGTGTGTCCCGGGAATAGCCGTACCGTTGCGCACCGAAGAGCTTGGTTCGCCGGTTTCCATCTCCCACCTGGCGGAGCACTGGTATTTCCCCTGCTCCGCACCGTCGGATGAGTATACGCCTGGCCCCACGCAGGTGGGGGGATCTTTCTTCCTTTGTGGCTCTCAGGTAGGAACCTGTACATCAGTGATAGTCACCACACCAAATAGGACATCGTTCTATTTCTCTTCCGAGGTTTCTGTATTCTAGTACAAACTCAATATGATGAACATGTTTAACCATAAGAGTATCCACGTATATTCACATAAATATACCAGACTGAGAAGTCAACTTTTGGCGAAGCGTGTACTGTATTTGTGATTCAGCCAGGTGTCACCGCAAGAATGCTGCAATTGACGTCGAGGCCTCCAGTGTCCAGCACTCGGATCCAAGCGCCTGGTAATACCTGACCGCCCGTTGCCGCAGTACGCGAGACACCGAACGAGAACGAGCCTGGGGAGAAGCCCTTCCCCAGTGCTGCCAAGTCGAAAGAGTTGCTTGCCGATGGCCCCTGGCTTTGTGGCTCCAGCCATACCCGCAAACCTGCAGAGACTTGCCCCTAGTGGTACCCTTCTGTACGGGCAAATGCCGCAATCGACGAGGTGGCCCAATGCTCTTCCCAATCCTTCATAGCTGCCCAACCTGCCCGAGCGTGCTCGGGATTACCCTGTACCCGCCGCCACTGGCGTTAATCATCATTCCAACCCTGGTCTATAGTCTCGCACTCTGGCGGTTGCGCCGAATCGGTCGCTCTATTCCTGCCAGCTGGCCAGCAGCGTTCTATGGGGGGATGTTCAGCGCACTCATCGCCCTTGCTGGTCCCCTCGATACGTGGAACGATGAACTCCTCACCATGCACATGGCCCAGCACCTCGTTCTGATTCAAGTTACAGCACCTCTACTGTTACTGGGACGGCCCGTGCAGGTTCTCCTCCGCGGGCTGCCACCGCAACGCGCTGGTATGCTGACGCGCCTGCTCCTCCGACCACTCTGGACACGCCGAGTGCTCCAACTCTTGACGCAACCGCTGGTCGCTGCCGCATTGGCCAACCTTGCTCTCGTTGTTTGGCACTTCCCACGCCTTTACGACCAGGCAGTCCTGCGCCAGCCGGTACACGACCTCCAGCACCTAAGCTTTTTCGGCACGGCCCTCCTCTTCTGGTGGCCGATTATTGATCCCGTACCCCGTCACCATCGTGTCAGCGGACTCTGGGCGAGTCTCATGGTCTTTATCACTGCAGTGATTAGCGCAATACTTGGTGCAATTATCACGCTGGCTGATGAAGTACTCTATCAGCCCTATCGTTACGTTGCCATGCCTTGGGGTTTTACCCCTATGGTCGACCAGCAAGTTGCTGGCCTCCTTATGTGGATCGGTGGCGGTACGCTGTACATCGTGATCATGCTCATTCTACTCGCACGTTGGCTCCTCCACGAGGAAGGGCGCCGCATGGCCAGTGAGCCCGCCTGACCGCTTTAACAGCAGGTCACACACTGCGCTGAGGACGATTCACTGCTAACCGTCTGTTCCCCACAGCCACAGTCTTCGCCGACAGCAACGGTGGTACAGCACGCGTTCGGGCGATCTCCCCCCGGGCGCGGCCAGGGACAGGTCAAACCAACTGGAACAACTTCTTCTGTCTCACCACGCTCACAACCGCAGCCCTCTTGGTCACAACCAGGAGAAATCTCAGCTTCCTGAGTCATGTCAGCTGTTTGGTGCAGCAACAGGCTGGTCGCGTCTTCCGGCTCAGGCCCTTCAACCGCACAGCACTGTTCCGACAGTCGAACCATTGCTACCCCCCTTCGCACTGCGCTTCGCTCAGACAACCTCGTTCCAGTCAACCGATTCCCTGCTAAGGGCGGGAAGGCTGCCGTCGCGCTGCTTCCGTTGCAGACTCCGGTCGCAGGCAGTTCAAGCGCGACACGCTGTGCCGCCTCCCAATCACCCGCCAACGCCGCGACCACCGACCGCACCTGCTCGTAACCAGTCCGGAGTAAGAACGTTGGTGCACGGCCATAGCTCTTGAGGCCCACGACAAAGAAATCCGGCTCTTGAGGGTGGGCGAGCTCCCGAACCCCGTGCGGAGGGACGGTCCCGCAACTGTGGAAGTTCGGATCAATCAGGGGTGCTAAGGCTGCTGGTGCCTCAACTACCGGATCGAGCGCGAGCCGGAGCTCACGGAGCGGCGTGAGATCGGGTCGATACCCAGTCGCACAAACAATCTGATCCACCGGCGGCAGCATCCGATCGCCCGTGTGCACAACGACACCCTGTGGGCTCCGTTCCACTCGATCCACCAGCACTCCGGTGTGGAGGGTCACAAGACCCTTGGCCAGAGCCTCCGCAACACGGAGACCAAGTCGACCGCGTTCGGGGAGTTCATCGGTCGGACTCCCAAGTCGCCCGCCGAGGGAGCGGCGCCGGATCGCCCAATGAATTTGGGTAGCAGGCTCTGCTGCTGCCAGCTCAACGAGATCAAGAAGGACACCGAACGCTGAATGGCCAGATCCGACCACAAGCGTCCGACTTCCCGCATACACCGCTCGGTCACGACCGAGTACATCTGGCATACCGTAGGTGATGCAATCGGCCAGAAACCCTTCGCCGAGCGCCGGGAGGCCACACGCACCGAGTGGATTGGGAACAGCACCGGATGCATCGAGTACTGCGCGGGCCAGAATCTCTTCTTCACCGTGCGGTGCCACCACACGCACCACGAACGGTCGCCCCACCCGATCATACCCGGCTAGCTTGTCACGGCCGAGCCGGGCGACAGCGAGAACTCGGTGCTGCAAGTGCAGAAAAGGATGGATCGCTGGGTGGGCGGCAAGCGGTTCGAGCCAGTGCGCAACAAGGTCGCCGCCGGTCGGGTAGGCTTCTGACGCAGGGGTATCCCAGCCAGTGACACTCAGAAGTTGTGCCGCGAGCGGATCGAGATTGAACCGCCAGGGCGAGAACATCCGAACGTGCGCCCAGCGCCGAACCGCTGTTCCGACAGCAGGGCCAGCCTCAAGCACCACGAATGGCAGGTGCCGCTGGGAGAGGTGTGCGGCAGCAACAAGCCCGACGGGTCCTGCCCCGATCACGACAACTGGCAGTTCCCGTGGTGATACCATTTCTTTCCCCTTCGCTTCGTACCATTCCGTCACGCCTGCCCCATTGCTCACTTGTACGTTTGAGGCTGGTGACTCATATATCGATAATCATCGATATGTGCACTACATGAAGCCTCTCCTGCCACCACCAGTGTGCGGTCACGTCGTGACCCGTTCAGTCAGAACCTGCTTTAGTGCGTCGAGTACAGCACGTGCAAGCGGGGTTGCCTGGTAGTAGGCCCACGGACCGCGACGCTCTACTGTGACGAGATCAACTTGACGCAGGATGCTGAGATGGTGTGAAACAGTGGGCTGACCAACCGGCATGTGCTCCGCCAGGTGGCAGACGCAGACTGGCTGCTCCTGCCGCACAAGCAGCAGAAGCAGTCTTAGACGCGTCTCATCAGCCAGCGCGCGGGCCAGCGCGGCGATCTGAGGTAGCCGCTCAGTGGCCAAGAAGAGTGTCTCGAATTGCATGGGACAACAATGCTGATGCGTCATACCCCTCTCCTTGCGAAGAGCATAGCCTGCATATCGATATTTGTCAATACCAGTGCACTAAAGGCCTACCATTGCTCCTCCTCACCGCTGACCACCGGCTCGAGCGGTGAGGATCCTCAGTCACCATGGCTAAACGAGTGTGATATTCATGAAGGCCCGTCGGACAGCTCTGCGCAGTGACTCGCACTCGCCAGCCACCCGGATCGGCTGGACCTCTCCATCCCCAGGCTCCAGAGGAAACGACCCAGCGGCCAGACGCTCCTCTCAGAAAGCGCCTTCTCCTTCTTGCGACGGTGATGCTGTCCTGTTATCGTGCCCGGATGGAATCGCCAGGAGCGTTCCACCGAGAAGGGGAAGCGCGATGGATGCCTATGCGGTTGTGAACGGCACGATCTTGACGATGGATCCGGAGCAACCAGAAGTCGAGGCGTTCGGGGTCATCGGCGAGCAGATCGTCGCCGTCGGCTCGGTAGCCGAGGTAGAAGCAGTCCTGCCTCGCACTGCCCGGCGACTTGATCTCGCGGGAGCTACGTGCCTTCCCGGCTTCAATGAAGCACACAACCACATGATCAACTTTGGCATGGTTCTTGGGCAAGTTAACTGTCGTTACCCCCATGTTCGCTCTCTTGAGGACATCGTGGCACGCTTTGCCCAGCGCGCAAGCCAGACAGCGCCGGGGAGCTGGATCCGTGGGCGAGGGTATGACGATAACGTGCTTGCCGAGCATCGCCACCCGACTCGCTGGGATCTCGACCAGGCTAGCACGAGTCATCCACTTGTCCTGGTGCACAGCTCAGGACACATGCTGGTGGCCAACTCGCTAGCACTCCAGCTAGCAGGCATCACCCGAGAAACGCCCGATCCTCCTGGGGGGCATATCGTACGCGACGAGTCGGGCGAGCCAACCGGTCTGCTCCAGGAGAACGCGATGGAGCTTGTGGAACGAGTGATCCCTGCTCCAACGCTCGAGGAGATGATTGAGGCGCTTGGTCGCTGCAACAATGCATACGTTGCGGCCGGTATTACCTCAAGCCAGGACGCGGGCTCGGACCATCCACTGCAAGTCGAGGCCTACCAGCGAGCAGTCGAGCGCGGCGTGTTGCAGCTCCGAACCTCGATGATGATCCGGCACCAGCTTCTTCCCCACCTCCTTGGACTGGGAATCAAGCAAGGCTTTGGCAACGATCGACTCCGTATTGGCCCAGTGAAGCTGTTTGCCGATGGTAGCCTCATTGGGCGCACCGCGGCGGTCAGCCGTCCCTTCTTGAACGATTCCCAATCAGACAATTACGGGATCACGATCTGGACTCAGGAAGAACTGGATGAGCTGGTCTGGCAAGCTCACAGTGCTGGCTTCCAAGTGGCGACGCATGCGATTGGTGATCGAGCGATTGAGATGGTGCTTAATGCCTACGAGCGGGCACTCACTCGGCTTCCACGAGCCGATCATCGCCATCGTATTGAACACTGCGGGATACTACGCCCTGACCTGATCGAGCGCATCGCTCGATTTGGGATACTCGTCGTCAGCCAGCCCATCTTCATCGCTGAGTACGGTGATGGCTTCATTCGCCACCTTGGCCTGGAGCGGATTCAACTTACCTATCCGTTCCGGAGTCTGCTCGATGCCGGCATCCGACTGGTTTTCTCGACAGACTGCCCAGTTTCGTCGTACGAACCGCTCCGCTGCATCCAAGCCGCCGTCTTGGAGCGCACTGCAAGCGGTCGATCCTATGCACTGGAGGAAGCGATTCGCGTTGAAGAAGCCCTACCGCTCTACACAGTGAATGGGGCCTACGCTACCTTTGAGGAACGTCGCAAAGGGATGCTTCGCCCCGGTATGCTTGCCGATTTTGTTATCCTGGAGCAAGATCCACGCCGCATCGAGCCAGAGCAACTCACTCAGATACGTGTGCTGCGTACAGTCATCGGTGGCCAGACTGTGTACGAGGCATAACGTGGGGAGCCGACCAGCGGGGTACTCCCAATCGTTGTCAGGTGTCGTCAAGCAGGAAGCTCTCGCTCCTCTCATAACACGTCATGACACGCTTCGGTCCACTGGTGGACAGACGTGTGAGACTACCTCCTCCTCAGATGAACACACCGGTGAGAGACAGCGTCAGCGTGTGGCAGCAGCTGGAGACGCCACACCTGCGAGCATGCTAAACCTGTCCTGGTGACAAGCAAGATGAGGCAACGACACGGAGGAGAGACCTTGCCAACCAAGGGAATGACGGATGAGAAAGCAACCCTCACGAACAGCACCGGAGGCCTGACTGCTGTCGTCTCCGGATCCCGCTGCAGTCAAGTGTGCACACTCGGTCTGAGCGTGATACTCCACGAACGATTGTCAGATCACAGTCCCTTCGGTTCCTCGCACACGCTCGAGAAGCCCCGCCTCTGCTAACTGCTGACGCACCTCCTCAAGAGTGCGTTGACGTCCAGGAAACTCCTCATCCTCACTCAGTCGGATTACCAAGCGTGCAGCGAGTGCTGCAGCCAGCTGCATGCTACGCAGTGTTACCTTGTCGAGAGTATCTGCCTCGGTATGCCCCCAACCACGTCCGATCATCCCGGCCGTCGCATCGCGGCTGCTCAAGGTTGCGTTCGGGATTCCACGCAAAGCAAACGGGAAATGGTCGGAGTGCGCATTGAGCTCGTCGCGGATCGCAAAGTCGTAGGGAAGCTCTCGGCTGATCGCTTGGAAGTACGGGACGAGTTCCGGGAAGCCGGAGAGGACAAGCTGCTCCTGTCCACCACTACCGCGACCTGCACCGTCGAGGTTGAGGACGAATCGGATACGCTCATCGCGTGCTGCTGCCCGCGCAGCATGGTGATAGGCTCCGAGGAGCCCGAGCTCTTCGGCACCAAAGCAGATCACGCGGACAGTACGGGCAAGCTGGCCTCGCAAGTGGGCGAGCGCCCGGCCGACCTCCAGCCCAACCACGGTCCCTGCACCATCGTCGCTCGCACCTTGGGCAATGTCGTGGCCATCGTAATGTCCACCGACGAGGATGATCTCTTCTGGGCGAGTACAACCGGGAAGCTCAGCAATCACGTTCGCCGAACGTGCTTCGCGCGTCCAGTTCTCAGTTGCAAGGCGCAAGCGAAGCGTCCCGCGCTCGGCAAGTCGGCGGAGGAACAGGCCAGTCTCATAGGTCAACCCGAGACCGGGGATCGGTGCTTCACGATCCACAGCACTCGTCCCATTCGGATTCCGACCCGTGAGCGAGCCAGTGATATGCAGTTGTCCGGGATTCTGGTTGACAAAGAGCACTGCTGCAGCCCCGCGTTGCACAGCCCAGTTGTACTTGTCGGTCCGGTGGCTCTTACGCTCGCCGGGACGATTCGTTTCCGCATCGGTCAGGACGATCTTGCCTGGAATTTTGCTCGCCAGCCGGTCAAAGTCTGGGAGCTCTCCCTCTCCAACGTCGATGACTTCAGCCTCAACTCGAGCACTGGGGCAATAGGGCATCGCGAGCACTGACAGCTTCCGCTCCAAGGGCTCGACCACCCAAAGATGAGAAGAGCCCCGTTCCCACGTTGCTATCGAGAACTCCTCGAGATGGACATTCTCGAGCCCATAAGCGCGTAGGCGTTCGGCCAGGAATTCAGCCGCTCGCCACTCCTGCTCCGAGCCTGCAAAACGATGGCCCAGGTCGTCACAGAGATAAACGAGATTTCGCCAGGCTTCATCCGACGCCCAAATTTCACCCAGCACAACACGATCAAGTTCACGCAAACGCTCTCGATTCATCATCCTTCCTCTCTGCTCTCGTTCTGACCGTGCCCGGCAGCTGTGACCCCCTGCGAACCCCTCTCGTGCAAGAAGCGCACCACCCGCGATCGGGTTGGTAAAGCGGGGATCGCTCCGCGACGTGTGCAGACCAGTGCGCCGACAGCATTGGCGAGTCGCAATGCCAGCTCAATCGCTTCCTGAGACCAATCTCCGTCCTGCTCGAGCAAGCCGACGAGCAGCCCAGCTACAAAACCGTCGCCGGCACCGGTCGTATCGACCACCGGTACGGAAAATCCTGGTACGGTGCCGCTCCCCTCCGACGTGATATACGTGCACCCAGCTGCACCACGTGTCACCACCACGAGGCGGAGTCGCTCATGCCAGAGCTGACGCACTGCTGCGGGATTGGGTGATCCGGTGAGGAAGACGAGTTCGTCTTCACTGAGCTTGACGAGATCCGCTTCGCGCCAGCCAAGCAGTATCCCTTCGCGTGCTGCCTCTGCCGAGGGCCAGAGCGCGAGGCGTAAGTTCGGATCGTAAGAAACGAGGGCACCGTGCGCCCGCGCTTCAGCCAGCGCAGTGAGTGTCGCCGAGCGAACCGGCTCGCCGATGAGCGATATTGAGCCAAAGTGGAAAATGCGAGTCGCACGAACTACCTCGTGATCAACATCCTCCGGACGCCAGAGCATGTCAGCGCTGGGATGGCGATAAAAGAGGAAGTCCCGCTCGCCATCAGCACGCAGACTGACAAACGCCAGCGCCGTACGTGCAGCCGCAGTAAACCGCAGACCGCGCACATCGACACTGGCACGCCGGAGTACTTCCGCCAAGTAGCGGCCGAAGTCATCGTCACCCACCTGGCCAAGAAATGCTGCCCGATGTCCGAGCCGAGCAACTCCGACCGCGACGTTTGCTGGGGCGCCGCCCGCAGCACGCCGAAACGCTGGCGCTTCAGCCAAACGAACACCACGCCGGAGAGCGACAAAATCGATAAGGAGTTCGCCACAGCTTACGACATCGAACACCGTGGCCGGCCACCTCTCCTGGTGTCGACCATCAGCACCGCGATGATCCGATGCTGGCTGCCTGTCGTCAAGATGCCTCAACATGGACAACTGGATGCAGCCTCTTGTGCCAGAGACAAACGAGCTCACTCCCTACCATACTAATTGTTTCCACCTTCTTTCCGGGTTGACGACGCGCGAAACAGTGAGATCTCCCGACTAGCTTTGGTCCTCTCATCCTCATCACGTTGACTGCACGGACACCGGAGTAATGGGTCGTCACGTGCCGCATGTCACTGACGTAACCTCGCTGGTACCAACGGTGTGGCAGGACGAAGTCGGTCCGTGCAGGCTCTTGGCTGGAAGTGCGCATGCCGTGGAAGTGAGGCGTGGGGGACCTAGAGAAGTAATGCGTCTGCCTGATCGGGCTACCTCCCACGCTACCACAATGAACGGGGAGCGCGTGCGGCAGGATTCGCACTTGGAGGGGTGAGATCTGACACAGGGACAGACAATATCATCCCACCCCGCTCACGCTCCAGCCACGCTCGCTCGCAATGTTTGCTCTTCTCGCAGCGCAACGATACAGCCTTCGTTGGGGCGGAGGCGTATGCCACCCTGGATAGGCTCTCCTTGCCGGTCGAGGTAGGTGGAAAGGAGAACTATCCCGCGGAGAGGAAAACGCGTACTGGCAAACATCTGCTCGTGTCCACCGAAGTTGAGCACCACGAGCAGCCGACGTCCAGCGACCTCACGCAGATACGCAAGGACACTCTCAGTGGCGCCGACTGGACGATAGTGCCCGATAGCCAACGCTGGTTCCGCACGGCGCAGCACAAGCAGTTCACGGTAGAGCGCCAGCATCGAGTGGGGATCATCCCGTTGTACCGCGACATTGCGCGTGGGGTAATCCGGATTGAGTGGGAGCCACGGTTCGCCGCTGGTAAAACCAGCGTTCGGGCCCTTATCCCAGGGCATTGGTGTCCGACAGGCGTCACGCCCCGCTCCCGGTCCAATCGTGTGTTCCAGCGGATCGCGTCGTCGCTCGGGTGGAATGGGCACATCAGCAAGTCCAAGTTCGTCACCGTAGTAGATCGTCGGCGTGCCGCGAAGGGTGAGGAGCAGCATAGCAGCAACCCGTGCCTGTGCTGCACCCACGCGAGTGGCCACACGTGGTCGGTCATGATTACTCAACACCCAGTTTGGCCAGTCGTGGGGACTGAGCAGCGCCTCGTAGGTGTCAATGGCGGCAGCAATGCGGCGAGGTTCCCAAGGAAGCAAGAGAAGTTCAAAGTTAAACGGCAAGTGGAGTTCGCGCCGATGAGGGCACCCGTAGTAGGTGACGAGGCGTCCCATCGGCAGGTAAATCTCGCCAATGAGCAAGCGCTCACCGAACGCATCGGCAACTTGGCGCATACGAGCCAGGATCTCGTGGATCTCTGGACGGTCACTGGAGTAGACAGGAAGGAGCTCACGATAGGGTGGCTGGTCAGGCGTGTAGTCTGGATTCACTGGGTTATCGCGCAGCTCTGCGTCTTTAATCAAGAACCAGATGGCGTCAAGGCGAAAACCATCAACTCCCCGCGCGAACCAGAAGCGCAGGACATCGAGCATGGCTGCTTGGACTTCCGGATTTCTCCAGTTCAAATCGGGTTGTTCCTTCAGAAAGGTGTGCAGATAGTACTGTCCTGTCGCAGCATCGAACTCCCATGCCGATCCCCCAAAGACACTGCGCCAGTTGTTCGGTGGGCCGCCATCAGGAGCAGGATCAGCCCAGATATACCAGTTGCGGCGCGAATCATCGCGGCTTCTGCGCGACTCAACGAACCAGGGATGTTGATCAGAGGTGTGGTTGGGAACGAAGTCGAGGATCACTCTCAGTCCCCGCGCATGGGCGTCCGCGATCAGCCGCTCAAGATCCTCGAATGTCCCGAACGTCGGATCAACGTCAAGATAGTCACTAATGTCGTAGCCGAAGTCAACCATCGGTGAGCGGAAAATAGGGGAAAGCCAGATGGCGTCAACGCCAAGCCACACAAGGTAATCAAGCTTCTGGCGAATCCCCTCAAGGTCACCAACACCATCACCATTACTGTCTGCAAAGGAGCGGGGGTAAATATGGTAGATGACTGCACGCTGCCACCAGTGCCAGCGGCGCTCCTCGCCGAGTATCTGGTCAACACGGTTCTCCTGGTCCCCCCGCTGCACGAGGAACATGTCTGCATGATTGCTCATATCAGGTGCCCATCCTCCGATAGCTGAGCGCCGCCGAGTGACGACTCAGGCGGCGCTCACTACAGACGCGCGGCAACGGGTCAATGACGAGCGATTTGGCGGGCTCGAGCCACACGTGCCACCAGAAGGCTTGTTCCAACAGCGACCAGGAAGACGAGTGGGATGTCGATCAAGAGGAAAGCCCACGTCAAGGCGAGCTCACCGGTAAGAAAACTGGCCAGTGCCCCAAAAAGAACGCTGAGGATCACTAAGGCAGCGGTGCGGAGCCGCACCGAAGCGATCCGCCAGCAGATGAGCCCCACCACAACACCGGCGCTGATTGGCAGTATTTCACCCATTCCTCTCTGTCCTTTCCGGTGCATCCAAGTCGTCCAAACTTCAGCCTGCCGCAGGTGTGGCCAGCTGTCAAGCGAGTCAAATGAATGGAGACCATAAGGACCCGGCAAACTCCGAGAGCCCATTCCTTCCCCGTGCCTTGTCCGCGACCGCAACCTGCGCCTAGTTATGGAGTGTTCCAATAATCCATGCCGCGAGGTGACTGACGTTGACATACTGATACGGCACGCATATTGCTGCCTGACACACGACGGACTCAACCACCATTGGGTAACATCGAAAGAGCGTGTCAGCTCATCGCGTCACCGTAAGTCCGATGAGACTTCCCATTTCCCGGAGCTGCTCGCGGGCACGTTCCACGTCACGGCCCTCCCGAGCAGCTGCAAGCAGCCGATCAGCTGCCTCCGCCAGCACGGCAATCGCTCGCGGGGTATTCAGGTCGTCTGAGAGCGCAGCCACCAGCTCGTCACGCAACGGAGCAAGGTCCAGCGGCGTTGCCTGACCCCCTACGACGTTCACCGCCTGACGAAGATGCTGGACAAGCGGCTCAAACCGCGCCGGGCCGTCATCCTCGTAGGTGAATGGCGTCCGGTAGTGATGGCTCAGAAGATAGAGGCGGATAGCGTCACCGCTGTGACGCCGTAAGGTGTCACGGACCAGTACCAGGTTACCGAGCGACTTCGACATCTTTGCACCTTGGTACTCCACCATGGCCACATGTACCCAGAAACGTGAGAACGGTCTCGTGCCGGTGTAGCCTTCCGCCTGGGCAATCTCACTCTCGTGATGGGGATAAATGAGATCAGAACCACCGCCGTGCACATCAATCTGGGAACCAAGGTACTTTATCGCCATCGCGCTGCACTCGATGTGCCAGCCCGGCCGCCCAGGCCCCCATGGGCTCTCCCATGTCGGTTCGCCGGGCTGTGCTGCTTGCCAGAGAATGAAATCGAGCGGGTCTTCTTTCCGCGGATCCTGCGGATCGGCGCCCCGCTCGGCCGAGAGGCGGATCATCTCCTCGCGACTACAGCGACACAGATGCCCATAGTCCGGAGCGCTGGCAACGCGGAAGTAGACCGTACCGTCACGGATGTACGCTGCACCTTGTTCGAGCAGCCGCTGGATCATCTCGATCATGAGCGGTATTTCCTCAGTGGCTCGGGGAAAGACCGAGGGGAAAAGCACGTTGAGCGCATTTAAATCCTCCTGAAACTGCCGGACATACCGATCCCCGAGCCGGTCCCACGGCTCTCCCACCTCACGAGCTTTGCGGAGGATGTCATCGTCGATATCCGTGATGTTCTGCACATACTTGACGCGCCAGCCATGATGCTGGCAGATACGATTGAAGACATCGAACACCAAATAGGTCATCGCGTGCCCCATGTGAGTCGTATCGTAGGGGGTGACACCACACACGTAGAGTCGGACGGTATGCCCGTCGGCTGGAGAGAAAGGCTCAACTCGCCTCGTCAGCTCATTGAACAGCTGCACGGTCTTGCTCACTCCCTCCAGTACTCCCACCGCTCGCTTTCGGTATCGTACCATCGCAGCATAATGCAGATATCGGTTCAGTTGGAAGGGAACGATGATGGCAGGCCAGGTCGGTGAACGAGCTCCAGAGTTTCGTCTCCCAAGCACACTCGGTCAGCCACTCACCTTGAGTGAAATCTTGCAAGAGCGCATCGCTGTTCTCACCTTCTTCCACTTCGCCTTCACGAGCGGTTGAAGGAATCAGTTGTCCCAGTTGTGGGACAAGATTGAGGAGATTCGCGCACTGGGCGCCGAAGTTTACGCGATCAGCTGCGATAGCCACTTTGCTCAGGCAGTGTGGGCACGCGAACTCGGTGTCGACTTCCCCTTCCTCAGTGATTGGAACCGCGAGGCTATCACGGCGTACGACGTGAAGATTGACGAGCTCATCGGGTACCGTGAGGTCCCCGCACGGGCAATCGTTATCGTCGACCGCAGCGGCACGATTGCCTATCGCGAGCGGGCACCCCTGCGTGCACTTCCAGACGTCGAAGCAGCACTCGCCGCTCTTCGCTCACTCGCAGCGCCGCCGCGCTGAGCCGACAATCGGTAGTCCGGAAAGACTCGGTGGTGGCACTCCCTCCCACAGCCGACGCAAAGCCGCGTCGACCACGCGGCGGGTGGCCGGCGCTGGCTGTCCCACCTTGAGCTGAACCAGTTCCGGTGGGAACAAAAGATCGAGCATCCACTCCATCGCTAACCGCATGCGACGATCCCAACGCGGGATGTGTAGGAGCGCATAGGTGCGCCAGAGCCACCAGGCGAGGAAGCCATCAAGCGTCACCCGACCGAGCCAGGCGATAGCAGCATGATCACCAAGCGTGACCATCATACCGCGGGTGCGATAGCGCATCGGCGCCAGCTCGCGGTGATGCAGGGTCGCTAAGAGATTACGTGCCAATAGCTGGGCTTGTCGTACCGCATGCTGAGCGGTCGGCGCATAGGGTCGACCAGTCGCCGGGTCGATGACGGCCGCATTATCGCCGAGTGCCCAAACGTTCGGCATGCCTTGCACTCGCAGGTACGCATCGACGACGATCCGTCCTCGTTCATCGAGCGGAAGATTGAAGCTCCGTACAATCGGATTTGGTTCCACGCCGATCGCACTGACAATCGTCCGTGACTCCAGAACTGTCCCATCCTCAAGCGTCACGGCCGCAGGTTCCACTCGGACAACCTTGCGACCAAGCAGGACCTCGATCCCACGCCGCTGGAGTTCCTGTACAGCCCGCGCGGCAGCTGTCTCAGGAAAGCTCGGAAGCACGCGTGACAGTGCTTCCACTAGCACCACTCGCTCCGTTCCCGGCCGAATGTTCTGGTAATAGCGGAGCGCATGCGTGAACAGGCTGCGGATCTCAGCTGCGACTTCCACCCCGGTTGGCCCACCCCCGATCACCACAACCGTCAGTAAACGCCGCTGCTCCTCTGGATCCGCTTCGATATCGGCTTGTTCGAGGAGATCAATAAGGTGGTTTCGGAGGGCAAAGGCATTCGCGAGTCGCTGAACATCAAACGCGTAGTCGTCAAGTCCTGGAATACCAAATGTGGCCGGCACACCACCCAACGCGAGAACGAGATGGTCATAGGAGAGCTCTAAAGACTCCTGGCGATGTTGGTACAACCCATGCCGGATCGTGACCACCCTCCGCTCAAGGTCAATACTGGTAAGCTCTCCCGCGTAGAGTCGCGCATGGGGTGCGACATGCCGAATTGACGTCAGGATAGTTTCAACACGTAAGGCACCTGAAATCACTTCTGGCATCAGTGGATAGAAAACGAACGCGTTCTCCCGGGAGATCAACGCGACCTCAATCTCCCCGCGGCGTGCTGCCCGGCGGAGTTCGTGCGCTACTGTCACCCCGGCGAACCCACCACCGGCAATAACGATTCGCACTGGTCTGGTGTGAGCGTCCTTGGTCATGAGCAACCAACCTCTTCGTCGTGGCGTTGTCCGCGCCACAACACGAACCTCCCATTGTATCGCACTGAAGCAGCCTAGCAGGATGGCGATATTGCGCTCTGTTCCCCATCAGGCCCCGTTCTTCAGCTACGATTGCCGAGCGAGGAACGTAAGGAGTTGGGCAATGGTCGCACGAGGATTTGGGCTGGCTGCAACGGTCTCCCACGAAGTGATTCGCGCGGCAGCGGCTGCTTGCGAGGCATTGGGATATCGCACCTTCTGGGTCAACGACACGCCGGATGGTGATGGGATGGCAGCACTCGCTGCAGCAGCATCAGTGACCCAACGGATTGCGCTCGGAGTCGGTGTCTTACCGCTGACTCGATGGACACCAGAACGAATCGCTGAACGAGTGAGGGAACTGCAGCTTCCGCTGGATCGCCTACGCCTCGGTATCGGTGCAGGGGCGGGTCCGGGTGCTCTCCTGCGTGTGCGCACCGGTGCCTTGACACTGCGTGCAGCTTTTCCCGGCGAGCTCGTCATCGCGGCGCTCGGCCCGCGCATGTGCCGTTTGGCTGGCGAACTGGCCGATGCTGTGCTCTTCAACTGGCTGACTCCAGCACACGTGGAGCAAGCAACACACTGGCTCGCCGAAGGCGCTACTGCCGCCGGACGAGCACTCCCACGGCGCTACGCCTATGTGCGCGTCTCACTGGGCCGCGAAGCGTTCCCCCGTCTGGAAGAGGAGGCAGCACGGTATGAGCGCTTCCCAGGCTATCGCGAGCACTTTGCGCGCATGGGCGTCAGGGCACTCGCCACTGCACTCGCGGTAGAGCACGCCGAAGAGTTGGCTACAGCGTTGAAGCCATGGGAGACACGGTTGGACGAGACCGTCGTGCGTGCAGTCACCGCTCGCGATCGTCTCGATGAGGTTCTGGCACTCGTCAAAGCGGCAGCACCCATTCAGCTCGGTTCCGGAGGCCACACCGGCTCCTGACCGGACAATAACTGCTCAACTTGTTCGAGGTGAACCCGATCGTGCTCCACAAGCTGCTCGACAAGATCCTCCACCGTCACTTCACCGAGGCGCTCGTGGATCGCCCGCCGTTCCCAGTCCTTGAGGGAGAGTGTCATCAGCGTCGTCAGAGTATCGCCCCGCTCTTGGCCAAGCCGCTCCAGCGCTTCAGCCAGCGAGCTCACTGCCTCTGCAGTGCCAGTGAGATCGACAGCACGAAAATACGGTGTGTCCTGGGCAACCATCCGCAAGATGCGCTGGCGCATCAGCGCTTCGACCGCGGCTAAATGGGCAACAATACGCGCCAGTCGGGTTTCTCCTTCCCTTCCGCTCGTCTCCTTGTCGCAGAGCATGCTCTGGAGCCGGCGCAGCGTCTCAGACAGTAGGTCAATCAACTCTTGGTAGGGATGGAGCATGCGAAGACTCCTTTCAGCGCCCCGCCAAGCCTCACTGCTCAACTTGCTGGTCGATCGGTTACATGCCAGGTGATCCCGAAGGGGTCACGAAAGACAAAGGAGTGCTCGTTACTCTCGGCAACGGCGTACCCACGGACAAGCACATCGGCACGGAGTTCCAACAGCGTCTCTGGTGTGACGCGTAAACTCAAATGGACAAGACGCGGCTCGACAAAGACTGTCCCGCGACCAGCAAACTGCAGGAGCAACGCCAGCGGACCGTTCCGAAGCAAAACATACTGCGGGAAGACGCCGCTACGGAGCCCCGCGTCCCAGTCAAAGTCTGAGGGGAAATACTCCCAGGCCTCACCCGCACGTCGGACACGCCAGACAACCTCCATACCGAAGAATTCGCGATAGAAACACTCCGCTACTTGGAGGTCAGCGACGCGAATCGCAACATGCCGAAACGCTTCAATACGCACTGTCCGCCCGCTGGGCAGAAGTGGTTGTGCTCCGGGATCGGGGAGCCCATACGGCAAAAGGCCACTTCCCAGCGGTGCAGGAACAAGAGCTGCTTGGGTCGGTGCGATCTGCTCGCTCATCGAACCATCCTCTCGGCAAATCAGCGATACCAGCCGAGTGTCTGTACTGCCTGCGCTCCGAGCAACCCGAGCTGGACTTCGTACGGTGTCCCAGCCGCTTCCGGGTGGAGTTCAAAGCGAGCCCGCTCGAAATACTGCACGGTGTACTCCTTGCCGTCGTTCGGGTTCACCTCCCGAAACTCTGGGCTGATCGGCAACCCAAAGCGAGCAAGTCCACCGTTCCGCTCCCAGTATCGCAAAAAGGCCCCCTGAACGACGAAGCCGGTTTCGGGGAAATACCGCTGATCTGGGCCGAGTTTCTCAGGAGGAGGCTGCGGAGAAAAGCTGCGGTCGCCAAGTGCCCAGCGACCAAGATGAGCCAGCTGAACTTCATGAGGCGTCCCACGATACTCTGGCCAGTACTCAAAGCGGGCACGTTCAAAAAACTGGACAAGCCGACCACCGCTCCAGAACGGCTCGGTAAGTGGGTAACCAAAGGCGGCCAACCCGCCGTTTTGCTCCCAGTAGCGCCGGAAGGGACCACGGAGTGTATGGCCGGTCTCGGGGAAATAGCGCACACCCGGATCGTTTGGCCGGGGAACTCGGTTGGTAGGTACTCCTTCCGGGCGAGCAAGCTGTTGATACATGAGGAACGCTGGCTTGCGTGGCCACGGAATCGCTTCGCGTCCATAGACCATACCCGAGTCAAGCAGACGAACCAAACCCCAACTCGCATAGCCATGTGAGAGGCCAAAGTCCTCAAACTTAAACCAGAAGACACGCTCAACTTCAGGAGCTTGCTCCCAGAGCAGCGTGTAGACCTGACGGAGGAATTCTGCTTGGGCAAGTTCTGAAGGAGTTGGGTCGAGAACACCTACCGATGACCAGCTGGGAGAATCGGCCGGCATCCCCACTTCTGTCACCCAGATCGGCGTGGTATCACCGAACGCAAGCTGGACTGCTCGGAGTTCACGAACCGCGGCGAGGACGCTGGCGGCATCAGGCAAGAAGTATGGATGGAACGAAACACCGTCCCACGGGTAGTGCCCTGTGTGTGCCTGATATTCGCGAACGGCCGGACTCTCGTAGACCGCACGCCACCAGTTCACGTGTCGATCACCATCCTGATGGCGATCGTAGAGAAGGCTGCCCGCAATCACGCGGGTTGTGGGGCTGACCTGCTTCACCGCCTGGTAAACGTCAACAGCAAGCCGTCCGTAGACAGCAGGTTGTACTGCATGTTCTTGCTGGTTCGTCTCCTCCCACAGAAGTTCGTTGGCATTCGGCTCATTCAAGAGCTCAACAGCGCTGAGTGCTCCCCCATACCGGCTAACGATCTCCACGGTCCGCGCAACAAACGCCCGGGTGTACCGGTTACGTCCGTCATGGTCAGGCCTCTCGTTGATGGTACGAAAGCGATAGGACTCGTCCACGTCGGCCAGAATCCCCGAACCGAGCACCGCGAGCACCTTCATCCCGTAGCGAGGTGCCAGATCGAACAGGTACCAGTCATGCTTATTCCAGTCGATCCACCCTGGACCCGGAGCCTGATCATACTCAGCATGGAACTCGATGCGCACCCAGCGGGCACCGAGTCCAGCCATCTCGGCCATCATCGACTCGATGAAGACACGATTGATGTCAAGTGGAGCCCGCTCCGGATCAGTGTTGAATTCATACCAGGGATCACGACCGACAATGCCGAAAAATTCAGCACGACTGGCTGGATCACGTGCAGCAGAGACTGTCACGGTCGGTCGACCAGCAAGGCTTATAGCGAGGAGCGCGAGCGCCAGCAACGCACGCAGTCCTCGTCCAAGGCCCATCTATAGTCCTCCCCTTCCCTTATCGCCCAACGACAGCACGCCTGTTACACCACGCGCAGCGCCCGTCGCCAAGGTTGCAGGACAAATCGCTCTAGCGCCTCCGCGACTCCGTCCTCGTCGTGTCCACGGACAACTGCTCCAGCCTGAGCACGCACGTGCTCGGGGGCGTTCCCCATAGCGACGCCGAGCCCAGCACGGCGTAGAAGTGGAAGATCGTTTTCGCCGTCCCCCACGGCGAGCACATCCATCAGGGTCAGTCCTCTTTGCTGTGCCAGGAGCTCCACTCCACTGGCCTTGCTCACCCCAGGTGCATGCACGTTGGCAACCCAACGTGGGAGCTGGGGAATCCACTCGAACGGGCCATGGTGATAGATTGGGAGTCCAGCACGTGCCAAACGGGCCGTCGCATGGCGCAGCGCCCGCTCTGGACCGAAAAGATCAACCGTCAGCACATCGGCGAGTTCAAGCACATCCACAGCCGGAAGCCGGTCGACCTCACCGGTGCGTGGCAGGAGTTCCGCTGTGAACTCCGGCAGTTCAGGAAGCGGATCCGTGACCAGGACGAGGCGCTCACCACTGGCTGGGCCACGCAAGACCAGCGCACCAAGCCCCTCGCGTTCTGCCTCTGCAAGGGTGCGAGCAAGCCAGACCGACTCAAGCGGACGTTCCGCAAGCGCTACTTCCCGTTCGGAATCCCAGACTAGTGCACCGTTGTACAACACTAACGGCAGTCGGATACCAAGCTGCGCAACGATCGGTCGAGTCGTGCACAGTCGCCGCCCAGTAGCGAGTGCCACGTCAATTCCCAACGCACGACAGGCGCGGATTGCATCGTGGACCACCGGACGGACCACGTCCGAGGGATCTAACAACGTCCCGTCGATATCGAGCACAACGAGACGGAACAAGCGTTCATTTGTTTTGCCGACTAGCGTCCTCTCACCCATTAGCTCTCCAGCCCTATCTCAAGTACTGGTATAGCACAGCGTTCCGTCGAGGTCGTTGCAGCGCGATTGTGGAGCGCAGGAGCGTTGGTGCAGCTCGGAGAAAGGATGGTAAGCTCCTCTAGATCCACAAATTCCTCGGAACTCGATACCACAGACTCCAGTGCCAAATGCGCTTGTCCATTGCTCGACTGATACGGGAGCAAGGACTGGGTCATTGTGAAGCGTTACCATTCACCAGCACCAGTCGCCGGGACACCAAGGGCGGTTTCGAGGTGCCGAGTGAGGTGATGTTAACAGTGGAGCCGCCAAGTGGACAATCAGCCGAACAAGGCGCACGCTCGCTGGCCAGGCGAGTGTTTTGATTCGCACCATCTTCTTTTGTGTGGTGCCATGCTGTTCTCGGCAGTTCTCGACTGCACGGCACGTTCGGGTGAGAATGTTCTGTGAGGGTTGAAAGGAGCGGTACGGTGTACCTCACACGGCACGCCACGCGCGACGGTCCCCGCTGGGCCTGCGACGGACAATGGTTACCGGCCGGATTCCGCCTGAGCTGGCTCCTTGAACTCCCGGCTGTTACAGCACGAAACGCCTTGGCAATGCTTCCCCGTGGCCAACGGGCAAGTGGACCACTGCTTGCGCCAGTAGATACCGAACAGGAGGTCTGGGCTGCCGGTGTCACCTATCTGCGGAGTCGTGATGCCCGGATGGCCGAGGCCCAGGTCAAGGACATCTACTGGCGTGTCTACGAGGCAGATCGGCCAGAACTCTTTTTTAAGGGGCAGGGCTGGCGAATGGTCGGACCAGGGGAACCAGTTCGGGTACGTCGCGATAGCCGTTGGAACGTCCCGGAACCAGAGCTCGCTGTTCTTTTCACACAATCGCTTGAGCTTTTCGGCTACACAGTGGGGAACGATGTCTCCTCGCGCGACATCGAGGGAGAAAATCCGCTATACCTCCCACAAGCAAAGGTCTACGACGGAGCGGGAGCACTAGGACCCGGAATCATGGTTATTGATCGCATCGAGGAGTTGGATGATCTCCGTATCGAACTCCTGATCCAACGCGGCACGCAGCGGGTCTATCATGGCGAGACAACAACAGCACAGATGAAGCGACGACCCGCGGAGCTTGTGCGCTGGCTTGGAAGGGAACTGCGTTTCCCTTGGGGAGGAGTCCTCATGACTGGCACGGGAATCGTGCCGCCTGATGACTTTTCCCTCGCCCCCGGGGATCGCGTCACAATCCGCGTTGGTGATTTGGTGCTGGAAAACCCAGTGGCCTGAACCGCTGGCGAGGGGTTAACCTATCGTACTACGCTCAAGAGCGTAACCAAACGGATACCTCACCAGCTCCGGTGAACCCCACGGTGTCCACTCTTACCCGCTGCGCCTCAGCAGCAACCCTTGCTTCCTGAGTCCGGAATTCCTCACGGTGCCGTGCTGGGTGAACCAGTATCTTTCCGAGTGATGGCAATGGTAGCGACCGGGTCTTCTGCGGAGCGACGGCCGCCAAAGATCATGGCGGCACGCAGAAGAAATGCGCTCACCAGGGCAGCGAGGCTGCCGAGCATCCGCAACCAGACATGTGGACTTCTAGGCAACAGTTTGGCTATGGAGTGGAGAACAAGCGCGAGCGCTGAACCGACCCGCGCCCCGGTGTAAGCGAGGCCTTCCCGTCCTTCCCGCAGCGGGCGAGTCACCACCGTATCACTCCGCCGCAGCGTTTCCAACAGGATGAGCTCGCCCAGCACTGCAACCTGCTCAACACGCTCCAGGGCATGCTGGGCACGGCGTGCAGTGGGTCGGTGCCCAATCAGGAGCGAGAGTGCAGCGGCCGCACTGGAGAGCGCCGAACACAGGAAAAGCGGGCCAAGCCGCAGCGCATTGCGTGCCCACAGCGGCACAGCCGTCGCACCAAGGAGCACGCCGGTGTACCCGGCAAGAAAGAAGGCTGGGAGTGCACTTGTGGCAGCAAGCAGCCGGGTAGGAAGACAACGCAAAGCGTGAGCAACCGGATTCCGTCGACCGAGCAGCCCATCCTCGGCTACCTGTTGCAGAGCATTAAGCAAGGCGGTCGCTGTAAACCCGATCAGCCCCCAGACTCCCAGAGACATCGGTGAGCGTAACTTGAGCACCCGCAGCATATGGTGAAAGCGTTCCGGTCGTCCCAGGTCGATGATCAAGAGGAGCGGGCCGGGCAACACAGCCAGAACGGCCAGGTAGCGCCCAGCACGCACAATCGGTCGTGCCCAGTAACCACCCACAAGCTGCGCCACTGCAGCGAGGACCGCACTGCCCCCCGCCAGGCCTCCGAGGACAAAATAGAACACGATCGACCACCGCCAGTGTGGGCCGTGAATGACCGGAAGGCCATAGTAGCCTGGAGCCATCTCGGTGTTGACAACTTGCACCGAAGCCTGACGGTAGTGTCCGGCTCCCATCTTAGCCATGCGCCCCCTCCTTCTCTGTGCGCCAGAAGGTGAGAAGTGTCGCAAGGCCAAGTGCAAGTGCTGCGAGTGCGGTGGTCAGAAAGGCCGGAAGCACGCGCCGTTGAGGCAACTCCGGTTGCGCGGGGAGGTTATAGACCTCTGGTGGTGCAGTGAGAATAAAGAGGGCGTTGAGTCCGCCGATTCCACCAGTTCCACCAAGTGCCAAGTCACCATAGAGCTGAGCATCGACTCCTTGATCCCGGAGCTCAGCGACGCGAACCTTGGCCCGATCGAGGAGAGCATGGACTGGCCCGAACTGGATCGCATCGGTCGGACAGGCCTTCGAGCAGGCCGGCTCCAGACCGTCCTTCAGCCGGTCATAGCACAGCGTGCACTTGTGCGCTTTACCGTCGAGTGGGCTGAGTGCCGGGACACCGAAGGGACAAGCGGGAACGCAGTAGCCACAGCCGTTGCAGATGTCCTGTTGGATCACGACGGTATCGAATTCAGTACGAATAATCGCCCCGGTGGGACAGGCTTCCAGACATCCGGCATTGACACAGTGTTTACAGACGTCGCTAAACATTAGCCAGTTGCTTTGGAAAGGCTGCAGGCGCGTCGGGCGTCGTCCCTCGCGATCAGCGACACGTTCGATAAAGGCGACATGTCGCCAAGTGGTTGCACCAAGATCACCGGTGTTGTCGTAACTTCTGCCTGTGAACCCGAAGTCATCCATCGGTAACTGGTTCCACTGCTTGCAGGCAACCTCGCACGCCTTGCAGCCGATACAGAGTGTGGTATCGGTCAGGAAGCCGAAGGCACCGGGGCGAGCCTGGGTTGTGCCGACAAGTGCGCTCGTGTTCCTCACCATTGACCCTCCTGGTGCAGCCGCCCCTTGCGGATGGTGCAGGTAAACGACTTCGCCTCGTGGATTAAGGAGTTCGGATCCTCGATGAGTGCGGCTAGTTCGTTGGCGATGCCACCAGTGGCAAGCCCACCAAAACCGAAATGCCAGGGCATACCGATCACATGCACTGTTCGTCCGGCGATCACGAGGGGCTGCATGCGTTCAGTCACCAGGGCACGCGCCTCGGCAGAGCCCCGTGCCGTCTCGACGATGACCCAATCGCCAGTAGTGATCCCAAGCTCTCGGGCAAGCTCCGGGCTGATTTCGACGAAGCCGGCCGGCTGGAGCTCGGCCAGCCAGGGTACCCAGCGGCTCATACCACCCGCCGTGAGATGTTCCGTAAGGCGGTACGTTGTGATGACATAAGGATAGCGGGGGTCACCAATTTCATGATAGGGGTTGTCAGGACGGAGAAAAACCGGCGCTACTGGGCTACGCGGCTGCTCAGGATAGAGTGGGTTGCACACTGGTGTTTCCCAGGGTTCGTAATGTGTTGGTAGCGGACCATCAAGGAGACCAAACGGGACAAACAGCCAGCCTTGCCCGTCCAGCATCATGATGAACGGTGCTGTACCCGGATGGGCATCGAGCCCACGGCTTCCTGGTGGTGGCTGGTAGTCGGGGGGTTTGGTGGCTGGAAAATCAGGGACATCATAGCCCACCCAACGCTGTTGGGTGGGGTCCCACCAGATCCATTTCTTTCGTTCGCTCCACGGACGTCCCTGCGGATCAGCCGAGGCGCGATTATACAGAATGCGCCGATTAGCGGGCCAAGCAAAGCCCCAGTCGAGACTGGCACGATCATCGCCACGTCGGCGTTTCGCACGGTGCTCCCCTTCTGGGGTGACAATGCCCGAATAAATCCAACAACCGCAAGCAGTTGAGCCGTCATCGGCCAGCTCGTGAAAGCCAGCGACTGGGTGTCCATCGCTGACCCGATATCCATTGATTTCACGAGCCACTGCCATGAGATCGGGTTCCTGATGTGGTCCCACTGTTGGGTAATCCCAGGTCAGTGCGGCGATCTGACGGCCGGCCGGTGACGTATCGCCGGCGTAGAGTTCCTTGAGGCGACGTCCAAGGTGAAAGATAAAGTGTGCTTCCGAACGGGCCTCACCTGGAGGATCGACGGCCTTGTCGTGCCACTGCACGAGTCGGTGGGTATTCGTGAATGTGCCATCCTTTTCCGCAGCGATGGCAGCAGGGAGGAAGATCACTTCGGTCTTGATGTCCTGCGGCCGGACCTCGCCACTCCGCACCTCAGGAGCGTTATACCAGAAGGATGCCGTTTCGATCTCGTGGACGTCGCGAACAACGAGCCAATCGAGATTGGCCAAGGCCTGGCGAGCCAGTCGGGCATTCTGCCCACCGACGGCAGGATTCATCCCCATGACGAAGAGTCCCTTAATGATGCCGTCTTTCATCATCGTCAGGAGTGACTGAAACGAATAGTCACCGCCGATTTTGGGTAGTAGCTCATAGGCAAAGTCATTTTCTGGTGTTGCCGCATCGCCATACCACGCCTTGAGAAGCGAAATCAGGAACTTGGGCATGTCATACCAGAGACCAGTCGCGGGACGCTCCGCGGCGAAGTAGTCAGCGAGTGTGGCATGCTGGGGAATTGCCCGTGGCATCTTGAGATACCCAGGAAGGAGGTCGAAAAGGGTGGGGATATCGGTTGATCCCTGAATCGTTGCATGACCGCGCAAGGCCAAAATGCCACCCCCGGGACGCCCGATGTTCCCGAGGAGCAGCTGCAGCAAGGCACAGCAGGAGATGATCTGTGTCCCAATGGTGTGCTGTGTCCAGGCTACGGCATAGCAGAAGGCGGTCGTGCGATCACGTCCAGAATTGGCGAGGATCGTGTCGGCAACTGCGAGGAAAAGATCGCGCGGAACACCACACGCCTGCTCAACAAGGTCCGGTGTGTAGCGCGCAAAGTGACGCTTCACAACCTGCAAGGCACAGTTGGGATGCTGAAGCGTCGGATCGCGCTCCGGTGCAACGAATGGCCGGCAGGGCCAACGTTCTCCCTCAAGCCTCCGCACTTGTCCCGCATACTGCCAGCTTGAGGGATCATAGCGACGCTGATGCGGATCATACCCGCTGAACAGGCCGGCGAGATCTTCGGTATCGCGGAAGTCGGGGGAGATGAGGACGCTGGCATTGGTGTAGTACAGCACGTACTCGCGGAAGAAAGGATCATTGTTCCAGCGTTCTGAGTGTAAGACGTAGTTCACCAGGGCACCGAGAAAAACGAGGTCACTTCCCGGCCGAATGGGCACATGCAGGTCAGCAAGCGCAGAGGTGCGGGAGAAGCGAGGATCGATATGGATGATGCGTGCACCACGCTGACGCGCCTTGACGACGAAGCGGAAGCCGACCGGATGATTTTCGGCCATATTAGAGCCCATGATCACAATACAGTCGCTTTCGGCCAAGCTAGCAAGGGTTGTTGTGGCACCACCTCGTCCTAGTCGGGCGCCCAGACCGGGCACCGTGCTGGAATGTCATATGCGTGCTTGGTTTTCAACAGCGACGATACCCAGTCCTCCGGTGAAGAGCTTCTTAATGAGATAATTCTCCTCGTTATCCAAGGTTGCTCCACCCAAGTGAGCGATCCCCAGGGTCCGATTGACGACGAGACCATTTTCATCACGATGGAGGAAGGTAGCGTCGCGGGTCTCCTTGACGAGCTGAGCAATACGTTCCATCGCCCAGTCAAGAGGACGCTCCTCCCAGTGGTCACTGTACGGAGCGCGATACCTCACGCGGAGTTCGCGAAGGGGACTGTGAATGAGCTGCCAGGTGGCTGCGCCTTTCGGACAGAGGGTACCGCCATTGATTGGGCTTTCGTAGTTCCCCTCGATATCGATCACCCGGCCATCCTTGGTATAGACGAGCTGGGAGCAGCCGACCGCACAGTACGGGCAGACGCTAATACTCACCTCGGCACCACGGATGCGGGACCGTGCCTGTCGTGTGGCTTGGCTCACAGGATTGGGAACTAAACCAATGTGATCACGGAGCTCCAACAGCAGCCGCATTGCCAAGCCCTCCTGTTCGCTCCAGCTAAGTGTACGCGCTTGCGTCACTGAGGATCGCGATGAGCACCCCTTTCTTACCGTGTCTGACGGTGATTCAGCCCATGATCTGGTCACTTCTATACCCAAACAGCGCGAGCGCACGGCGCCAGGCATGCTGCTCCGCACCACGTGGTTCATGGGCATATCGATAGTCTGCCTTGCGGAAGAACTCCGCCAGATCATGCTGGAGTGCTTGCAGCTGCTCAGACAAGACACGCAGGAGAACTGCCAACCCCGCTTGTTGCTCCCTTGTCGCCAGCCGCTCAATGAGGAGGGCGTGGGGGACGCAGCAGCCTCCTACCTCAGCAAAGCGAGCTCTGAGCGCCTGGTCGAACTCCAGCACCGCAAGCAGCATTGGGACAACATTGTCGTGTGTCCGTTCCAGAACGGTGCAGAGGAGACAGGAAGCGCTGGGTTGCAGTCTTTTGGTTGGTTGCCGTCCCCAGGAGCGAAGGCTCCACTGCCGCCCATCCTGTAGTGCCGGCAGTGAAGTCTTGAGGACCGTTACCATATCCTCGATGATCCATGAAAATATCGCTGAGATCTGCCATTGTGGTCCATGTTCTGCAATCAGTTTCAGGTGTTCTGGGCAAAAACCGCGAGCCTGCACATATTGGCTGACAACGGCAGGCTCCCCATATGACTCGTGAAAGAACCAAAAGAGAAACCGCTCTATCGCTTCGGCTTCAGCATGGCAGAGCGGACAGCCCGGTTTGGCAAGTAAATGGCGAACCTCGACAATGGCATAATGCGGCGGAGCAGAGCGGCGTGATCTCTTCATGAGCGCTTACCAGCGCACCACCAGAACACTGCACGGTGCATGGCGAACGACCTTATCGGCCGTTGTCCCCAGGAAAATGCCCCAGACCCCTGAGTGCCCGCTGTGACCAATAACGAGAAGCTGGAACGAACCCCGCTGTGCTTCCTGAACGAGCAGTTGGGCCGGATGACCAATGCGCGTGAGCGTATGGAGTTCGATACCGTACTCTGCAGCCTGTTGCCGTGCAGCCTCTTGCAAGCGTTCAAGCTCTTGCTCCATCAATCGACGTTGCTCGTCCACCTCACCGACTGTCGCCGTGGCCCATTGTGGGGCCTCAATCACTGATAAGCTCCACAGTTCGGCTCCAAAAGTACGTGCCAGCTCGATAGCATGACGCATCGCCGCCTTGGCGCCAGGGGAGCCATCAAACCCAACAAGGATCTTGCGGTACATCGCTGTTCACTCCTCTCCGGTAATCCTTGTCTCCACCAGCTGCGGAGTTTCAATGACTGTCTCTTCAGTCGAGGATGGCAAAAACCAGGTCTGGGCAATCCAAGTGGGAACAAGCGCAGAGCCGATCACAGCAGTCACCAGCGCGGTATATTGAGCCTGGTCAATGATTCCATTGTTGAGCCCAAAGAGTGCGGAGATAGTCCCAAAAGTGAGTCCCGTGGACATGAGCAGCGTGGTGTAGGTACCACTTCGGCGCCCCATACCGAAAAGCAGGGTGAGTGGCCCAACACCAACCAGCTTGGCAGCCATCTTCACCAACAGCAAAGCAAGGATGAGGCCAATACCGCTGAGAAGAGCTGGTATGGAGACGTAGAGTCCTGCTTTGAGAAAATACCACGGGGTTAACAGAGCAAAGGCAATGGTGCGGAGCCGCAGCATCAGCGTTCGTTGCTGACTGAAGACGCCAGCAACAACTAGTCCAACGAGGTACGCGGGAAGAACTGCCTCACTCTTGGCGCGTGTCGCCAGCCAGCCGAGGAAGAACAGCACGAGCAAGAGGAATTTCACTTCTGGCTCACTAACCCGGTTTCCCCACACGGTGACCACAAAGCGCATTGCCCGCGGAAGGAAAGCTAGCACGACGAACGTGCTGACGACGAAAGCCAAGAGCCATAGGTTGTAGTTAGCAAAGATGAGCCCGAGAGCCAGAACGGTACCAAGATCGTTCACAAAGCAGGCAGCCAGGATGAGCTTGCCCAGATCAGTCTCATTGAGGCCAGTCTCGACCATGACAGCGTAGACAACAGCGACCGATGTCGTCGACAATGCGAGACCGGCTATCCAAGCTTGCGGCATTGTCCATCCAGCAACAAATCGGGCGAAAGCAGCGGCACCAAGGAAGGGGAAGAAGAAGCCAGCGATACCAATGGCCAGGCTTGGCTTGAGGTGTCGGCGAAGTGCATCCGGTTCGATTTCAGCACCGGCTAAAAACGTGAGCAGCACAGCGCCAAAGCTGGCAAAGGTGTTGATCCAGTCGGTTACGTGGAGATGGAGAAGGTTACCGGCCAGGACCCCCACTAAGATTTCTAAGAGAGCAACGGAAATTCCTAGCCGAATGGAGAAGATACTTGCCAGCAGGGCCAGCCCAACCCATACTGCCGCGATTGCCCAGACGTTTTCCACTGTTCCACCCCCCTATTCCCGTGAACCTTCGTGGTCCACACGGCGGGGGCAAAAACGTTGACTCCTGCCCACAGACCGTGTGGACAGGAGCCATCAGCCGTCAGCGGCAGTTCGGGCGTAAAGACGCCCGGGCGGACTCCATCGCCCTCTTCAACTGGAGAAGAGCATACTCTCTCAAGGCTCGCCGTGTCAATGGAGGAAGCGACACAGGCCAAAATGCGGTCGTCAGCACCAGCGCTGGCGACCGTGGGAAGGTGCACAACGGTAATGCGCTATCCTTGTCCCGCTCAATCGCTTCCATGCGCGAGAACGGAACAGGACCGCAAGTCTGGTCAGCAACCACGGGTTTCCTGCGACAATATTCCCGCAGACGATCCTGCGAGTCAGGGCAAGATGCTACGCTGCCTCCGAATCATCCTCAACAAGACCGACGAACACGCCGAGTGCAGTTTTCCCCGAGAAAGCCCCGATCACCGTCATCTGTGGGCGAAGCCCGCCTTGGGGCACTGCGCACATCACCTCGCGTGCTGGAAGAGGAAGCGAACCGCAGAAGTGCGAGCGAGGAGTCCAGCAAACTGCACTCAGCCTCCTCTTCACGAACAGTGACATCGACACCCGAACTGGGATTCGGCACGGGACCTCGAGAATGCGTCGGTCTCCTCTTCACGCACGGTAGTAGCTACACCAGTCAGAGGGCTCCGGTAGATGCATACCACAACCTCGATGGGAGGACAGAAGAAGAGCCCCGACGATCCTTGGTTCGGGTTTCCTACTCCCCTTGCGGGTTTCGGATTCCCGGCCTCGAATCATCGGGGCCTACTCTCAGGATACTCACGGCGGGGCAGGACGCAAGAGAAGAGTGTTACAAAAACGCAACAATTCTCGATGCTTCCTCACAACCCCAATGTGATGTCCGAGGGGGGAGGCGCCGTCAGTCTATCTCCCTTGCCGACTCGCCACTGCGTAGAGACCCAACTCGGTCATTCCGCTACTACCCACTGGTTCTCTCAGCGAGGAAGCCTACAGACCCTTGGCGAGTCGCTACAGCCACTCAAGACCGCAGCACCATCTCTCACTTAGAAGGCTCACCGCCGGCGTCGAGACCGGATGAGCCAGAAGATAGCCGCCACCGCCCCGGCAAGTGGTGCCAGTGCAAGCAACACCAGACTGAGTTGGAGGGGGCCAATCGTTCCACGGGACCAGACAAAGACCACAACTTGCACAAGCAGACCGACAAGCACAAGAGCGAGTGCAACCGCAACCCCATGACTCTTCCGCGATGTATTTTGGGGAGCCGAGTGAACTGGCCTACCCGCCCTCGGCCCATCCCATCGCGACCCCACGCCGCCCCCTTTTCAGTCGGATGCACTCGCCGCGCGTGTGGCGAGATGCGCAGCCAACTTCTCCCGCGCTCGTGCCAACCGCTCCAGCGAGCGCTCGCGGCCAAGCACCCGCAGCGTCTCAAACAGTCCTGGTGACACGGTGCGTCCGGTGATTGCCACACGGATCGGCATGAAGAGCTGACCCGTCTTCAAGCCAAGCTCCTCAGCCAGTGCCCGCAGCCGTTGTTCTAGATCAGCCTCATCAGTGAAGTTCGCCTCCTGCAGTACGGCAAGTGCCCGTTCCAGTCCTTGGAGAACCGTTTCGGGCTCGACCTTTCGCTGCAACAGCAGCTCCGGATCGTACTCCTCGACTTCGGTGAAGAAGAAGCGGGTCAGCTCCGGAACTTCGCTCAAGAGCTTGGCGCGGTCCTTAACCAGCGCAACGACCTCGCGCACGTAGGCGAAGGTTGGGTGTTCCGGTTCCTCCGCCTCGGGACCGACCAGCCCGGCCTCTTGCAGGAATGGGACACACCGGCGGGCAAACTCATCGAGTGAGAGGACATGGTTGATGTAGTACTGATTCATCCACAGCAGCTTGTCAAAGTTGAAGCGTGCTGGGTGCGGATTGACTTCCTCCAAGCGGAAGAGCTGGATCAGTTCCTCACGTGAGAAAATCTCACGCTCGGCGTCATAAGCCCAGCCAAGCAGAGCGAGATAATTGATCATCGCCTCCGGCAGATAGCCCAGCCGCTTGAACTCGAGGACCCCGGTCGCACCGTGCCGCTTGGAAAGCTTGCCCTTCCCGTCGGGACTCAGAATGAGTGGCAAGTGACAGAGCACCGGCATCTCCCACCCAAAGGCACGGTACAGCTGGGCATGGAGCGGTGCCGACGGAATCCATTCCTCTGCCCGGAGAATATGCGAGATCTCCATGTAGTGATCGTCAACGACATTCGCCAGGTGATAGGTCGGGAAGCCGTCTGACTTGAGCAGGACGAGATCTTGCAGCAGGCGATTCTCGTAGGTGATCGCGCCGCGCAGGAGATCAACGATTGTTGTTTCACCCTCCAGCGGCATCTTGAAACGGATCACCGCCGCTTCACCCCGCTCCAGACGTGCCTGGACTTCGTCTGGTGGGAGGAAACGGCAGTGCCGGTCGTAGCCAGGAGGCTCGCCGCGCGCCCGCTGCTCTTGCCGCACGCGCTCCAAACGCTCTGGGGTACAGAAGCAGTAATACGCATGGCCGTGCTCCACCAGCCAGCGTGCGTGCTCCTGGTAGAGCGCAAGTCGCTGGCTCTGAATGTAGGGACCGTACGGACCCCCGATGTCGGGACCCTCGTCCCACTCCAGACCAAGCCACTTCAACCCCTCAATGATTCCTTGGATGCTCTGGCCGACCAAGCGCGCCTGGTCAGTGTCTTCAATACGCAGGATGAATGCACCGCCGTGCTGACGTGCAAAGAGCCAGTTGAAGAGCGCGGTACGCGCCCCACCGACATGAAGATCGCCCGTCGGACTTGGGGCAAACCGGACACGGACACGCGTTGTCATCGTTGCTTCCCTCGCCTCCTGGCGCGGGCTGGCCGCGCTGTCAGCAAGTATGCAACGCTCGTACTCGGGGAGACCTGCACAGCACGGAGGAACAGCAGGATGAGCAGAGAGCGTGCAGGAATTTTGTTCGACCTGGATGGCGTCTTGATCAACAGCGAACAGGCGCACTACGAGGCAACACGCCGCGCTTTCCAAGACCTCGGGCTACCAGAACTCCCCGAGGAACTCTATCGGACAGTCATGCTTGGGCGTCCCGACCGTGAAGCAATAGCGACCGCCTTGGCAGCGCTCGCTGTACCGATCGAGTGGTTGGAACGCGCGCTGCAACAGAAAGCGCTGGCCTATCGCGATCTTCTTACCTCGAGCGCAGTCGAGCTCCTCGCAGATGGCATCGCCACCGTGGAGGCAGCGCTGGCTGCTGGCTATCCGGTGGCCGTAGTGACCGGCTCCTTGGCTGATGAAGCACGCTGGGCTCTGCGCGCAGCGGGACTGGCTGAAAGAATTGCCGTTGTCGTCTCTGCTGAAGACGTTGAGCATGGCAAGCCCCATCCGGAGCCGTACCTTGTCGGCTGCCGGCGACTCGGCGTCGCGCCGCAGCGGAGCATTGCGGTCGAGGACTCGCCTGCTGGCATCACAGCGGCGTGTGCAGCGGGACTGCGCGTCATCGCGGTCGCTCGATATCCCCTTCCACCTCTTCTGTCGGCTGATTGGGTGGTCACGGAACTAACCTGGGAGGCGATTGCACCGCTGTTGACTGCGCAAGATTAGCTGATCAACTCGTCCACACGGCGGGCAAACTCTACGTCTCGCTCAGTGATCCCACCGGCCTCGTGCGTGGTGAGCAAGAGCTGCACGCGGTTGTAGCGGATCGTGATGTCCGGGTGATGCCGCTGCTCCTCAGCGACTTCGGCGATGCGGTTCACGAAAGCGATCGCTTCACGAAAGTTTTTGAACCTCAACTCACGCACGAGAGCATCGCCTTGCCGCTGCCATGCCGGCAAACTCTCCAGCGCTTGAACGATTGCTGGTTCGTCGAGTCGCTCCATACTGCCCCCTTCTTTTGGCCCCCTTTCCCACCAATTGTACGACACGAGCCAGTCTGAAGCAAAGCGCACAGCTCACTAAACCCCTAAATCTCTATAGCAAGGACTCTTCGTATACTTTTACTATCAGTGAATGATCCATCGGCGTGTGAACGATCATGGGCGATCTGAACCATCGTTTTGTGATTACTCCCCACGATCGCTTCACGAATTTGACATCTCACCCTTGCCTCCGTATACTCCGCCCCCGTGCGCTGGAAACAAGCCAGCGCACCGCCGATCTAACGCATTGATCGGCTGCAC
>CALIMB010000001.1 GCA_938028665.1 uncultured Thermomicrobium sp. | reverse complement strand
TGACATTGGGTCCAACCCTTGGAATTGCTATTGCTGTCCTCGGTACACTCCTCGACGACCTTCTTGAGCGTAGAGAGCCGATCAAGATGCTCGTCAACGTGAATAATTTCGCCTTGCAAGGCATCATTGCTGCTCCAATTTATTTCACGATCACAGCGGGTGGTTCCCCTCTCGCCAGCTTGCGCAACTTCTTCGCGATGATGCTCGCTGCCGTCGCTTCCTCCACTGCGCAGACCGTTCTTCTTGGCTTCTTGCTCGCTGTCGCCACATGTACTAGTGCCTGGTATCTTTGGCGGTCGATGGCTCGGGGTCTGTTGGTGGAGTTCTTGGCTCTCCCAGCCTTGGGAAGTCTCTTCCCAATCCTTGCCAAGGAACATCCCGTGGCACTAATTCTCATGGTGATCCCCCTGCTTGGCCCATACCTTGCTTTCCGCGATTACCGCCAACTGCACCACGAAACGCAGAGCACATTTGAACTCTTGGCCGACCTGCTGGATCGCCGTGATCCCTATACCGCGGCACATTCCCAACGTGTTGCTCAGCTTACTGCGCTGATCCTGGATGAGTTCCCTGAACTGACTGCCGAGGAACGTGACGCTATTATCTCGGCCGCTCGCATCCACGATCTTGGTAAAGTCGCAACCAGTGACCTGATCCTGCGCAAGCCAGGACAACTCTCCGACGATGAGTTCCGAATGATTCAGCGCCATCCAGTCGATGGAAGCGAAATTCTGCGTCACCTCAGCCCATACCGTCACATCGTCGAGATCGTCCGGCACCACCACGAGCGCTGGGACGGGCGCGGCTATCCCGATGGCCTTGCCGGTGAAGCTATCCCCTTCGGCTCACGGGTGATCGCTGTCGCCGACACGTACGATGCGATGACCACGGACCGGCCTTACCGACGCGCCTTAACTCATGAAGAGGCCATGGCTGAGCTTCGTCGCGGGGCAGGCTCCCAGTTTGACCCCGCGGTTGTTGCCGCCTTCGAACGCGCCGTCACGCGCGCCAGCACAGCGGTGCGTGAGAAGGCAGCAGCCTCTGTTACGTAACCAAGCCCAGCGTGACTCCTTTTCATTCACCTGTCTTGGCCCAGCACGTCCAGTGTGCAGCGATTGCTGTTCCATGCCGTGCGCTCTTTCCCCAGACCACCACTGTTACGACCATCCCCACCCTTCTCTTGGCATCACCTCTGGCAAGGTCCCTGCGCAACCACACTCCAATCTGCTAGGCTGAGGGTGAAGGGAGCGAGTGATGCGCTTCGATATCTTCACCATCTTCCCATCGATGTTCACCGGCTTCCTGAACGAGAGTATCCTCAAGCGCGCGCAACAGGCTGGACTCATCCAGATTGCACTCCACGATATCCGTGACTGGACGACCGACAAACATCGTACCGTCGACGACACGCCTTATGGCGGTGGACCAGGCATGGTGATGATGGCACCGCCGATCGTCCACGCTGTTGAAAGTGTGCTCGGTCATGAGCTGGCCACCACTCCCATTGTCATTTTGAGTCCATCCGGTGACCTGTTCACGCAACAGGTCGCCCGCGAGCTTGTCCAGTATCCGCGTCTCGCGCTGATTTGTGGGCGCTATGAGGGGATCGATGACCGCGTGCGCATCATCTTGCGAGCCCGCGAACTGTCTATTGGTGACTACGTCCTGACTGGTGGGGAACTGGCAGCAGCGGTCGTCATTGACGTCATAAGCCGGCTCGTCCCCGGCGTCATCGATCCCGAGTCGCTGGCCGAAGAGTCCCACAGCTCCGGACTACTCGAATATCCACAGTACACGCGGCCGCCAGTCTTCCGCGGTCTGGCTGTTCCGGAGATCCTCTTGAGTGGGCATCATGCCAAAATCGCCGAGTGGCGACGCATGATGGCGCTCTGCCGGACCAAGGCCCGCCGCCCCGATCTCCTCGAACGCGCCACCCTGACACCGCGGGATCTTAACCTGCTCCAAGATTGTCCACCTGATCCGTTCGCACATGTGGGACCAATTGTGAACGAAACTGAGGAAGGAGACTAGCGTGCCACCGACCGAGCCGCGCTCTCTGGTAGGATGGATTCTCATCGGCTTTCTGGCAGGTTGGCTTGCCGGATTATTGACCCGTGGTCGCGGGTTTGGTTGCCTTGGCAATATTGCCGTAGGACTGCTTGGCGCAGTGATTGGCGGGTACCTTTTTCACCTCCTCGGTGTCCGTGGGCCCGCCGGTTTTTTCGGGAGTCTGTTTGTTGCCCTCGTTGGAGCGGGCGTGTTACTTGCTGTCGCCAATTTCCTCCGACGTGCGGCCTGACTAGTCTTGACGATGTGTGCTGCTCCGATTGTCCAGCTCGAAGGAGTTACGAAAGTTCACCGTGCGGGCACGCGTGAGGTTATTGCGCTCCGAGACATCACACTCCAAATTTGGCCAGGAGAATGGGTTGCCATTGTTGGGCCTTCTGGCTGTGGCAAATCGACCCTTCTCAACGTGATTGCCGGCCTTGACCGACCGACATGTGGCCGAGTCATTGTTGAGGGAACTGATCTGGGCACACTCGATGAGGAAGAGTTGGCTCGTTGGCGACGAAGGCATATCGGATTTGTTTTTCAGTTCTTCCAGCTCCTCCCCACACTGACAGCTGTCGAGAACGTGCAACTCCCGCTCCTGCTGACGGGACAGCCGCGTGCACGAGCGCGCGCCCTCGAATTACTTGAGCAAGTCGGTCTCGTCCATGCTGCACACCGATTCCCAGGCGAACTCTCCGGCGGAGAACAACAACGGGTCGCGCTTGCTCGCGCCTTGGCCAACGAACCACGCCTGCTCCTCGCCGATGAGCCCACCGGAAATCTTGACTCACAGAGTGGCGCATCTGTCCTCACCCTCCTGGAGAAGACGTGGCGAGGCGGGAAGACCGTGCTCCTGGTCACCCATGATCCTGAGCTTGCAGGGCGTGCCCAGCGCTGCTTCCAACTCCGCGACGGAATTCTGGTGGCAGACAGGCTTCTCCGGCGTTGAAAAGAGCAACCGGGCCGACGGATGCCGGCCCGGTTGACCCGATTCCGACCAAGACCTTGCGTCACTGGCGTCGCCAGTCCCCGATGTTCCACACATCGGACGCCCACGTTGACGGCTGATAACCCGTGAGGTTCTTGGTCGCTGCCGAGACCGCGTTCCGATGCACGAGCGGTATCTCAACAACATCAGTGACACTGATCCAGTTCACTTGTCGGAACAGTTCCGTCTGCTTGTCTGGATTCATCTCGGTTGCGAGGGTATCAAGAAGTTTATCCATCTCCGGGTTTTGGTAGCGTGTAATGTTCACGCCTGCCCAGTTGTTTGCTTTGCGGGCTACCTCTTTGGAGTGGTACCGCCGTGCCCAGTTGAGTGGGAATGGGTTGCTTGGACCATTGGTGTACATCTCGATATCCGCGTAAAAGTGACCATAGGTATCAGGATTACCTGGATCCGATGAGAAGAAAACAGAGGCATCAATCGATTTCAGCTCGACCTTGAACCCAAGCTTCTCCAGCTCCGCTTTTACAATCTCCTGGGTGCGTTGACGGATAGGATTAATTGACGTTTGATAGAGGATCTGGAGTGGCTTGCCGTTGTATTCGCGCACGCCGTCATTGTTTGTATCGACGGCACCGGCCTCATCAAGGAGCTTCGCAGCCTTCTCCAGATTAAATTCCCATTTCAGATCTGGATGCTTAAAACGGGCCGGAGCATTCAAGTTATTCGCTGTTACTTGCCCAGCTGGTCCATAGAGCTGCTCGGCAATAACATCGCGCCGGATCGCCAAGGCAATGGCCTCGCGAATCTTCTTATTGGTCAAGAACGGATGTGGCACATCAGGTTCTGCCCGTGCGCCATCCTTTTCCGTATTGGGATCCGCAAAGTTGATCATGATCCGTTCGGCATTGGGGCCAGGCGCAATGACAAGTTTCCCCTGTCCCGCCTTTTCCAACTGCAGGAGAATTTGGGCTTCAACCTGCAAGTTCCACGACCAATCCGCCTCACCGGTCTGGAGCACAGCCCGTGCGGCGCTGGTCGCGTCGCCTCCTCCCTTCAACTCAACACGGTCAAAATACGGCTTCCCCTCTTGCCAGTAGTCCTGATTGATCTCATAGACCACAACATCACCCGGCTTAAAATCAACAACTTTGTAGGGCCCGGTCCCAATCGGTTTGAGGTTGAATGGAGCGTTCCGCGCCTTCTCACCCTTGTACTCGCGAAGGATATGCTCGGGCAGGATAAGGCCAAACCCACCCACGAACGGCTCAAACCAGGCAGGATTCGGCTGTTTGAAGGTAACTTTCACCGTGTGATCATCCACAATCTCCACATTTTCAATCGCACGATAGGAGGCGATTGTCGTTGCTGTCGTCTTTTCGTCTGTGACGTATTCCCACGTGAATTTCACATCCTTTGCTGTAAACGGCTGGCCATCGTGCCATTTGACATTTTTGCGCAGCTTCCAAATAACCCAACGCCCCTCCGGATCGAGCGTTCCTTTCTCCACTGATGGGACCTCTTCCGCAAGCCGCGGCACCAGCTTATCCTCGGCATCGAAATACGCCAGTGCCTCCAACACAATGTTCGATGCATCGAAGTCCTTGGTTCCCTGCGCCAAATGTGGATTGATAATGGTTGGCGCCTGCCACCAGAGCAACCGCAACGTTCCACCCCCGCCACGCTGTGCTGCTGGCGTTATTGGTTGTGGCTGAGGTGTGGCAGCTGCCGCCTGGGTTGGCGTCGGCACTGCCACCGGGGTCTGCGCCGCAGGAGCAGCCGTTGGTGTGGCCTGCTGCCCACCAGCACATGCGGCGAGCAACGACGCAATAACTGGTGCTGTGAGCCCCAACGCCGCGGCACGCTCCAGCACTTCACGTCGTGTCAGTCGGCCAGCTTGCACAGCTCCCTGGAGCTCCCTCAACGGATCCATCGTACACTCCTCCCCTTACCATACAGGTCCACACACGTACCGAATCGTGCAGTTTCTCCGAATGTTACCCATTCGAGTCAACTTGCACAAGAATGCTACTGTTAAGTGACCTCTTCCTGATGTAGCGACGCGGAAAAGCGACAGCAGGGTTCGTCTTACCAGTACGCTGAGCCCTCCACCACACCGATCTCGTACAATCCCTCCGGGAAGCGTGGCTATGCATGTCTGTCCAGCACTCCGTTTTGCCCTGCGTACGCTTGTTGTGCGGCGTACCCGCACAGTACTTGCAACCGCCAGCATTGCGTTGGGCGTTTTCACGCTCGTCGCTATTCATTCGACCGGCCTGGCACTCGCTGAAGCGCAACGTCGTACCTTTGCCGATACCGGTCAACCCGACATTGTCGCTAGCGTGCCCCAGCTGACCCCGGGCCTTCAGGCCACACTCGCCCGGCGACCCGGGGTAGCCGCTGTCGAGGCACGTACCGTGCAGCCAAGCCGCATCTCAGCCGGAGAACGCTGGATGCCGGTGCGTTTGATTGGGGTGCGCCGCTTCGATGAAATGACACTGGATCGTCCCCAGCTTCTCTCCGGTCGCTGGCCAGAACATGGGGAGATTACGCTTGATGTGGCCGCACGCCGCTTGCTGGCAGTCCAGGAGGGCTCGCTCGTCGCACTGCAGGCGAATCCCGCTGATCCTATTCACTACGCTCGGGTGAGCGGTTTCGCCTGGGTGCCGGCACGTCCAGATGCAGCCCTGCTCAATCAGCTCACCGCATACTTGCCAGAAAGAGATCTCCAATCTATGCTGGGAACCGACACAGCAAACACGCTGCTGGTCAAGGTCACACAACCGAACTTAGCGGGGCAGATATCTCGTGAGCTTCAGCGCTTCCTCGCGGCAAGAGGAGCTCCAAGTTACGGCTGGACCGTACGCGATCCACAGTCGTTTCTTGGCGCACGTGAACTCCAGACCTTACTTGTGCTTCTTCGAATTTTCGCCGGTTTAGGGATCATCGTAACCTTCTTTATTGTCGCCAACACGACGCTGGGGCTTCTCACCGAGGAACGACCACATCTTGGAACCCTTCGAGCAATCGGTGCGACACAGCGGCAAACCCTGTTTCTCTACCTACTCCCCTTTGCTGTGCTCGGTTCACTCGGCACGCTGGCGGGACTCGTGCTCGGTACAATCGGCGGGCACCTTTTGACTTCGACACTCGCTCGACTGGCTGGACTGATTGTACCGCCGTTCTCCCTGGCACTGGACACGATCGCCCTCGGCTGCGCTGCTGGGCTTGGGAGTGCGCTAGCCGGAGCAGCGGTACCGATGGTAGCCAGTATACGAACACGGCCAGTACAGCTCTTGCGCGAAAGCCCGACCACGCTCTCCATCACACCGCGCTGGCTTACACAACTCACCAGCTGGTTAGCCACTCGGTCACCGATTCTGGCAGTCAGCGTGCGTGACCCGTTTCGCCGTCCACTCCGAACAGGCCTTGCCCTCACGGTCAGTGCCGTGGCACTTGCCGCTTTACTGGCCAGTCACCTTGTCGACCACTCACTCCGCACAGCGATCGACCATATGTATCGTCGTTACCAAGCCGATGCCTGGATGTTAACCAATCCACCTGTGGTGTCAAACTATACGCGTCACCTCGAGGCAGCCGCACCGGTGCAGGTTGCTGAAGCTTGGATGATTACCCAAGGAGCGATCGGTGCGGTGCGCACCGACGTGTGGGGTGTACCTCGCCAAACCGTAGTCTATCAGCCTGCAATCATTTCCGGCTCGTGGCTACAGCCATCACAGCCACCGGCCGTAGTCCTCACCAGCAATTTGGCAAGGTACGTGGAAGTACAAGTCGGCGACCTCCTTGCTCTTGACCTCGGCCCACGGCGTGTTCCGGTACGGGTGATCGGCATCGTCGACGATGAGAGCACCTATCTTGGAGCGACAGCGATCGGCAAGGTATTCGTCGACCGAAGCGAGCTGGCGCGGCTGCTTGGTCGAGACGAGCGTACTGCGCTTTTCGCCATTCGCTTCTGGCCGGCAACGCCTACGGAAGCCGCGGCAGCCTTGGACTACCTTGAACAGCGCGAGCGAGCCGTACGCCCCCTCACGCTGCTGATGGCAGAAGATCGCGCTGCAACCGAGCGTGTTTTGGCTATCCTCACCATCCTTGCTAGGGCCGTCGTCTTGGTAGTCGGGCTCACCGCCCTCTTTGGTGTCACCAATGCACTACTGCTCGATGTGACTGAGCGGCGTCGCGAATTTGGGGTCCTACGAACTATCGGAAGCGATCGGCACACGCTCCTCACACTGCTCTTTGGTCAAGCACTGGTCATCGTCGGGAGTGGCGCTCTTGTGGCGAGTGTCCTTGGCCTTGGCGTCGGGCTGTTGACGCTGCGCATGGTGAGCATCCAGCTTTTTCGCGTTCCGCTGAGTGTTGACGCTTCCTCCATCGTCCTGCTGATCGGTGTCACGCTCCTGAGCGCTGGCCTCACCATTATCCTCCCGGCGAGTGTAGCGGCACGACTCCGCCCCGTCGAGGTGCTCCGCTATGAGTAAAGGGCGCCGGCGGTGGATTCTCCTCGCACTGAGCCTCCTTGCGATCGGAGCACTCGCACTTGTGTTGTCTGTGCGAAGGCCGAGCGAGGCACTCTGGACAGTGCAACGCGGTGATCTGACCGGCTCACTCGAGTTTCCCGGACGGATCGTTTCCCTCCGCACAGTGCCCGTTCGGGCCACATTCGACACGCGTGTTCAAATCCTTCCCGTCTCGCTGGGAGATGCGGTCCGGACCGGAGATATTGTGGCCGTCCTCGATGACACACCCCTCAGGGCGCGGCTGCAGCAGGCAGAGCAGCAGCTCCGCCAAGCCGAGGCAGCTCTCGCACAGGCCGAGGCCAGCAACACGCCGCTCGATGTTCGGCTACGCGCCGAACAGCAGCGACGTGATGCTGCCGAAGCGTATCGTGAGGCAACCGCACGTCTCGCCGAAAAGTATGTTCTTGCCCCGATCGATGGTATCGTCACCGAAGTCATCGTCGCTGAAGGAGCACCGGTCGGAGGAGGAAGCATTCTTCTCCGGATAGCCGATCCCCATGCTCTTGGAGTCTCAGCGACCGTCGATGAAGTCGATGCCGGCTATGTTGAAGCGGTACAGGATGTCCGGGTGACCGTCGATGCGCTGCCTGGATGGGAAGGACGGGGCAAGGTCGTCGCACTAGGGCGGACCGCCACGCAGCAAGCCGGCGTTGTCGGTTTTCCCCTCACCGCCCGTCTCATCGATACCACAGATGGTCTACGACCTGGTATGACCGCCACGATCCATGTCGCTGCGGTCGTCCGCCACAACGTGGTGCTCGTTCCAGAGCGGGCGGTACGGATTGTGGGTGAGCGTGCCTTTGTAACCGTCGTCCGCAACGGGAAGCGTGAGGACCGGGAAGTCACACTTGGTCTCCGGAGTGGTGGGATGGTGGAGGTGGCTGCCGGGCTAGGGGAGGGAGAGCAAGTAGTTCTTCCCCCGCCGGGATGAGACATCATGGCTAGGATAGCTGGGTGGCAGGCTGCCCTCTTGGGGTGTTGCCGCTGTGCCGATGTGATTTTAAGGGAGCAGAGACACGGGAGTCGGAGCAGCCAACGATATGACCGTCGGCACTCGGAAACATGCTGTCCTGACGATTCCGCAACCGGCAAACCTCGAAGAGGCGGGGCTTGATCTCCAGCTCGTGGTCGAATTGGTGCTCAAGCTCCTCTACGCGCACGGTTCTCAGACGGCACGTGATTTGGTTGATACGCTCTGTCTGCCCTATACGGGATCGCTTGAGCGAGCACTGAGCCAGGCCAAGCGTGAAGAGCTGATTGAGGTAACCGGGAGTAACGGGATTGGGGAATTAGCCTACCGGTATGCTCTCACGACCAAAGGGCACCATCGCGCGCAGGAGTACCTAGCTCGGAACGGTTACATTGGCCCGGCTCCGGTCCCGATCGGACAGTACCGATCTGTTGTCACTACGCAGAGTCTCCGACACATCCCCGTAACGCCGCAGGCGATTCGACAAGCCTTAGGACGACTTGTCTTCTCGGAACCAGTGCTCGATCAGATTGGGCAAGCGCTGAATAGCGGCCAAGCGATCTTCCTCTTTGGAAAGCCGGGCAACGGCAAGACTGCTTTGGCCCAACGTGTCGTCGCAATGTACGGCGGGGCCGTATTCGTTCCGCACGCCATCCTGGCTGATTCGCAAATCATTCGGGTCTTCGATCGGCACCACCATCATCCTGTAGCTGAACAACCTGCTGGTGACCGCCGCTGGGTTCTTTGTGAGCGGCCGCTCATTCAGGTAGGTGGAGAACTGACGCTCGAACAGCTCGACCTGATCTACGATGAACGGAATCGTTTCTACGAGGTTCCGCTCCAGCTGCGAGCGAACAATGGTGTGCTCCTCATCGACGATTTTGGCCGGCAGCGGGTCTCGCCACGAGCTCTACTGAATCGCTGGATCGTTCCGTTGGAACAACGGATCGATATCCTCACCCTGCACACGGGGAAGCAAATCGAGGTGCCCTTTGAGGGGCTGGTCATCTTCTCCACAAATCTTCAGCCAAACGATCTCGTCGATGAGGCGTTCTTGCGACGGATTCCAAACAAGATCCATCTTGGCAACCCAACAGTCCAACAGTTTGCTGAAATTTTCCGTGCACAGTGCGAGGAACTCGGTGTACCGTTCGATCCACAGGGGCTCGCCTACCTCTTACGAACGTACTACGTCGGAAAGCGAGAACTCCGCGCATGTCACCCACGAGACATCTTGCGCGCCTTGGTAGGCGCAGCTCGCTACCTTGGACGCGAACCACGCCTCACACCTGACCTGATCGATCGCGCCTGTCAAAGCTACTTCATCAATCCCTGATGCCAAGCTTGGCGCGGCACCGCATGATAGCCAACAAAAGAGGCGGGATGACGCCGACTGCTGCCATCCCGCCGACGAGTTCTCTCTTGATGTCCCACTTCAGGCTGTCGGCCGCCGAACTGCTGCTTCCGGCAATAGCGGATGAGAGTCCGCTGGCCGCCCGAGCGCGAGCGAGTCCTCAAGGAAACGTTGGAGGAAGGGCGGCAAGCGGAACGCAGCCCAATGGATTTCCGGCGAGTAGTACTGGCAGTCATTGATTCCGCGTGCCTTCATGCGCGCAGCAACTGTTTCCACCTCGAGCGCCGCCGGATCGACATCGCGCGAAGCCACAGTAAAGCTCCAAAAACTGTCGTAGGACTGTACTGTCGTCAAATAGGTGCGGACAATGGGGAGCACCTCGCGCAGGTGGAGATGAGTAGCTGCCGTCTGGATCGGGAGCAGCATCGGTGACTCCGTCTGCTGCACCACTAACCCACCTGGCGCAAGCATCTCCGCAAGCCTGTGGTAGAAGTCGGAGGAGAAGAGTACCATCCCGGGCGTGTCACCTAGAGGGTCTGGACCATCGACGATAATGACATCATACGTCGCCGGTCGGCGTGCGACGTAGGCAAATCCATCCTCAAAGCGCAGCTCCACCCGTGGATCGTCGAACGCCCCATGATGCACACCCCAGAGATGTGCACGGCAGGCCTGGACGACCTGCTCGTCGATTTCCACCATTGTGACGTGTTCCATCGGATGCTGCAGCACCCGCCGGAGCGCACCACCGTCTCCACCGCCGATGATGAGCACCCGGCGAGGATTCGGATGCGCAATCATCGCCGGATGGACGAGCATCTCGTGGTAGCAGAACTCGTCGCGCTCCGCCGTCTGGAGCACATTGTTTAGCACCAGCGCGCGGCCGAAGAGGACCGTCTCGATGATCGCGATCTCCTGGTAGGGGGACGTACCCCGATACAGGACGTCACGCACCTGCAGGAAAACGCGCTGGCTAGGAACCTCCGGATCGTCCGTATGCCAGAGTCCTCCGTCAATCAACGATCATCCCCCTACTCACCTGCAGCACTTCCATCCGCTGCGGCTGGAACCGCTCCCGCAGAACGGGGATCGCCGCCTCCGGGTCAGTATGCTCACCACACGTGAAGACATCAACTGCCGCATACCCGAGCTCCGGCCAGGTGTGGATGCTCAGGTGCGACTCCGACAGGATCGCGATCCCACTCACTCCGTTGTACGGCTCCCAGGGAAAAACCTGCAGGTCGCGCAACGTCGCATTGGTTGCCGCGACTGCATCGCGGATGGCCTCTTCGACCGCCTGCAGGGAGTCGATGTTCTTGCAACCCCAGAGTTCGACAATGACGTGTCGACCCAGGCTCTTCACTCCCCACGGACCTCCATTTACTTGAGAACGATCACCCCCCAACAGCCCGTAGCAACCTCACGGGCAACGACAATACAGTGTATCACCCCTCCCCCCATTCTGCAACCCCATTCGCAACCACTCTTCCCCTCTTTCCAAGTCCCCTCCTTGTCTCGATACACTCCCGACCGCTACCCCCGGTAGTACCATCATGGCCAGTCGTCCTTCCCGCGAGCGCCGCCTCTTTAGCCCAAAAAGCTCGCCCCCCCAGAGGATGCTGCAGGAGAAGAATCCCCCACTGCAATTCGCCCACGTGGTGCCGAGCACACACTCGAGGGGACCAAGCCGGCTCTGTATAGCATTGAGAATCTCGGCACAACGTCCGATATCTCGCCCACCGTCTCCGCAGCACTCTGCTGGACGTAGACGAAAGCACCCTTTCCACTGGAACCACCACTCAGTCCGATGAGCGGATAGGGGTCTCGACCTCGATACCCGACTCGCGCAGCATGCGGAGTAAGTCCTCTTCGCTGAGGATGGGAAGGCCAAGCTGCTGCGCGCGCACATATTTGCTTCCCGGTTCAGCGCCGGCAAAGACATAATCCGTCTTTCGTGAGACACTCTCGGTCACGTGCGCTCCGGCGCGTCGCAGCAGCTCCTCTGCTTGGCTGCGCGTCAGCGTCTCCAGCCGGCCGGTGAGCACGACAGTCTTACCGACAAGCGGCCCACGCGCTGGTGCTGGCATCGCACCTTCTTCTTCAGCCATCCGAACGCCGAGCTGCCGGAATCGTTCAATCATTTCGCGATTCTTCGGCTCCCGGAAGAACTCAAAGACCGATTGAGCGAGAGCCGGACCGAATCCTGGAATCTCCAGGAGCTCGTCGAGTGTCGCGCGCAGCAAACGATCGATCGAGCGGAAACGCTCGGCTAAGAGTTGCGCATTCCGCTCGCCGACATGCCTGATCCCAAGACCAAAGAGAAAACGAGCAAAGGGTCGTTGCTTACTCGCTTCGATCGCCTGACGCAGATTCTCGACCTTCTTGGGTCCGAACCCCTCCAGCTCCAGTACCCGCTTCCAGTCGATGGTATAGAGATCTGGGAGCGAACGCACGAGACCCAGATCGACAAAAAGATCGGAGATTTTCTCGCCGAGCCCCTCAATATCCATCGCATTCCGCGAGGCGAATTGGCGGATCGACGCTTTCAAGCGGGCTGGGCAATTGGGATTTGCGCAGTAGCGGTCGACTTCTCCCTCCAACCGCACCGTATGCGCACCGCACACCGGGCACTGTTGTGGAATCTCGATTGGCTGCTCGTCGCCATCGCGACGTTGCGGGATCGTCGCCACAATCTTTGGGATCACATCGCCACGTCGCTGCACGACCACGGCATCACCGAGCAAAAGCCCCAAGCGACGGATCTCTTCCTCGTTGTGTAGGGTCGCACGCTCAACAATGACCCCGCCGATCTCGACCGGCTCCAGGATGGCAACCGGCGTGAGCTTTCCGGTGCGACCCACGCTCCATATCACATCACGGACGATAGTTGTCTTCTCATGAGCAGGGAACTTGTACGCGACCGCACCTCGCGGCTCGCGTCCAACAACACCCAGGGTCTGGTAAAGAGCCCGATCGTTCACCTTGATGACGACACCGTCCGCCTCAAATTCCAGAAGATCACGACGCTCCTGCCAACGATGGCACTCAGCAATGACTTCATCGATCGAGCGACAGAGTTGGTAGTCCGGGACGACCGGGATCTGCAGCTGGGCCAGGAAATCGAGCACTGCCTTGTGGGTAGCTGGTGGCTCTGTTCCCTCCCAGCGTCCAATATCCCAGGCAGCGAAGCGCAGTGGACGCGCGGCAGTGACACTGGGATCGAGTTGGCGGAGTGAACCAGCTGCCGCGTTCCGCGGGTTCGCAAAGAGGGGGAGTCCCTGCTGGCCACGCTCACGGTTCAGTTTCTCGAAGTCCCGCACCTTCATGTAGACCTCACCACGAACCTCCAGGATTCGCGGCAGCTCGATACCCCCCGGCGGATAGAGTCGAAGCGGGATCATACGGATCGTTCGGATGTTGTTTGTCACGTCCTCACCAGTGTAACCATCACCGCGTGTCGCACCACGGACGAGGACACCATCCTCATACAGAATGGCAACGGCCAGCCCATCAACCTTTGGCTCGGTGACGAACTCGATGTCGGACCGGCCACTGAGACGAAACACCCGCTGGGCCCAAGCGCGGATCTCGCCGTCAGCGAAGACGTTGCCGAGCGAGAGCATGGGAATCTCGTGCTGAACAGTCGCGAACCCTTCGGCCGGCGGTGCACCGACACGCTGTGTCGGAGAGTCCGGGGTAACCAGTTCCGGATATTGTTCTTCCAGCCGGCGAAGCTCCAGCATTAGCGCATCGTATTCGGCATCACTGACCGTCGGTGCATTGAGAACATAATATTCGTAGTTATACCGGTGAATCAGTTGCCGGAGCTCTTCTACTCGCCTGCGCACTTCAGGGGGAACACGATCCGGTGTCGCTGACCGCTGGGCCATGTTTGTTCTCCTTCACGGAGTCTGTACCGCACCCAGTTGCGCAGGCGAGTATACGCTGATCAGTGGCACAGCATGCAGCAACAGGAAGAAGGCCAATGAGCTCGAGTACTATACGAGCAGGATGTGGGTGAGGAGAGCGGGATGGTCAGCGATCCCGACACCACGCCTTACGAGCGCTTACGGAACCGCGCTAAGCGACTCCTCCTTGGGAGGGGTGGGATTGTCAGCGAGGAGCAGCTGATTACGGCACTCTTCGGCTCGGTCGGCAATCGCCGTCTGTGGGCACCCTTCCTCGCCCAGCTCTTCGAGGCTGACAACGAAGTCGTGCGACGTCCAGACGGGACATGGGCACTGCGGCATCGGCCACTGCTGCTTGATGAGGGCTGGCCGCGCACCTTTGTCGCACTCGACGTTGAGACAACGGGTCTCCGGCCAACCCGACACCGCGTGATCGAGATCGGCGCTGTTCGATACTTGAATGGGCAGTGCGTGGAGCGCTTTGCTGTCTTGGTCAATCCGCATCGGCGGTTACCAACGTATATCGTGCGCTTGACGGGTATCCGCGACGAAGACCTCCTGACGGCAGCACCGTTCCCTGATGTGGCTGCGGCGCTGCGTGCTTTTCTGGCCGACAGCGTCGTCATCGGCTACAACGTCGGCTTCGATCTCGATTTTCTCAACTTTGAGCTGCGGCGGATCGGTCAGGGGCCGCTTCCCAATCCCGCGCTCGATGTCCTGGCGCTGGCACGGGCACTGGGCGTGAGCAACGGCCGCTACGATCTGGATTCGGTCTGTCGGGCTTTGGGGATCACGCGCACGGTGCGACACCGTGCACTAGCGGATGCTGAGGCGACGGCAACGCTCTATTTGTGTCTCATCGAGCGGGCTGAACGGGCTAATCTGCGCGCACCAAGCGACGTCCACACCGAAACCACGCACCGCCCAGTGGTTGTGGAAGCAGTCGCCCGCGGACGGGCACTGTTGGATCCGCGCCTCCTCGATGGTGTACCGGAACTCCCGGGAGTGTACGTGATGCGCGATGCACTCGGACGGGTGCTCTACGTGGGCAAGGCGCGGAGCCTTGCGCAGCGGTTGCGCTCGTACTTTGCGCAACCGCTTGGCTACACACGCAAGATGGACGGACTCCTCGAGTCCGTGGCCGAGATTGAGACGGTCGTCGTGGGCTCAGAGCTTGAAGCCTTACTCCTGGAAAGCCAGTTTATCCAACGTTATCGCCCGCCTTACAACACACAGCTCCGCAACCACGAAAGCTATCCGTACATCAAGGTCGAAGTTGGTCGCCCCTGGCCGCGCGTCCTGCTCGCCCGTCAGCGCGAGGATGACGGTGCGCTCTACATTGGCCCATTCCGTAGTTCGGCTACGGCACGCTCGGTCGTCGAGCTCCTGCATACCGTGCTACCCTTGCGCACCTGCCACCGCTCCTTCCGCGACGCACGCTCCTATGGGCGACCCTGTCTCCAGCTGACACTGCGACGCTGCATCGGCCCCTGTACTGGCCGGGTGGAGCCGGAGGAATATCGTGCACTGGTTGAAATCGCCGTGCAGTACCTCGCAGGGAATACGCATGGAGTGATCGAACGCACTCAACAGCTACTCGCGGAGGCCGTCGAACGATTGGACTTTGAGCGCGCAGCACGCCTCCGTGACCTCCTGCAGCGGAGTGGGGAACTTGTGCTCACTCACCAGTTGGTCGAAAACACGATCACTGGGCGCCCCTGTCTCATCGTCACCCCGTGCCCAGAGACGGGAGACCGGGCCTTCTTGCTGATCATCCGTGGGCGCCTGTGGGCACGTGTCCTGGCTGATCGGAAAGAGCACGACGCCGACGTAGCCGCACGTCTGAAGGCGTCTTGGGAGCGCGCCCAACAGGCTCCCCCCTGGACGCTTGACCAGGAGACGCTGGATGCGACCATTATCCTGGCGCGCTGGTTGCAACGTCATGCCGGCCATCCAACGGTCGTCGCGTTGAAGGAACCGATGGACTGGGAGGCAGTTGTGCGTTACGGACGGGAACTTCCGGATAGCGTCCTGGCCGTGCATGCACCGATTGAGGAGTAGCCAAGCGATCGGGAGAAATGAAGCAGTACGGACCGATGAGAGGAGCGAGAGGTGAGGGAGGAACGATCGGAAGTGGAGCAACAGCGCGTTGAGGAGCAACTGGAGAGAATTGCCCAGCGGGTGCGCGTGTGTACGCGCTGTGATCTCTGGCGCACAAGAACGCAAGCGGTGCCGGGTGAAGGGAATCCCCGGGCTGAGGTGATGTTCATCGGTGAGGCCCCGGGGTATCACGAAGACCAGCAAGGGAGGCCGTTCGTGGGGGCAGCTGGCCAGTATTTGAATGAACTGCTCCAACGAGCCGGTTTACGACGGGAGGAGGTCTACATCACGAACGTTGTAAAGTGCCGACCTCCTGGCAACCGTGACCCGCTACCGGACGAGCTTGCTGCCTGTGCACCCTACTTGGACGAGCAGCTTGAGGTGATCCGACCACGGGTCATCGTGACGCTCGGGCGCTACTCCATGTCCCGCTGGTTCCCCACCGAGAAGATCTCCCGTGTGCATGGTCAGGCACGCCGCGTGGGCAACTACCTTGTGGTCCCGATGTATCACCCGGCCGCTGCATTACATCAGCCAGCATTAAAGGAGCTGGTAGAGAAGGACTTCGAGAAGCTCGGTGAGATTATCAGCCAAGCCCGCGCTGAGACCGCCGCGATGCCGGACGATGCCCCACAAGAGAAGCCCCAACAGATGCGTCTCTTCTGAACGGCTGCTATACTGCGTACGGACATGCGAACGGACGCAGGGGGATGCCATGACGCACGCACGGACGCGGGGTCGGCGGCAAGCGGTCGAATCCAAGCGCGCTTCAGCTTCACTGGCAGCCAACGTGCTACGGCACCTCGCGCGGATCGGTCGCTGGGCAGGGATGGGGATTCGACAGCGGCTACCGCGCGATCTGGCCGCTCTGTTCCTGGCGACCGTTGGAGTGCTTTTAGCGCTCGCCCTTCTGGGGCAGACGCAAGAGACAGGACTGGTCGGGTGGATTGCGACGGGGTGCCGGCAGCTGTTTGGGCGCGGCGTACTCCTTGTGCCACTCCTCTTTTGGTGGAGCGCGTTCGAACTTGTGGCCTCAAGTTCTCGCCAAGCCACCGCCCGACGCATGGTTGGTCTTGGACTCTATGCCACAGGCGCGCTGGCGTTGCTCGACGCCCGGGTGACCGATCGTGTCGAGGAAGCTGGTGGGTATCTGGGGGCAGGCATCGCTACTCTACTGCGGTTCGTTGGTGGTGAGATCGGACGTGGTCTTCTGGCGATCGCCTTCGGGCTGGCAGGATCGATCCTCGTCGCCGGGATCGACTTGCGAACCCTGGTAGCGCGAGGGATTGGGCTGGGACGTGTCCTGTCCAACCACGTCGCACGACGTATGCCAAGGGTAAACAGCAGCTCGATGTTGGAACCGCCCACGGTTGCGTCAGGACAACAAGGAGAGGCCACGGCAGCGCTGGAGCCAGCACTCACCGTTATCACCCCACAGCGACACGCGAGTGCGAATCGCCAACGCAACAAACGGGGAACAAACGACGGCCAGCCACGCCTGGAGCGACCGACCACCCCGGAACCGAAAGCGACGAACGCCGCAAGCGTTCAGCCTCCGGCACGTCGCGAGGATGTGCTGCCAGCTCTCGAACGACTGCAACGCTACGAAGCAAGTCTGCCCAACCCAGAGGAGCTTCAGCAGAAAGCTGCGATCATTCAGGAAACGCTCGCCAATTTTCGGGTCGATGCGCGGGTCCGTGAGATCTATCCAGGGCCGGCTGTGACGCTTTTCACTCTCGAGCCCGGCCCAGGCGTGAAAGTGCGACGCATCACTGAGTTGCAGAATGATCTGGCACTGGCACTTGCAGCTCCGGCAATCCGCATTGAGGCCCCAGTGCCCGGGATGGCGCGCGTGGGAATCGAGGTTCCCAACGTGGCGATTTCGACTGTTGGACTGCGGGAAGTCATCGAATCAGCGGCGTTTCAGCGTTCGCGCGCACGATTACCATTAGCACTCGGACGCGACGTGCACGGCGAGTACGTCATTGCCGATCTGACCCGGATGCCTCACCTCTTGATCGCTGGCGCAACCGGATCCGGGAAATCGGTCTGTATCAACAGCATTATTGCAACGTTCCTGCTCACACGCAGGCCGGATGAACTCCAAATGCTCCTGATCGATCCGAAGAAGGTGGAGCTTGCAGGCTATGACGGTGTGCCGCATCTCAAGCGTCCAGTGGTGACCGACATGGGATTAGTCGTCGGCGCGTTGCGGCGTGTTCTTCAGGAGATGGAGCGCCGCTACGAGCTGTTTGCACAGCTTGGTGTGCGGAACCTTGAAGGATATCGGTTACGACGCGAAGAAGATCCCTCGTTGGAACCGCTGCCCTACCTGGTGGTGATCATCGACGAGCTGGCTGACCTCATGTTGACCACACCGGACGAGGTCGAGACTCTGCTCGTACGGTTAGCGCAGATGGCCCGGGCAACAGGCATTCATCTTTTGATCGCGACACAGCGCCCATCCGTTGACGTTCTCACTGGGCTCATTAAGGCGAACGTCCCGGCACGAATTGCCTTCGCTGTCACCTCTCAGACTGACAGCCGTGTGATTCTGGACATGCCGGGAGCCGAACGTTTGCTTGGTCGTGGCGATATGCTTTACCTTCCACCAGACGCCGCGCGTCCGCTCCGGGTGCAAGGGTCGTTTATCGAGGATCGTGATCTGGAGTATGTCGTCGAACACTGGCGACGATTCTATCCGGAACCACGCTATGACCCGACGTGGCTGGAGCTTGAAGAAGCAGCGTTGGAGCCGAACCGAGGCGATGATCCACTGTTGGAGCAGGCCAGACAGCTTGTCCGGCAGCTCGGCACGGCTTCGACGTCGCTCCTCCAGCGACGACTCCGGGTCGGCTACAACCGGGCAGCGCGGATTATGGAACAGCTTCAGGCCGAAGGGGTTGTCGGTCCAGCGGAAGGGGCACGCGGCCGCATGGTCTACCTTGGGGACGAGTGAACGGGGAAAAGCCGCGAGGCCGCTTTGGTATACTGGTGTGTGTGAACGCGCGTTTTGCCGGACGGCGACTGAGGTGACTGTGCGCGCACGGGGTCCAGTCGAGCCGATCGCTCGGCTCATTGAGGAACTCGCCAAACTTCCCGGAATCGGTCCCAAGACCGCATCACGGTTGGCCTATCACTTGCTGCGCAGCCCGCGCGACGAGGCGTTGGCCCTTGCGCAAGCCATCGTTGAGGTCAAAGAGCGCGTCCAGTTCTGCTCGCGCTGCTTCAATTTGACAGATGTGGATCCTTGCCCGATCTGTTCTGATCCGACGCGGGACCACCAGACGATCTGCGTAGTCGAGGATCCACTGGACGTCCTGGCGCTTGAGCGAACTGGTGCCTATCACGGGATTTATCATGTACTGCACGGTGTCATTTCGCCGGTGGACGGCATTGGTCCGGAGCGCCTGCGTATCCGAGAACTCGTGCAGCGTGTGCGGGAGGAGCGCCCCACTGAGGTCATCCTGGCACTGAACCCGAATATCGAGGGAGATGCGACAGCAATGTACTTGGCACGCCAGCTCATCCCGTTAGGCGTTACAGTGACACGTCCAGCAAGTGGGCTCCCGGTTGGCGGCGATCTGGAATATGCCGACGAAGTGACACTTGGTCGCGCGCTCGCCGGCCGACGCGCACTCTGAGAGGATACGAGGGAGGACCCGGCGTGCTATGGCGACGGCCTCACCGGGCGACAGATCATCAGCCGGGTCGACCGGCATTCAATGGTTGGGACCTTGTCAACTTGCCGCCCGCGTTCCGGCCCTGGTTGGTGCAGTCCGTCCTTGGCAATGCGTTCAGTTTTGCCGGAGGACGCTTGTTCCTCGATCACCAGCGACCACTCACCTTCGCACAGGTGGTTGCCGAACCGGGGCGCGACCATTGGTTTATTGTTCGCCTGGTGACCCCAACCGGCACTGCGGATGGTGATCGAGCATTCCTTGACCGGATTGCTCGAGAAGCGGGGACGCGTGGAGTGATCCGCCTGCACACGTTGGTGACGGAGCACCCGGATGTGCTGGAGTGGTGGCAGCGGGCCGGATTCACACCGTTTCGGCGTGTCGTCTTTCTCACGGCAACGGCAGAGGGGCATCATGCCGCCCCTGAGGGAATCATCCGCGTGCAGACCGCCGTTGACGCTTGGGAAGTGCAACGCCTCTACGAGCGGCTCACACCACGTCCCGTGCAGTTCGCGGAGGCGCGGAACCGTGCGACGTGGCAGGTCGGTCGGCGTGCGGGATGGCGTGTACGAGGATTCTTGCTCTCGAATGAAGGGGAAACAACAGCCTATTGTCGTGTTCGCTCGCGTGGCACATGGCATCTCATCGAAGTACTCGCAGCTGACAACGCGGCAGACGATGCAGTCAATTTGGTGTGGTATGCACTTGGGCACAGCGCGAGACCGCACGACCAGGTTCTGTTGCTCCTTCCCGAAGAGGCTCCCAACACGCGCGAAGCATTTGAGCGCGCAGGCTTTCGGATGCAGGAGAGGAGAGTTTGGCTCGCACGTTATACCGTACGACGGCTCCGGGTCGGTACGCTGGCAGGTGATGCAGCGAGTCTGGCCGCCCTGGCTGACGCGCGGCACGCCCTCTACCGGCGGGAACGCCCGAAGGTTGCCGTGGTTGAACGCACGACCTCACACTGAAATCGAGACAAAAGGAGGACGAGTACGCGAACCGTGACAAAACCCACAACAATTCTTCCAGCAGCACCGGAGCAGACGATCACTGACAATCTTGAGGATCTGCTCGCAGTTTTGCCTCCTGACATTGTCGACGCGCTCCAGCAGTACAACAATCCCGAGGATCGGGCCAAGTTGCTGGAGATCGTCCTCGATCTCGGGCGTCGCCCTGAAGCCCGGTTCGAGGATCGCGAGGTCTATCTTGCCGAGCGGGAGGTAACGCGCGAGGACATTGCGTACGTCGCCGCACGGATCGGACGTTTTGGCGACGATAACCGTGCTGGGATCGAGCGGACCCTCCATCGCATCTCAGCGATCCGCTCCCGCTCCGGGGAGATTGTCGGACTCACTTGCCGCATTGGGCGCGCCGTCTACGGAACGGTCGCCATTATCCGCGACCTCATCGAGTCCGGTGAAAGCATTTTGCTGCTTGGGCGACCCGGCGTCGGCAAGACCACGATGCTGCGTGAGACAGCCCGAGTCTTGGCTGATGACTTGCGGAAGCGGGTCATCGTCGTGGACACCAGCAATGAAATAGCCGGAGACGGTGATATCCCTCATCCGGCGATCGGACGCGCGCGCCGCATGCAGGTACCAACGCCGAGCCTCCAGCATGCAGTCATGATCGAAGCGGTAGAGAACCACATGCCGGAGGTGATTGTCATCGACGAAATCGGCACCGAACTCGAGGCGGCCGCTGCCCGGACAATCGCTGAGCGCGGTGTCCAGTTGATTGGCACCGCTCACGGCAATACGCTCGAGAACATCATGATGAACCCGACCCTCTCTGATCTGATTGGTGGGATCCAGTCTGTCACCCTGAGTGATGAAGAAGCACGTCGGCGCGGGACGCAAAAGTCCATCCTGGAGCGCAAGGCTCCACCGACCTTTGGGGTCCTTGTCGAGATTCAGTCCCGCAACCGTGTCGCCGTGCATCGTGACGTCGCCGCTGCAGTCGATGCCATCCTGCGCAATCAGCCGTTACGAGTGGAAATTCGTGAACGGAATCCCGATGGCACAGTGTCGGTCTGGTACGAAGAGCTCTACGGACAAGAGCACCGCGCAGAACGTTCAATGCTTCCCTCAGGGCCGCGCCGCACCTACCAGCGGATTCCCGGTACACAGCCGCCCAGCCGACCGACGATCGCACCCGTCCCATCCACCCCTCTGTCCGCACTCCCCGTCGAGCCGACCCGGCGGAGCATGCGGCTCTTTCCGTTCGGTGTGAGTCGCAATCGATTGGAGCAAGTGATCCAACAACTTGTCCTGCCAGTGGAACTCGTCCGTTCACCGCGGGAAGCAGATGCAGTGGTGACCCTGAAGAACTACTTCCGGAAGCGACCGCAGGTGCTCCGCGAAGCAGAGCAGCGGGGTGTCCCTGTCTATGTGCTCCGCAGTAATACCGCTCAGCAGATGGCAAATCTCTTCCGCTCCCTGTTCCCAGATCGCTTCCTTGAGGAAAGCGATGCGGAAGAGACGGATGACGGTGGAGGGTCATTTACACCGCAGGATCGGATCGCGGCTGCGATGTACGAGGCTGAAACCGCAGCACATCAAGTCTTACAGGGCACACGTGACCGCATCGAGCTCCGCCCCCAAGAAGCCTGGATCCGCCGTCTACAGCACCAGCTTGCTGAGCGCTACAACCTTGCTTCACGCAGCCGAGGACGCGAGCCATTCCGTCGGGTGGAAATCTACCGCGAGGACGAAGGCTGGTGAGTTGGTTCATCACCTTCGAGGGGCCGGAGGGCGCTGGGAAGACAACACAGTGTCACGCGCTGGCAACACGGCTGCGGGAACACGGGTATGACTGTTTGGTCACGCGAGAACCCGGTGGAACCCCACTGGGTGAGGCCGTTCGGGAATGGCTGCTGGGCTGGAACGCGTTACGCGCGGAGACGGAAGCACTCCTGTTCACCGCGGCACGGGCTGAACATGTCTGGGGACGGATCCGCCCAGCACTCGCCCGTGGCATGATCGTGTTGTGCGACCGCTATGTGGATTCCACGCTCGCCTACCAGGGGGCAGGACGGGGGTTGGATGAAGGGTGGCTACGCGAGCTCCACCGCGTGGCAACTGGAGACCTGTGGCCAAACCTGACTCTCTTACTTGATGTTCCGGTGGAACTCGGCTTAGCGCGCCGTCGGGCAGCTGGCGAGACCTTAACACGTCTGGACAGCGAGCTGGTGAGCTTTCATGCACGCGTTCGGGCTTGGTACCATGCCGCCGCACAGCGTGAGCCCACCCGCTGGCGGGTTGTTGATGCCACGCAGGCAGCGGAGCTGGTAGCCGAGGCTGTCTGGACAGCGGTTGTAGAGTTCCTTGAGCAGGAGAAACGGATGGGCCGATGAGCTCGATGAAGCTCGTCATCGCCGTGGTACAGGCGCAAGACGCCGAAAAGCTCCTTCAGGCACTTCAGCAAGAGGGATTCCGCGCAACGCGCATCAGCAGCACTGGCGGCTTTCTTCGGGAGCAAAACGTCACCGTGCTCATCGGTGTGGAAGCAACTCGTCTGGAACATGTTTTGCGTATTATCAAAGCGAATTGCTATACGAGAACGCAGTACGTGAATCCGCTGTTACCAATCGTTGAGTCGGGTGAGTTCTTTGTTCCGCAACCGATTGAGGTCGAGGTAGGTGGTGCCAACGTTTTCATTGTTCCTGTTGAGCGGTTCGAGCGCATCCCCTGAGAGAGGAGGGTAAGGTCGCGCGGTGGAACAGGTGATCGCGCAAGCAATACACCTGCTGCTAGCGCTGGGAGGCGCGTATTACCTTGCACTCTGGTTCGCGCTTGTTGTCTGGGCATTCCAGGACATCCAGACACGAACGCGGAGCGTGATCGCACAGATCTTTGCAACCCTCCTTGTGGTTCTCTTCTCGGTTCCTGGGGTTCTACTCTACTTGCTCATGCGTCCACGCGAGACACTCGAAGAGCAATATGAACGGGCTCTGGAAGAGGAGTACTTGATTCAGGATTTGGAGACAGTCTATCGTTGTCCATCATGTCACCGACCAGTGCAAGAGGAGTTCCAGTTCTGCCCGTATTGTCGTACTGCTCTCAAGCAGCTCTGTGTTGCTTGCGGACGGCTGTTGAACTTGGACTGGCCACACTGCCCCTACTGCGGCGCGGCCCAACCAAGCGAGGAACCGGAGCTCACCGTTCGCGATCGGCGATCACCGCTCGAAGCAGTTCAGCGGGTATTGGGACGCACCGTGCCACTTCGTGAACGTCGGGGAGAATCGTCCCTGCCAGAGGAGCCAGCTTCCACCCTGCCTCCCGGTTGGTCACATCGCGAGGCACGGACCGAGCCAGAGACCGACCAGTTACCGCGCGCCTGACTGGGATGCAGTATGGTGAGTCCTACGACTCGGTTGCACTTCGGGACGGATTTGAAAGTTGAACTTGCTTCGGAACGCCTCGTAGAAGTTCGTTCCAGGCAGGATCACCAGGCGGAAGAGCTGCGTTCCGCGCGTCACGCGAATGAGGTCTCCGCGCTGCAGCGCAACCACCGGATCACCGTCGATGATCAGGCGAGCCTCCCGATCACTCACATATACCTGCTCGATCGTCGCTTGCTCCGGAACCACAAGTGCGATGCGGATTGGCGAATGCGGGCAGATCGGCGTGACCGCGAAGCCGTGTACTCCGGCCGTCAGAACTGGGCCACCAGCTGCCATGCAGTATGCCGTGCTGCCCTGTGGGGTCGCCACGATCATGCCGTCTCCGGGATAGGTATTGACAAATTGGCCATCGATGTAGAGCTCCAGCTCAATCAGCTGGAATCCGGCGCGGACGACCACGTCGTTGATCGCCCAGGCGTCCACGATCACCGTACCATTCCGCTCAAGCTGAACCGCAAGTGTCGGTCCTTCCTGGACGTGATAGTGGCCGCTGATCAGATCGGTCAGCGCGCGTTCCCAGTCTTCTCGTTCGACCAGAGCGAGGAAGCCGACTCGTCCGAGATTAATGCCCAGAATCGGCACTGCAGGATAGGTATGCGCAACACGCATGATCAGGCCATCGCCGCCAATCGCAATGACGACGTGGCGATCACGCCAGGACTGGGCAAGCTCTTGTTCGTCGGCAACCTCACATTCCCGCGCGACGAGCCAGTCGTGGATCTGCCTGGCGAGGAGCGCTGCTTCTGGCTTGTCATGCGCTGCCACCACACCAAAACGTCGTGCCATCTCAATTGCTCCTCCTCCCAACCCGGAGCGAAGACACTGAGCACCGGACGGGCATCCACGGGAATGGTACTTGAACGAAAGGAAACAGCACGTGAACTGGATTGAAACCTATCGACTCATCGCTGTCGTCCGCTTGGACGATCTCAGCTGCGCGACTGAGCTCACGGAAACGCTCCTTGAAGGTGGCGTTCGCGTCCTGGAGTTCACCTACACGAATCGAGAAGCCGGCCGAGCGATCGAAGAGGTGCGCCGTCGCTTTGAGGGATCATGTCTTGTCGGTGCGGGCACAGTACTCGATGCAGAAACCGCACGGCAGGCACTGCTGGCCGGCGCACAGTTCATTGTGACCCCCACTTTACGACGCGAGACCATTGAGATCTGTCGCCGCTACGCTGTACCAAGTCTGATCGGGGCCTTCACCCCTACTGAGATCCTGACAGCGTGGGAGTGGGGCGCAGACTACATTAAGGTTAACCCCGCCAGTCTTGCCGGTCCCAGTTACTTCAAGGACGTGCTTGCACCGCTCCCGCAGGTGAAGCTCATCCCCTCGGGAGGTGTCACACTTGAGACCGCGCCAGCCTTCCTTGCCGCTGGTGCCGTGGCGGTTGCGGTTGGTAGTCACCTCGTTGATCGGAAACTGGTCATGGCTCGTGATTGGGCAGCACTCCGCCAGCGCGCCCGCCAGTGGGCTGAACTCGTGGCACGGCCAAGCAGAGAGGACCCGAGAGCGTGAGTCAAATCGCAGGCGCTTTCGAGGATCGCCGGATCCGCCTGGTCCGCGCCGAGGCGATCGTCCTGCGGCGACGAGATCTTGGCGAGGCGGATCGCATCCTGACACTGTTTACGCGCGAGCTCGGGAAAGTGCGCGTCGTGGCAAAGGGCGTACGCCGACCCCTCAGCCGTCTTGGCGGGCACCTGGATCTCTTTGCCCGGACACAGGTACTGCTGGCACGCGGCCGCGAACTGGACGTGGTGACCCAGGCACAACTACTCGAATCGTTTCTCGGCCTCCGCCACGAACCGTGGCGAGCCGGCTGGGCAGGCTACCTCGCCGATCTCACGGACCGTGCGACAGCAGATGCCGACCCACAGCCAGCGCTGTATGACCTGCTTGTCGAGTCGCTGCGCATGTTGGCTACCGGTGCCGACTCGTTCGTCATCGTTCGACGCTTCGAGATGCGCCTCCTGGTTCTCCTCGGCTACCAGCCGGAACTCTCCAACTGCCCGCGCTGCAGCAAGCGCCTTAGGCCCGGATCACTCGCGTACGCACCAGAACAGGGTGGGATCCTTTGCGCGGAGTGCGTTGGCAGCACTGCGAACGAGATTCCAGTGAGCGTCGGCGCGGTCAAGGCACTGCGCTTCCTCCTCGCTGACCAGTGGCACGAGGTGGCAAGCCGACCATTGAGTCACTCCTTGCGCATCCAAGTCGAGGCAGTGCTCCGCGCAGCACTCGAGGCGCTTATCGGCGGACCACTTCCCTCCGCAACAGTTGCGACGATCCTCCAGCAGCCAGAGGAGAACCATGAGCAACCTGCTACACCCCTACCAGGAACAAGCAGCTGAACGTGCAAAGCGACTTGCCCAGCAGTACGGCGTGGAACCGATAGCCTTGATCGTTCTGGGATCAGGACTTGGTGGGTTACCGGCCAACGCACGCATTGCCGCCCGTGTCCCACTCGATGAGGTCACCGGAATAACAGCAGCAGCGGTTGTCGGGCATACCCGCGAACTCGTGTTCGCTTACTGGCAGGATGTGGCGCTCTGGTTCTGTCTTGGACGATATCATCTCTACCAGGGTCTCTCCGCAGCAGCGGTCGCAAGCCCGATCGCCATGTTGGCATACCTCCCGGTACGCTGTGTCGTCCTGACGAATGCGGCCGGCGGCCTTGATCCGACGTATCAACCTGGCGATATCGTCCTGATCCGTGATCACCTCTTTGTCCCTGGGTTGGCAGGGCAACATCCGTTGATCCCACCACCCGGACCGGTGCGCTTTTTCAGTCTGCGTGATGCTTACGATCCAGAGCTCCGGGCAGCGGTGCGCCGCGTGGCCGAGGATCGCGGACTCACGCTCCGCGAAGGAACGTATGCGATGGTGGCCGGCCCCACATTCGAGACAGCAGCTGAGCTCCGGTGGTTACGTCTCGCTGGTGCAGACCTCGTCGGCATGTCGACAGTGCCAGAAGTCATCATGGCACGGGCACTTGGTCTGCGGGTGTTGGCGCTCTCTGTGGTTACCAACCGAGCGCTCCCTGATGAGCCCCACATTCCCACGCATGAAGAAGTGGCGACGATTGGCGAACAAGCACGTCCACAGCTCTTCACTCTGCTCGAGGCGATCCTCCCCGTGCTCACAACAGTCGATGTGTGAGCGACACGAAAGCGGAGACCCTCCAGCACCGAGCTCGTCTCCTCTGCTCAGCGCCGCGTGACCGAGTCTCAGCCGCTATCAGCTGACAAAGGCTGGGCACGTCCGCACTCAGTGAACTCCTTCCCCAACACCATGGGACAGCCTGGTGAGCCGTGTCGGTTGTGGGCAGAAGTAACAACCAAATAATGCTTCTCACCAGAACGATCCGGCTCAAGCCCGACCACCGTGGAGCGAGTTCCGTGGGAAGAATCGCTGCAGCTCGGCCTCAGCTGAGTCCACAAGCGTGTCTACTGTGCGCCGCTGCGCTGGTGCGACGTCACTAGCCACAGTGACCCAAGCGCACCGGTCACCGCTACTACACGGTTCCAAGAGACCTTCCCACGCGATAACAGCTCTCCAAGCGATTTTGAAGGTGATCTCTACCGTCGACGAGCGTGGTGCCCAAGGGCAATCATCCCCTCTGCGCAACACTTCACAGCTGCCTGCACGTCGTCCTACATCTGCGAAGGCACCAGGTGTGGTGCCCCTTCCGAGCACGCGCCCAAAGCGGGTCTTGCCCAGAAGCAATACGTGAGGTGTTTCAGCGACAAGCTAAGCAGCCGGGTACGTTGGAACCGGGAGGCGGGGAACCATCTCGATCGCACCATGTCACGGCCAACAGCGGTTCAGAGTTGCGCAGCGCTTCGAGAAACACTGTGTTGGGGTACAGGAAATGACGTCTCCTGAGCCCCCAAGAATACTCCTAGCCAGTCGGCGAGGTCCACGCCTTGGGAAAGCGTGCCTGGCGAGCGCTGCCGGCCCTCCTTGGACGACCCACTGTGGCTTGTTCAAGGTTACCGCAGTCAGCATCCCTGCGTTGCCTCCCTCACAGTTGTTCCCGGCTTCACCAGGGGGACGCCTTCTTTGCACAGCGGGCAGTCTGAGGGTAGCCAGCTTGCGATCTCCAGTCGCAACAACGCAACCAGCGGAACACCAAGTTCCACAGGCTCGGTCGAGCGGTCAACGAGCACCGCCACACCGCAAATCTCGATGGGATATTCGGCGAGCGCACGAAGTGTCTCACGCACCGAGCCTCCGGTTGTAAGCACATCGTCAACCACGAGCACGCGCATTCCCGGCCGGAAGCAGGCTCCGCGGCGGATGACCCGGCGCGTGCTCCCCTCTGTCTCCCGCTCGGCATAGGCCGCTTGCACCCCTAACTGGCGCGCACACTCAAACGCCAGCAGGAGACCGCCAGTCGTCGGCCCTACCACTGCCTCGATAGTGCTCCAGGGCAAGCGGGAAAGGAGCTCGCGGCACACTTCCTCCACCTGTCTTGGCCAACGGAGCAAGGCGAACTTCTCAACATAGCGATCGCTATGTCGGCCTGAGGCGAGGAGGAAGTGGCCGTGCAACAACGCCCCAACGTCATCGAGGAGGTTCACCAGCTTTTTGGCTGTTGCTTCGTCGGCTAACACAGAAACCATTGGCACTCGGCTCCTCGCATCACTCGGTCAATCATGACCGCGGTCATCCTGGCGTAGCACCTCTGCCCCCAACGAGACGCGGGTACACAAGCTTGTACCGCAGGTCAATGCTGGTGTCATCTTCAAGCGAACGGCCGGAAACATAGCCTTCCACAGGGCTCGGCCTCTCGTCATACCACTCCTGGGGGCACGCTCCGCGCAGCTGCTGCCCCGCAGTGGACGGTCATGGTAGGAAGAAAAAGCCAACCGCAAGTCCAGTATAAACCGCCAGCAGCATTGCCCCTTCCAGCCAGTGTGAGCGACCATCAACAGCGATCAGCGAAGACACCAGTGCCGCCCCGAGGAGCGCGACCAGCTCGTAGACATTGAAGACCAGCGACATCGGCTGGTTCGTCAGAAGACTGGCGAAGATCAGCACCGGCGTGACAACCAGGGCGATTTGTAGGCTCGAGCCATAGGCGATACCAAGGCTCAAGTCCATTTGGTTCCGCCCAGCCACTTGCACCGCGACAAAATGTTCGGCAACGTTCCCGACGAGTGGGATCAAGACAACACCAAGAAAAAATTCGGAGATGCCCGTCGCTTCGACGACCGGTTCCACTGCACCGACCAGTAGCTCGCTCATCACCACGACACCCAGCGTGGAACCTGCCAATGTAGCGATCGCCCGCCGTAATGACCAGGTTGCATGCGCATGCTCGGTCAGCGGGCCACCGATTCGCAGTGTGTAGACGAGGTACAGAACGTAGATCACCGTAAGGACAACTGCAAGGCCGATACTCATCCACTCTACGGCAACGCCCTGCACCGGCGTGGGACCTAGGGTGAAGAGCCCAGGGACGAGCAACAGGATAACCGCGAGCGTCATCATCGTCGCGCTGATGCCAGCTAAGTGCGCATCGAATTGCTGAACTCCATGGCGAAGCCCGCCAACGAGGAGGCTCGCCCCGAGGATGAGGAGCAGATTTCCCAGGATAGATCCTGAGATCGAGGCCTTGACAAGCTCATGCAGCCCGGAACGTAACGCGGCCAAGGCAATGATCACCTCGGCAGCGTTTCCCAACGTCGAATTGAGCAGCCCACCAATAAAAGGGCCAGCATGCGAAGCTGCCTCCTCAGTCGCTCGTCCTAATAGTGCTGCCAGCGGCACCAGCGCGGCTGCCGAGGTGAGCAGAATTGCCAGCGGCGGCGCATGCAACACCTCAAGGACGATTGCGACCGGTACGAGCACAAGTCCCGCGATCCACCAGCGCATCGGTCCCCTCAAACGAAAGCCGGTACGGTTTCCCGAGTCCGGTATGCTGGCAATGGCTGCACCGAGTACGTCGTACAACCGAGCAATGCCCGCACTAATGCCTGCGCCGTATCGAGTGAGGTGAGACAAGGCATTCCACGCTCCACTGCCGCGCGCCGGATCAGGAAACCGTCTTGGATCGTACCCTCATCCCGCCCCGGTGTATTGATCACACCGCGTACTGTCCGATCAAGGATCACTTCAAGAACATTCGGATGTCCTTGACCGATATGGTGCACCACCAGTTCAACGGGTACGCCACGCGAGCGAAGATAGGCTGCCGTCCCCTCAGTCGCAACGATCGGGTAACCAAGCTCGGCCAAGGCTCGTGCAAGCTCGACTCCAGCTGGCTTGTCCTCATCCGCAAGGCTAAGGAGCACCGGAGCCCCGCGCGGGATCACCAGTCCCGCGGCCAGGAACGCCTTGGCCAGCGCCGCCTCGAACGTGCGATCAATTCCCAGCGCTTCACCAGTCGACTTCATCTCTGGTCCAAGTTGCACGTCCACACCGTGCAACTTGGCCATTGAGAAGACCGGCGCCTTCACCGCTACCAGTGGCTGGCGTGGCCAGAGTCCACCGTTATACCCCTGCTCGGCGAGCGTCTGGCCGAGCAGAACCCGCGTCGCCACCTCGACCATCGGGACACCAGTCACCTTGCTCAAGAAGGGGACCGTCCGCGAGGCCCGCGGATTGACTTCCAGAACGTAGATGGTCCCCCCGTGCAACACGAACTGGATATTCAGGAGTCCACGCGCGCCGAGCGCAAGCGCGATCTCCGTCGTATAGTGCACGAGCGTCTGGACATACTCGTGTGGGAGCTCAACAGCTGGGTAGACAGCAAAGCTATCGCCGGAATGCACTCCTGCACGCTCAATGTGCTGCATGATGCCAGGAATCAGCACTTCACGTCCATCGGTAATCGCGTCGACTTCAAGCTCAACTCCATCCAAATACTTATCGATGAGCACTGGACGGCCGCTGGCAAAGGCACCGGCCAGCTCCAGATAGCGCTCCAGGTGCTCACGGCGGTACACAACCTCCATTGCTCGTCCACCGAGCACATAGGAGGGCCGAACGAGGACAGGATATCCGACGCGCTCGGCCACTGCGAGTGCTTCCTCAAGGCTTCGTACACCGGCACCCGGTGGCTGTGGGATGCCTAACTGACGCAGGAACTGTTCGAACCGTCTCCGGTCTTCCGCGATATCGATCGCCTCCTGATCGGTGCCAAGGATCGGAACCCCGGAAACGGCAAGCTCTCCTGCGAGGTTGATCGCCGTCTGACCGCCAAATTGCACGATGACCGGTGGAACGGCTTCAGGATCCCCTCCTGCCTCATGGAGCAGTACATCAAGTACCGACTCAGCATCAAGCGGCACAACATAGAGTCGGTCGGATGCGTCAAAATCGGTGGAGACCGTTTCTGGGTTGTTGTTGAGCATGATGGCGGCGACACCCGCATGGTGCAGTGCCTGGGCAGCCTTGACACTGCAGTAGTCAAATTCAATTCCCTGACCGATCCGGATCGGTCCGGCTCCGATGACTGCTACTTTCGGGGGATCAAGCAGTGGCGCCTCGTCCTCGTCCTCGTACGTCGCGTAGAAATACGGCGTTTCGGCAGCAAACTCGGCAGCGCAGGTATCAACCAGCTTGTGAACCGGGAGAATGCCCCAGGTCCGGCGGAGCTGCCGCACCGCCCGTTCCGTCGTACCCCGGAGAGTCGCGATTGTACGATCGCTGAACCCAAGCCGCTTGGCCTCCCACAGGAGCTCTGGCGTGAGTTCAGTGCGAGCCAGGAGCCCTTCCCAGGTGACAATGCGCTGGATTGCCCGCACAAACCAGGGATCGATTCCGCAAAGAGTACTGATCTCATCCGGGTCCCAGCCGCGACGAACCGCCGCAGCCACCGCCCAGAGCCGCAGATCGGTCGGCACCCGCAGCGCGTGTTTCAGTGCCTCCTCGTCCTGCCAGGTTGGATCCTCCCAGAGGAGGTCAGCCTGATCGGAATCAAGCCCGCGCACTGCCTTCTGCAACGCTGCTTCAAAGCAACGGTCAATTGCCATCACTTCACCAGTTGCCTTCATCTGCGAGCCAAGCGTCCGATCACCGTGGGCGAATTTGTCAAAGGGCCAGCGCGGAATCTTGACCACACAGTAATCGAGCGCCGGCTCAAACGAGGCCATAGTCTTTCCGGTCACCGGATTGGGCAACTCGTCAAGGGTATGTCCAATGGCCAGCTTAGCCGCAATCCGCGCAATCGGATAACCGGTGGCTTTCGAAGCCAGGGCCGAACTGCGACTGACCCGAGGATTGACCTCGATGACATAGTACCGATCGGAGTGAGGATCGAGTGCGAACTGAATATTGCATCCACCAATAATGCCTAGGGCCCGAATGATCTTGAGGGCTGCACTGCGCAACATCTGATAGTCGCGGTCACTGAGCGTCTGCGAGGGGGCGACTACGATGCTATCTCCAGTATGGACACCCATCGGATCAAGATTTTCCATGTTGCAGACTGTGATACAGGTATCATTGCCATCCCGCATCACCTCATACTCGATCTCTTTCCACCCCAGAAGACTCCGCTCGACAAGCACCTGGCCAATTGGACTGGCAGCAAGGCCACGTTGCACCAGGGTAATCAGTTCCTCCCGCGTGAAAGCAATCCCGCCGCCCGTCCCACCGAGCGTGAAAGCTGGGCGTACGATGAGCGGGAGTGACGCTTCCTCGGCAAAGCGCAGTGCCTCTTCCACACTGTAGGCCGTCACACTTTCCAGCACTGGCTCTCCGATCTCATGCAGAAGCTCCTTGAAAAGTTGCCGGTCCTCCGCCTTGCGGATCGCCTCGAGCGGCGTCCCAAGGAGCCGCACACCGTACCGATCAAGCACCCCCGCTTCGGCCAGCGCCACAGCGAGGTTCAATCCGGTCTGGCCACCGAGTGTTGCCAAGAGTCCCTCTGGACGCTCGCGGGCGATGATGTACTCAAGCACTTCCACCGTCAGAGGCTCGATGTAGACGGCATCGGCCATATCCTCGTCAGTCATAATGGTCGCTGGGTTGGAATTAACGATGATGGTGCGGACTCCTTCCTCGCGCAGCGCCCGAAGTGCCTGGCTCCCGGAATAGTCAAACTCGGCAGCTTGGCCGATGACGATCGGACCCGAGCCGATGACAAGGACACTGGAGACCACTGGTGCACGAGCCATCTCACACCCCCTCTCCAGCAAGGAGTGCTGCCTGCGTCATACTTGCCTGCCAGCGCTGCCGCACGAGTTTCAAGAAGATATCGAAGAGGTCCTGACTATCTTGCGGCCCGGGTGCTCCCTCCGGGTGGAACTGGACGCTGAGCACTGGCAACTCCTGATGCCGGAGGCCTTCCACCGTCCCGTCGTTGACATTCACCATCCAGACGAGCCAGCCCTGCTCGGTCGGCACGCTGGCTGCTTCCACGCAGTAGCCGTGATTCTGTGACGTGATGCGAACCCGTCCAGTGAGAAGATCTTTCACCGGATGGTTTCCCCCGCGGTGTCCGAAGGCAAGCTTCGTCGTCTGGGCACCAGCTGCGAGCGCCAGAAGCTGGTGGCCCAAGCAGATACCGAAGAACGGCACGCCAGAGTACGCAAGCTCCCGTACCGTTTCCACTGCCCGGCGCGCCTGTACTGGATCGCCGGGTCCCGGGGAAACAACCACCCCATCCGGATCGAGGGCGAGTACCTCGGCCGCCTGCACCCCATAGGGCAGCACCGTCAGGCGCACCCCACGCTGGCGGAGCGAGACAAGGATGTTGTGCTTCACCCCGCAGTCAATCACCACAACATGCGGCGCATCCACCGGGCCGAAGGTCGCACGCTCGCCCCGGACCGCAGGAACAACGTCTTCTGTGTCCGGTGTCCAGGCACGGCGTGCCATCTCACGGAGCTCTTCGTCCGTGAGGCCACGGCGGTCGCTCACCAACACGGCACGCATGGTCCCGTGCAGGCGGAGGTGCCGGGTAAGTGCCCGGGTATCGACTCCCGTCAGCCCCGGGATTCCCCAGCGCTCCAGGTACTCGCCCAGCGTACCTTGGGCACGCCAATGACTTGGCCGAGCACAGTACTCACGCACCACCAGTCCCGCCACCCAGGGTCGGCGCGACTGGTCGTCCTCGGCACAGATGCCATAATTACCAATCAGTGGGTAGGTCATGCAGACAATCTGCCCATAAAAAGAGGGGTCTGTGACCACCTCTTGATAACCGGTCATAACTGTGGTGAAGACGGCTTCGCCCTCAGCGTTGCGGTGCGCCCCGAATGGGGTACCCGGAAAGATCCGGCCGTCCTCCAAGACCAGTGCACCGGTCCGTGAAGTGTGTATCACCATAGACTACCTTCCCTTCGACGATGGTCAGGAGTACGCGCCCGTGCAGCGTGAGGCCCAAGAGCGGCGTGTTGGCGCTGCGCGAGCGTAACGTCTCGCGGGTGATCTGCCAGGGGACCGCGGGATCGAACACTACGACATCGGCCGGGGAACCCGGCCTGAGCGTTCCTCCGGGCAGACCCAATACCCGTGCTGGCTGGCAAGAAAGGAACTCGATGAGTTCCCGTAGCGTCAGGGATCCAGCGTGGACAAGGCGCAACAAGAGCGGAAGTGCCAACTCGAGCCCGACCATACCGAATGCCGCCCGACGGAGATCGCTGGGCTTATCCTGCTCGTGGTGTGGAGCATGATCGGTAGCAATCAGATCGATCGTGCCGTCCCGTAGGCCGGCCCGTAAGGCCAACACGTCCTCCTCTGGCCGCAAAGGCGGATTCACCTTCGCGTTGGGATCGGGACACGGCCCCGGCGGTTGCACTTCCTCCTCCCCCGCAAACCGCCGCACCCCAGCCACCCACTCATCAGTCAGTAAAAGATGATGCGGCGTCACTTCGACGGTCACCCGCACACCGTCACGTTTTGCCCGGCGCACGAAGGCGAGCCCCCGCGCTGTCGTCAGATGCAAAACATGCAACCAGCCGCCAGTCACGCGTGCCAGTTCCAGGTCGCGCAGCAACACGATCTCCTCCGCTGCCGCCGGGACTCCAGGGAGGCCAAGTCGGCGCGCTACCGGTCCCTCGTGGACCACACCCCCCGCTGCCAGCGTCCACTCTTCGCAGTGCACCATGATTGGCCGACCCAGCAGACGGCTGGTCTCGAGTGCTGCACGCAACACACGTGCACTGCGGGTGCTGTCACCGTCGTCGGAAAAACCGACTGCGCCTGCTTCAGCCATCCCCACCAAGTCGGCCAGCTCTTCACCACGGCGACCGCGCGAAATTGCGCCGATCGGAAAGACGCGTACTGGCAACCCCCGGGCCCGCTCAACGATGTCGCGCACACGTTCCGGTGTATCGAGCGGCGGCTGGGTATTGGGCATGCAGCATATCGTGGCAAAGCCACCGGCGGCGGCTGCTGCAGCGCCGCTCTGCAGTGTCTCCTTCTCCGGGAAGCCTGGATCACGTAAGTGCACGTGCACGTCAACAAAGGCCGGAGCAACAACCAGCCCTTGCACCTCCACCACACGTGCATCATCCGGGAGCGGAAGACAGGGGCCAACGGCGACAACCTTCCCATCACGGATAACGAGATCCGCCGGCGCATCCATCCCTTGGGTAGGGTCAATGACACGACCGCCACGGAGCACTAGTGCAGGAGCCCATAAAAAAGGCCTCTGGATTCGGGCTGAATCCAGAGGCCCGCTCATCTGCCGTATCGGAGGTTGTGGACTACCGCTGCTGTGCACGCCTCACCTGGTTGCGTCCGTACGCTCTACTACCGACACTCAAAGCACAAGCATAGCGCACCCGCTGCCCTGCGTCAAGGTTCAGCAGAGAGTCCCCGGATAAACACGCTTGACCGCCCACGCCAACGTTGTGCAGTACCCGCACGAGCAGACAGCACAACCGTGGGACCCAGCTCACCGCCACCAATCGACAGCCGAAGGCGCGGGGGTACCACTACCAAACTGGTGTCACCAACCAACCGCTTGGGTTGCAGCGACTGCGCCCAAGCCGGGATCGAGGAGGAGCGTCAGTCAGGGCATTCGGCTACTCAGTCCTTTTACTAGAACGATGAAATCCCAGTGATGCACCGTCAGGTCGCTCGGCAGAGATCTGCTCATGCCTGCTTCGTCCAAGAAGCGGTTTCACGCTGGCTGTAGAGAGGGAACCCAAGGAGGAGCCCACATGGGCTCCTCCTTGGGAGGCGACTAGGCTTTCCCTGGATGACCAGATAAGCTGGGGCTCCTGGTCTTGGGCAGCCAGCTCAGGACCTCGCTAGCTCGAGCAGTGCGGCACCCCCATGGACCCCTCATTGTACTGGCCAAGAACTGAGGCCCAGGAGAGCAA